>JARLHR010000255.1 GCA_031292145.1 Clostridium sp. | reverse complement strand
TAAATAGGTGGTTGCACCCACTTTAGCATGCTCCCATTATTCAATGTGACAAGCTAAAGTGGAACAACCACCTATTAAGAACCTTCAACAGCTTATTTTCAAATGCCTATTTCACACATATTTATCTAAGTTCTTTGTGTTAATACACACTTAAGTATGGCTAATTATAAGTATACATTTCTAACTATAGGCACATGAAAGAAAATAATAGACCAAAGATGCGACGAGATGTTCTTATATGCAGAAAAGTTCCGTATTGCAGCATAGCTGCTCTTTCTTAATGTGTATATTTTGTGTCAGACAAGGAGGCAAATTCTGCTCATAGCAAGCCTATTAGTAGGATTTGATGACGCAAAACAGACAAGCGTACTGGTCTATTATTTTTTTGATTGTGCCTAAATCAAACGAAGAATCTTTTTACCTACATACAATAAATATTATTTTGATTATTGGTAATACTAAAAATATTCTATGATAGAAAGTAGGGATTTTATTATGTCTAAAATAAAAAGCATTAAAAATTCAACAAATGTTCATCAATCACATTCTTGTGCAAATCATGCTAAACCCTCAAAAGAACCTAACGATGGATACTTTATTGAAAAAGATCCAAATGATAGTTTTAGTTCTGAAGGAACTGTTAGATATGGTGAGGAACAAGATGCTGATGATTTATAAAAATCATTATTTTTTAGTTGATGCTTATGAAAAAAATAACAAGTCGAGGATTTACACCGACTTGTTATTTTTTGATTATACGGAATTCTTATTAAGCATTTCCATCTACTATGACTTCAATCTCCCCTGTTTCTGGACTCATAATTAAGCCATGTACTTTTATTTCATTTGGTATTAAAGGATGATTTTTTATCATTCTTACACTTTCCTTTATCGATTCTTCAACGGATTCAAATCCGTGAAGCCATTTTTCAACATCTACCCCTGCATTATTTAAAGTTGAAATAGTTTCTTCTTTTATTCCTCTACTTATCATCTTTCCAACAAGGCTTTTTGTATCTAAATTACTCATTCCGCAGCCATAATGACCTACTACAAAAACATCTTCTGCCCCAAATTCATAAACCGCAACTAATATACTTCTCATTACGCCCCCAAATGGGTGCATAACAGTTGCTCCTGCATCTTTAATTATTTTGGCATCGCCATTTTTTATATTCATTGCTTTTGGTAATAACTCAGTCAATCTGGTATCCATACACGATAATATGACCATTTTTTTCTTAGGTATTTTAGTTGTTATATATTCTTCATAATCCTTATTGCCTATAAATTCTTTGTTATACTCTAATATTTCTTCTAATTTACTCATTTGCCCCACCCCATTAGAATTTTAGTTATAATTTACCTGTTAACTTTTAAAATACACTTTTATATTATACTAATTTAATATTAGGGAGTTGTAAAGTAAATTATGTTTAAAATTACTTATTAGTTTCAATGTATTCTTTATACGGAATACGAACTGCAACTCCAGTACTATCAAATTTGTATTCTGTGCCATCAAGAGGTTTTCTACCATAAACTAAATTCATTCCAATTGAATAAATAGCTTCAGCCATAACCTTGGGATCTTGAAGAACTGACCCTGTCATGAATCCTTTTTTAATTAATTCTTGTGCTGCAGGTATAGCATCGACCCCAACAACCGGTATTGCTTTATTTTTATCGCCTTGATTATATCCATATTTTTGTAATGTTTCTATAGCTCCTATTGCCATTGAATCATTGTTTGATATTATTGCTTCAATTCTTTCCCCATATTGTAAAAATAATTTTTCCATGGTATCTTTCGCTGTATCCTCATCCCAATTACAAATCCTTAATGCAAGTTCCTGAGTCTTTATTCCTGCATTATTAATTGTAGAAACAGAATACTTTGTTCTTTGAATTGCTTCCAAATTATCCTGTTCACCCATTAGCATAACATACTGCATTATATCGTCCTTATTTTTATCTATAACCTCTTTATCTTTATTCCATTTATCAACAAGAATTTTTCCTTGCAGTATCCCTGCTTCACTTGCCTCTGTTCCCACAAAATACGATTTATTGTAAGATGCAATAGCATCTATATCAACTGGTTCTCTATTAAATAAAATTACTGGAATATTCTTTTCTTTAATTTCATTAATAGCTTCTTTTGTGCTCTTTGTATCCACCAAATTCAATAAAATTAAATCAGTCTCACCTTTTTCAAGTATCTCATTCAGGCTTTCGTTTTGTATCGATTGATTATCCTTGCCGTCATAAAAGGTAAACTCCACCTTTCCTTTATTTTTATTTTGGATTTCTTCAAAAGCCTGGCGTACTAAAGAAATATATGCATCATCAAATCTATATAATAATATATCTACCTTAACAGGTTCCTTTACAACATCTCCATTCACATTATGGATAGGGATTCCTAATATTGCTGTTATCATAATTGTTATAATAATAATTACTAATAACTTTTTAAATATTCCCATTTTGTTCCTCCATATTCCCACTTGAATATTGATTAATATCTTTCTTTAAAATCTCTTATTACATTTAACGATTTTATTATGTGTTTTAATGCAAAGTTTATACTATTAATCAATTCATGATCCACTTTGGTCATATGGAATAAAATAACAAAATAATAATACTTTAATACTATAACTTAATTAGAATTTGGTAATGCATATTAATTATTATTTAGATACGAATCTACATTATCACTTGTAACCTCTGTATGAGAAATTCTAATATATTTTCCTTTTTCTAGCCCCTGTACTGAGTTTATATCTCCATTAGTAGCTAATTTATACGATAAATCGAAAATTGCATTTGCTTGTTTCTTCGAATCATTTATAACGGTTCCAATCATATCCCCATTTTTTACTGCCTCCAATGCCTTAGGAATTCCATCAATACCAATAACTATTGGTTTATTTTTAATAACGCCTTGATCTTTTAGCGCTTGTATTGCACCAAGAGCCATATCGTCATTATTACTAAATACTACTTCTATTTTATCTCCATAGGTTTTAATCCACTGTAACATTTTGGTAGTTGCTTGTGAAGATTGCCAATAAGCAGTATCATCTGCCAATTTTTCTAATTCAATTCCATTCTTCTCCATAGTCTTAATGCAATATTCTGTTCTTATCGCAGTATCTTGGTGGCCTGGTTCACCTTCCAGCATTACATATTGAATCTTTCCATCTCCATTTTTATCTATGTTTTGTTTATTTTGCTTATAGGCTTTTATTATAATATCAGCTTGCATTTCTCCTGCCTTCTCTGCTTCAGCACCCACATAATATAACTTATTCCATCTATCCAAATCTTCTTCAACTGGCTCACGATTAAAGAAAACAATTGGTATATTAGCTGCTTTTGCTTTATCTATAATTGAAGATGCTGCTGTGCGATCAACCATATTTACGCATATAACATCATAGTTTTGCGAAATAAATCTTTCTACTTCGCTACTCTGCTCAGTTGAACTTCCTTTTGCATCTAAAATATTTATTAATATCTTGTAATTTCCTTCCCCTTCTTTTTCTTTTGCTATATTTTGAATATTTTTAGCAATTGTTGATATAAATGCATCATCTTGATTATATAATGTTATACCTATTTTTATCTCTTTAACACGATTATTGGAATTACCAATATTCACATTTGCATTACAGGCTGTCAATAAATTAATAATTGGAATTATTGTTAAGAATTTAGATAACCTCTTTATTAATTTCACAATATCTCCTCCACAACACCATTAATTTAAATATAGAATTTCAAATCTAATTTGCCATCCCATTACCCAATGAATGGAAATAATAATTTTTGATTTTGCTCCGAATACATATTTTCTTTATTAATAACAGTTGAAGAAATTGTATTCTTATTCATATCCTTTCCATTAAGCTTATCTACTGCAGTTTTTACGCTCAAATATCCAATGTTAAATTCATTTTCAACAGCAGTTGCATTAATTATTTTGTCTTCTAAAAAAGAAATAATTTTACTTGTACTTCCTACCCCATAAATTTGAACATCTGATATTTTTTTATTTATGTTCTCAACATCTTTTTTCGCTTGAGAAACATTCTCTAATTCATCTGAATCTAAAGTTACCACTACATCAACATTATTATTTACCAATAACTTTTTTGATTCATTATAATAAGTAGTTTGGTTGCTATCGGAGAATTGTAAGAACGTGCAATTGTTTCCTATCCTATTCATAACACTCATAAATCCATCATATCTTTCTTTTATACTGCTACACTCTAAATTATTTCTTACAACTGCAATATTCTTGCCTATATTTTTGTTTTTAATGACTTCTTCACCTAAACTAACTCCAAGATTATAATTGTCACAAGAAATACTTAATAGTTTTTTATCAGATTTAATAGTTGACTCAATTAAAATAACCGGCATTTGTTTCATTGCACTCTCTATAGATTCAGCCATTTGTTCATAATCAGTTGGTGATATAATTATTGCATCTGTCTTATTTTTAATTTCTTTATCAATAACTTCCTTTTGCTCCGCAGTACTATTATCTTCTGATAATGTAAGAAACCTTATGTTCACATCCATTTCTGACGCTGCTTGATCTATTCCCTGTCTCATTATCATAGAACTTTCGCTGTTTTTCCCTCTAGTTATAACAGAAATATTATATATTTTCTTATCTTTTTCATGCCCTAATGTGTCATTCATCAAAAGTATTAAAGATGTTATTAATAATAAAAACAAAAAAACAAAAATTCGCTTTCTTTTCTTTTTCACTAACTATCTTCCTCCTTTTTCTTTATTTCAAAATAATCTACACATGGCATATGAATACGAATTGTTGTCCCTTCATCTGGTTCACTGTAAACTTCAAGACCGTAATCTTTTCCAAAATACAATTGTATTCTCTCATTAACATTTTTAAGTCCAATACCTGAACTTTTCTTTTCACTTTTGTTTTTACCTATTAAAAGATTATCTGCAACTTCTTGTGGCATACCAAGCCCATTATCTATAACATCAATAAATAACTCATTTTCCTTAACATATGCTTTAACTAAAATTTCACCATCTCCACTCATAAATTCCATACCATGATAAATAGCATTTTCAATTAACGGTTGAATAATAAGCTTCATACTTGCATAATTAAATGTTTTCTCATCTGCCTCAATATTATATGTGAATTTATTTTTGTAACGGATATTTTGAATTGTCAAGTAGTTACGGGCATGTTCAATTTCATCTCTTACGGTTATTATGTTTTTACCTTTACTTAAGCTTATCCTAAAAAGCCTTGCTAAAGCTGTTACCATAATAATAGCCCCATCGTAATTTTCATTTTCTATCATCCAAATAATAGAGTCTAATGTATTATACAAAAAATGTGGGTTTATTTGTGCTTGTAATGCATTTAGTTCACTTTTTCTTTTTGACTCTTGCTCAGAAATTATGTTATCCATAAGTGTATGCATTTGGTTAACCATAGATTTGATTGCTTTTCCAAGATGTTTAATTTCATAGGATCCACTGATTGATATATCTACATCCTTCATACCATTTTCAAGTTTCTTTACACTCTTCTCCAGCGCTCTTATAGGATTAGCTATACGCGAAGAAACAAACATATTAAGAAATACAAGTATAAAAATACCAAAGGATATAATAAACACTGCAAATGTACTAATTTGTGAATAATCAGATGTAATGTCCTTCATTGGAGTAATTCCAACTATTTTCCACCCGGTATATCCAACAGTCTTAACAGTCGCTAATCTCTCCTCCCCTTGAAATGTTTCTATATGATTCCCATCATCATAATTAGCAGCAATCTTATTATTTTCCTGTATTAAATCTGAATAAATTAATTGTTGTCTAGGATGATATATGATTTCACCATCCCTATCAATTAAATATACATATCCGGATTTCCCAATATTTGCATTCTTACAAATTTGCTCAATACCACTAAAATTCATATCAACTAATAGAACTCCAGAAGTAGTTTTTTTATTATTTGTAAGTTCAACTGCGCGACTCAGTGATACAACCCATCTATATTTATTATCAGTATTAATAAATATATTTTGTACATGAGGTGTTGAAAAATGTAAATTTTCTTTTATACTTACTGCTTTATAAAACCAATCACTTGCCCTTGGATCAACTGAGCTTTTTAATTTTTCAAAAGGAGATTCTGCTACAACTTCACCATCTTTTGAAAATACGCATATACTCGTAAGTGAATCCCTATTTGCTTCGTATAGTAAGTCCAATTCTTTATCCATACTATCAGTTGCTAAATCTTTTTTTTTAATAACATCATAATAGGTTGTATCAGATATCTTCATCATATTATGCAAATAATTATCTAAATTTAGATTTACTTGATCGAGCATAGATTTATTATTCTCAGATATTATATTTTCAGTGGAATTTATAAAACGAAAATATAATGATCCTCCTACTATACACATTCCTATAACCGCAATTACTGTAAAAGAAACTGATATTATATGTTGTATACTTGCATTTTTAAAACATTTGACTATTTTTTGTATTTCTTCTCTAATTAAATTAAGCATAGTAAACCACTCAATTCTTTCTATACTTTGATGGTGATACTCCAAATTTCTTTTTAAAAACATAACTAAAATAATTAGCTTCTGGATAACCAACTTTTTCAGCTATAATGTATGTTTTATCATCTGTAGTATTTAAAAGTTTTATAGCCTCTTTCAATCGTATTGTAGTAAGATAATTCACAAAACTCTCCCCTGTTTCCTTTTTAAATATTGTTGAAAAATATGTAGGACTAACATGTAGCTCAGAACAAAGCTTTTCTACAGAGATATCACAATCCATATAATTTTCTTTTATATATTTTTTAGCCTTTTCAATAAGCAGCATAGATGAATTAATACGTTCTTTTTTTATATAATCGTTTACCTTAATTGCTTTACATGTAATCCACTTTTTCACTTCATCTATAGAATCAAAAGCTTCCAGATGTCTATAGCAATTAAAACCTTCACCAAAAATTTCATCTATATCTAAATTATATGTTTGTACTAATTTTAAAATAGAAGTCATAATTTCCATAAGGTAAATTCTATATTGATTAAATGGTAAAAGTAAATCCTGAAATTTTTCAAACAAATTATCTATTGCTATTGTAATTTCCTCTTCAGAAGAAATTTTAATTGCATTTAACATTGAATGCTCTTCTTGCTCATCAAATTGCAGTTGAATGGAATTATCAGGCTCCACATCATCAATATAAATCGCTTTTCCAGTTCCCAATATAAATCTATACTCCAACGCACTTTGTGCACTTCTATATGAAAAACGTATTTCTGAAGGGTTTGTATAAGTATATCCAATGCCTGCCGAAATAGTTAAATTCATAATTCGTTTATAAGTTTTACATACTTCATTTATTCCTTTTATAAATAATAATATATCTTCCTTGGCGCAAAAATTGCCTATAACAACAACCATATCAGAATAAATTAAACTAACTAACTTACCATAGTTATCCATAATCTCATCTACTATTTTCTTTATTGATATTGGCACTAAGGTTGGCTCCTTTTGAATTGTTACATTATCTATATCATTCTCTAATGTTAATGTTCCATCTGCTCTTATCAATGCTACCGATAAATGTTCACATTTAAAATCTATACCTAGATTTTCAGATTGCTCTTTCCATTGATTCTCACTTATTCGACCTTCAAGTGCACCTACCAAAAATTGTTCACGAATTACAGGTAAACTATCTACATAATGTTTATATAGTGTTTCTAAATTTCGTTTTTCTTCATATTCCTTATCCAATTGGTGTTTTAATCTTTTTAATACTTCAATAAATTCAAGTGAATTAATCGGTTTCAAAACATACTCAACCACATTAATTTTTATAGCTTTGTGAGCATATTCAAAATCATCGCAACCTGAAAATACAATTATCTTAGTAGATGGCATTAATTCAACAAGTTTTTCACCTAATTCTAATCCATCCATAAATGGCATTTTTATATCGGTCATTATCACATCTGGTTGATATTTTTCGGCTTTTTCAAGTGCCTCTTGCCCATTTTCCGCATCACCAACTACTATGAAACCATTAGCTTCCCAATCTATTTTTTTAATAATTCCAAGTCTTATCTCTTCTTCATCATCTACAATCATAATTCTATATAAATTCATATAATTCCTCCCGATATATAAATAGTTGTTCAAATATATGCTAACATTTTTCTTTCAGGAATTATTAACATTTTTTCTATTTTCAACCAATTACCTAGTTAATTACTATAATATCATAAATATTATTATACCTCAATTTTCAACTTATTACTAGCACTAGTATATGTATTTCCATTATTACTATATGTTAACAAAAACCCAAAAAATACAGGTAAACCAACTGAATTAAAATCAGAAGATTTACCTGTATTTTATATAATATAATTTTTATTTTCTTCTATACTTTGCTAAGTCAATAGCTACTGCTACTGCTATGATAATACCTTTTATAACTTGTTGCCACATAGGACTTACAGCTATGAATTGTAATCCGTATTGAATAACAGTGAAGATTAATACACCACTTACTATTCCTCCTACTTTACCAACACCACCATTTAGTGAAACACCACCAACTACGCAGGCTGCTATTGCATCAAGTTCATAACCATTACCATAATTGTTTGTTGCACCAGCTGTTCTTGCTGCTTCTAGTACACCTCCAACACCATATAAAAGTGATGCAAAGATGAATATTCCCATAATAGTTGCAAATACATTAACTCCAGAAACTACAGCAGCTTCACGGTTACCACCAATAGCGTATACATTCTTACCAAATATAGTTTTGTTTAAAATAAACCAAACTAAAATAATGAATACCACGGCAATTGGAACTAGAATTGATATTCCTGGAAAACTTCCTATTTGAAATAATTTTGTTTGTCCAAGAGCTATAAAATCTGGACGAATACCACCAATAGGTTGTGATTTATTTGGTGGCAAATCAAAGTATAAAGAAGTTACACCGTATACTATAACTTGTGTTGCCAATGTTGCGATAAATGGATGCATATCATATTTAGCAACTAAGAAACCATTAAGCACACCAAATATTGCACATGCAACAATTGCTAGTAATATAGGAATAATAACTGCCAATTGTGGCATGTTAGGGAAAAACCTATTTGCATAATCAGGATTTTGTAACATTGAAGTTGATACTACTGCAGCAAGACCTACCATACGTCCTGCTGATAAATCAGTACCTGCAATTAACAATGTAAAACAAATACCAAGGGCAACAATCATTTTTGTTGATGATTGTGTTAAGATATCTAAAAATACTTCATATTGCATAAAACGTGGTTGAATTATCATAATTACAACTACTAGTACCAATAGTGCTATAATAATCGCATTATCCGTTAAAAAATTCTTTACAGTTTTTGCTGAAAAAACAACATCCATATCTGCATTTTTCTTATCTAAAAACTGTTTTCCTCCATAAATAAGTAATGCTATCCCCACTCCGCCTACATATATTGGTAAATCATAAATTACATCTGGATCTAAAATAAACTTAAAAACAATTCCTAAAGCCACCAAAAGAGCACCAATACCTAAAAATATTTTTCCAAAATCTTTTCGTGAAATTATCTTTTCTCCATTCATATTATATACCTCACTTTCTTTCTCCTACTTAAAATCATTTGTTATTAAAATACATTCATAAAGGAGATATCTCTTTATTTCATAAATTGTGTCGCAAGATTCATAACCTTTACAGAATCTGCTTCGCTTTGATCTAAAATTCCAGTAACTTTACCTTCACACATAACCATAACTCTATCTGACATTCCTAGTAACTCTGGCATTTCAGAAGAAATCATAATGACAGACTTACCTTTCTTAACCAATTCATGCATGATGGAATAAATTTCATATTTAGCTCCTACATCAATTCCTCTTGTAGGCTCATCTAATATAAGAATATCTGGATTTGTAAGAAGCCAACGTGCGATTAAAACCTTTTGTTGATTTCCTCCCGAAAGATTTTTAATCAATTGTTCCATACTAGGTGTTTTAGTCCTTAATTCATCATTTGACTTTTTAGCTGCTTTATATCTCTTTCCATCTTGTAATACACCAAATTGAGCATAATCTTTTTGACTTGCAATTACTGTATTATCTAAAATTGAAAGAATACCAAATATTCCAGTAGCACGTCTTTCTTCAGTTAAAAGTGCAAAGCCATTCTCTTTTGCATCTCTAGGTGTCTTAATTTTAATTTCTTTTCCATTTTTTTCTATAATCCCAGATTGTATTTCACGAAGTCCAAATAAAGCTTCTACTAATTCTGTACGTTGTGCACCAACAAGTCCACCGATTCCCAATATTTCTCCTTTATATAATTCAAAATTTACATTTTGAAATGATTTTTTAAGTGGAGAACAAATATCTTTTACCTTCAATACTGGATCTTTAGTTGGTGTATACGTTCTTGGTGGAAATCTATTAGTCATATCACGACCAACCATACGATTTATAATTAAGTCTGTTGTAAGATCTTTTGCATCCCAAGTTCCTACATACTGACCATCTCTCATAATTGTCACTTCATCTGATATTTTAAGAATTTCTTCCATTTTATGGGATATGTATATAATTGCACAGCCCTTATTTTGAAGTTGTTTTATTATCTTGAATAAATGCTTAGTTTCATTCTCTGTTAATGATGAAGTCGGTTCATCCATAATAATAATTTTAGAATTATAACTAACAGCTTTTGCTATTTCAACTAACTGAAGACTAGACGGTGAAAGTGTTCCAGCTAATGCTTCTGGATTTATATCTAATTCAATTTCTTCAAATAATTCCTTTGTTTTTTTAATCATAGTTTTCTTATCAACAGCAATTCCCTTCATAGGAAATCTACCAAGCCAAATGTTTTCCATAACTGGACGGAAACGAATTGGGTGCAATTCTTGATGTATCATTGATACACCTAAATCCAATGCTTGTTTTGAAGTATTTATCTCCATTTTCTTTCCATCTAATATGATTTCTCCACCATCTTCATGATAAATACCAAAAAGACATTTCATTAAGGTTGATTTTCCTGCACCATTTTCGCCCATTAGTGCATGGACACTTCCTTTACGAACTTTCAATGTTACACCATCTAATGCTTTTACGCCTGGAAACACCTTTATTATGTTGTTCATCTCCAGTACATATTCACCCATACAACCATCCTCCTTTTTTTAATAATAAATTTTGGGATGGGGAGTTCATAATCCTCATCCCTATTGCAATTAGTTTAAATTTATTTCATATAGTTTTTATAATTGTCTTGAGTTACTTTTACATAGTTAATCCATACATATTTTCCATCAGTTACATCATAACCAATGTTATCTTTATTAATTTCTTTACCTTGAGCAGCTGCTAAAGCAATATTTACAGTAGCTTTACCTTGGCTTTCTGCATCATTTAAAACAGTTCCAAGAAGTGACCCTTCTTTCATTGCTTGTAATGCTGGTGCTGTTGCATCTACTCCAACTACTGGAATATATTTGCTTGCATCACCTTTATTATATCCTTCTGCCTTTAGAGCCTCTATTGCACCAAGAGCCATATCATCATTGTTACAAAGAACTGCTTCTATTTTGTCAATTCCTTGACCTGTTATAAATGCTTTCATAAGGTCAGTTGCTTTTGCTTTATCCCACGTTGCTGTATCAGCAGCAAGTTTTTGTGTTTTAAATCCAGCATCTTCAATAGCTTTTACAGAATATTGTGTACGAAGAGTAGCATCTTGATTTCCTGGTTCACCTTGAATCATCACATATTGTATTACTCCATCATGATTTTTATCAGCCTCTGGATGTGCCTTGAAATAATCAGCCATTATTTCACCTGACATAGTTCCAGATTGTTCTGCTTTTGCACCTACATACCAAGCTTTATCATAACTCTTCATATCAGTATCTGATGGTTGACGATTTAAGAATACTATTGGAAGATTTTTAGCCTTTGCCTTTTCAATAATTGGACCTGCTGATGTACTATCAACTGGGTTTATTGCTAAAGCGTTTACACCTTTTGTAATAAACGTATCAACTTGCTCATTTTGAGTAGGTTGTTTATTTTGAGAATCCACTAATTCAATTGTTGATCCTTTATCCTTAGCTTGTGCTTCCATTGCAGTACGAACTCCTGTCATGAAAGTATCATCAAATTTATAAATTGCAGAACCAATTAACACTTTTGAACTATCTGCCTTTTTATCTGTACTAGCTCCAGATCCACCAGCTTTATTTCCTGCACAACCAGCCATTGTAGCAGTAACCAAAACTGTAGCCATAACAATTGTTAATAATGTTTTAATCTTTTTCATTTTTACCCCTCCATGTTTTATTAAACTATTGTAAATAAGTATTTACTTCAGTACACCGTTTACATCAATAATTTACTTTTCGTATACCGTTTACATTTATAATTATATCTGAATTATTCCTTACTCTCCATACGAAATTCTTCACAAAATTATCGAATTTCTTAATAAAAATAGAGGATAATGTGTTATAAAGATTTTCAACTATCCAAATAATCACATTATCCTCTTCTATTTTTTTTAATAATTAAATATTTTTTAAGCTATTTCACTGCCTTCTCCATTTGAATTTAGGTTCCACCCATCTACAACCGTATTTTTAGCCATTTCACCGCTATTATATAAATAGCGCCAGATTCCATTTACTTGTTGCCAGCCTGTTTGCATGTCTCCTGAGCTAGATAAATAATACCATTTTCCATCTACTTGCTTCCAACCTGTTTGCATGTCTCCACTTTCATTTAAGTAGTACCACAAACCATTTGATTTTAACCAGCCTGTTTGCATCTTTCCTGTTGACTGTATAAAATACCATTTTCCACCGTCATTTAACCAACCTATATAATTAGTAAAGTCAGCTTTTAAGAATGACCAAGTTCCATCTGAATTTTTATTCCAACCTTGTTTAACAGCTCCTGGAATTTCAGTTTCACTTAAGATATAATCTGAGCAATGAGTTATATCGAATGTAGCTTTCCCATTTTGAACTTGTACATTTGGTGAAACTAATTCTAGTCTATTATTATCAGAATTATAATAGTACATAAACATTGTCTTATTGTCATACTTAGGATCTATTTTTATTTCAACTTTTGCTTTACCTGGCAGCTGTCCATGATAGGAGAAATATATATTTACAACTGGGTTTCCAAGTGTAATTTTCTTTATTTCTTCTGCATTTGGTGAAATTGTTGACACTTTAGTATCTATATCTTTTAATAAAACTGTATTGTTTGAGATATCTGTACCTGCAAACGTCCAACTATAATTATCTCCTTCTAAAACTAAATTTTTAGTTGGATTTTCAGTTAATAATTTAAATACTCCTTTGTCGATAATTGAATCTTTTGTAGTCATATCAATTTTAACATCTTCTGAAGAAGAAGATTGAATTGCTTTATCTACTAATGTTGTAGTTACAAAGCTTGAAGATGCACTATTTGAAGATGTACTGCTTGAACTTTGCTTATTTGCTTGTTTTGTTGTAAATCTCATTGTTCCTTCTGATGCTAATAAATTATTGGATTCATCTTTTATTGCTCCTGCTTTTACTATTACTGTGTATTCAACTCCATTTGCCAGTGCTGTGCTTGGATTTACAATTAATTGATTTCCTAACACTGTTGCTGTAAATGCTACTGCATTTCCTGCATTATCTAACATACTTATCTTACTAGCATCTGCTATTGCAATATTTTCATTAAAGTTAAATACTATATCTGAAGTAGTTTCTATATTTGTGCTTCCGCTAATTGGTGCTGTTGTCAGTATTTCTGGGGCTGTTGTATCTTGTGCTTCTTTCGTTTCAAAGTTTACAGTGGTTGGTGCTGCTAATAAGTTATTAGCTTGATCTTTCGCTGCACCTGCTGCTACTGTTACTGCGTATGAAGTTCCTTCTTTTAAGTCTTCATCTGGTTTTACAGTCAATTGATTTCCTGATGCTATTGCTGTAAATGATACTGCATTTCCTGCACTATCTAACATACTTATCTTACTAGCATCTGCTATTACAATATTTTCACTAAAGTTAAATACTACATCCGAAGTAGTTTCTATATTTGTACTGCCGCTAATTGGTGCTGATGTTACTATTTCTGGGGCTGTTGTATCTTGTGCTTCTTTTGTTTTAAAGTTTACTGCAATTGGTGTTGTTATTGCGTTATTTGATTCATCTGTTATTGCACCTGCACCTACTGTTACTGCATACGAAGTTCCTTCTTTTAAGTCTTCATTTGGTTTTACAGTCAATTGATTTCCTGATACTGTTGCTGTAAATGATACTGCATTTCCTGCATTATCTACCATACTTATCTTACTAGCATCTGCTATTGCAATATTTTCACTAAAGTTAAATACTACATCCGAAGTAGTTTCTATATTTGTACTGCCACTAATTGGTGCTGTTGTTACTATTTCTGGGGCTGTTGTATCTTGTGCTTCTTTTGTTTTAAAGTTTACTGTAATTGGTGTTATTATTGCGTTATTTGATTCATCTGTTATTGCACCTGCACCTACTGTTACTTTGTATGAAGTTCCTTCTTTTAAGTCTTCATTTGGTTTTACAGTCAATTGATTTCCTGATGCTGTTGCTGTAAATTCTACTGCATTTCCTGCATTATCTACAATACTTATCTTACTAGTATCTGCTATTACAATATTTTCATCAAAGTTAAATACTACATTTGATGTCTTATCTACATCTCCAGCAGCATCATTAGGTGTTACTGATACCATTTTTGGTGCTGTTCTATCTTGCCCTGCTGATACATAGTCACTATCCATATAAATATCATTTACAACAGAATCGCTTAAATCTCTATTCGCTTCAACTTTTATTGATATTGTATCCTTACCTGATGAAATATCATCTGATGTAACATTTGGTAATGTAGCAGTTTCTGATGCTGGATCCACTTTTACCTCTTGTATAACTTTATTATTATTATCATATTCTCTTACAACTATATCTGATGCTTTGTCTTTATCTGTATAATCATCCCAAGCTAAAGACACACCGTTTGTATAACTAGCAATTTTAGCATCTTGAACAGTTGATAATTTTGCTCTACCATCTTTATCACCTGTTAAACTAAGATTTGTTGAAGTTGTAACTTCTGATACAGCTGGTGCTTCTGAACTTAATACATATACAGCTGCTGACATGTCTTTAGATGGTAATATTGCTTTTTCATTTGAAACAGTTACTGTATTACCTGTCATTACATCCGTTAATACATCTCCATCTTTAAAACCATATCTCTCTAATCTATCTACAGTTATAGCTTGTGTTGAATTAGCTCCACTATTATTTAATACTACTAGTGCTCTATTATTATTTCCATAACGAGAGTAAACTATATATTTATTACTTTCATTAGATGAAACTTCTTCAAATGCGCCATATACAAATGCATCTTTATTTTCCTTACGAGTTGCAATCAATTTCTTGTAATCATTAAACATTTTTAAGTTCCAGTCCCCTACATTCCAGTCAAATGTACCTCTATTATATGGATCTGAACCATCTCCCTTTCCTACTGTTCCAATTTCATCACCATAATAAATCATTGGTATTCCAGGATAAGTCATTTGTAGTGCTGCTGCAAGCTCCATCATTCCTGTATTACCTGCTCCTGTGTAGTTCCAATTCAAAAATCTTGGAATATCATGAGTTGAAATTGAATTTGTAGAATTTAATACAGATTGATATGGGAAATTTTTAAAGTAACCTCTAGTAAATGTTCCTATATCGGCCACGCTCATATTTCCATTGTTATCTAAGGATTGATTTCCTAACCACTGATTTCCATTTCTATTTTCTACAAATGGCAATGTGAATCCACCATAGTTCATCTTTCCATCCCATGCTTTATTATAAAACCATTGGTTATTGTTATCCCAATGTTCTCCTAAAATAAATGCATCACTTTTTACGCTTCTTACTTGTTTATTAAAATCTTGCCAAATATTTAGATTATTTTGTTGTTGCTGCGGATCTGTAACTCCTTGTCCGAAATTATCTTTATAATCTCTTGGTTCAGTATTTATATCGTCTGCTGCATCTAATCTCCATCCATCAATATTATAAGGTGCTCTTAAATAACGTTTAGCTATAGCATTATCTCCATCAAACATATAGTTTTTAAGATCTGCATTACCATAATTTAATTTTGCTAGACTTGGCTCTCCATGCCAAGGAAAATAATCTAACTGCTGACCATTTTTATCTGTAAAGTTACCTTTGAAGTAATACTCACTGTTATTGTTATTGTCATGGTTATTCGTAAATAATGGTCCTGTAATGCTAGTATGATTGAATACTCCATCTAATACTAAATTCATTCCATTTGTCTTTAATGATGAACTTAAGTCTGCTAATCCTTTATTTCCTCCAAAATTTTTATCTACATAATCATAAGTATCAGTATCATATTTATGATTACTTTGCGATTGGAATATTGGCATTAAGTATAGTCCTGTTACTCCTAAAGTATTTTTCAAATAAGGTACTGCTTGTTTAACACCTGCCAAATCTCCTCCAAAAAATTGAGTATTCCATGTATGGCCAGTTTCATTTCCGCTGAATACTTCACTACCCCATGGATCTACTTCTGATGGATTTCCACTTTGTGAAGGATCTTTAGCTACTCTATTGTTGCTAGGATCTCCATCTCTAAATCTATCAACCATTACTTGATAAAGAATGCTTTCCTTTGACCATTGTGGTGTACTTAATCCTGGTACTATTGAGAATCCATGATCTATTCCACTTCCGTTGACTGTAGGTGCTGAACTTGTTACACCTCTATTATTGCTTCCTGCTCCCCCGCTAATCCATGCAGTTTCTGCATTATTTCCAATAACTTCAAAGTTATAATATTTTGTGCTGCTGCCCTTTGGTATTGTTCCTTCCCAAAATTCAACCTTTGAAGAATCATATCCTTTTTGAGTATAGAAGTTTGAATCTGTTATTTTGCTCATAGCAATTGTATGTTCACTACTATCAGCTGAATCATAATAATGTACATTTGCACTTCCTACTTGTCCAGCTCTTGCTCTAAATCTAACTTTAACATCATCATTTTCTGTAGGTTCCATTGGACTCATATAATCATTACTTTGATCTGAGAATAGGTAATCCCATTCTAAATTACTGCTTATAGCATCTTGTTCTGATACCTGTGCATCATATAATACCATAATGCTGTTGGCTTTAATTGTGTAGTTAACAGCATTTCCAGTTTGAGTAATTGTTCCTATAGGAGAGTTTAAATTTATACCACTATTATCAGCTACAATGTTCCAAGTTCCTGTGCTTGATGTTGGTAACCAGCTTAAAGTCTTATCATTTGCTGAACCATTATATATAACTAAAATATTCTTCCACTTATCTCCATTAGCATTATTTTTTAACTGCTGAAGAATAAGTTCATTATCATTATTTAATGTATAAACTTGTTGATTAGCCTGTATTTGACTCTTTGAAGTCATTCTAAATGCTGGATGTTCTTTTCTTAATTCCATAAGACCTGCATAATAGTCAAATACTTTCTTATATGCTGCTTTATCTGCCCAGTGTATTTCATTGGTTGCATCATCACTATTATAACTATTATCATTACCTTGTTTTGTTCTTAATATTTCATTACCTTCTTGTATAAAAGGTATACCTTGGGAAGTAAGCAATATTCCACTTCCTAATATATCTTGATCAACTCTCCAATCTGTTAATGGATTATCAGTAGGTACGTTTTGCCTTAGACTACCATTCGTTACACTTGTTTGAGTTTTTTCAATCTGATCCCACAAACAATAATTATCATGAGCATCTGCATAATTAATTGTTAAATCTGGACCACTAAATGTACTGCTTGTAGTACCTCTTATTCCTTCCTGAACATTTCCAGAATTGCTTGGATCTCCAGCAGCTCCATCTATAAAACCTTTTCCTAAATCATTAGTTCCCCTAATTGCATTTCTAAATGTATCATTAAAAGCTGCAATTCCTGGATTGTTTTTCTTTGTTTGTTGATCATCTGGTAATGGTGAACTTGATGCATTCCAAGGCTCTCCATATACTATTATTGAAGGATCAACAGATTTTGCCTCTAATTGGAGATTATTCATCGTAGTTTTATCTAAAATAGCCATTAAGTCAAATCTTAATCCATCTATTTTATAATCGTTAATCCAATGCATATTGGAATCTATTATAAATTTTCTTACCATTGGCCTTTCTGATGCTATTTCATTTCCGCAACCGGATGCATTTGATAGACTACCATCATCCCAGCTTCTGAAATAATAATCTGGCACAATATTGTTCATGTTAGTTGTATCATACATGTGGTTATAAACCATGTCCATAACTACCCTTATACCATTATTATGGAAACCATTTACCATTTGACGGAATTCTTTTATTCTTGTCTTAGGATTAGTTACGTCACTAGCATAACTTCCTTCTGGTGCATTATAGTTTTGAGGATCATATCCCCAGTTACGATTACCATCTCCACTAGATTTAGTTTCATCTACTGATGCAAAATCAAATGCTGGAAGTAGATGTACATGAGTAACTCCTAATTCCTTTAAATGATCTATTCCTGTTTTAACTTTATTGCTATTTCCATCAGTATAAGTTGTTCCTGTTTGAACTGCTCCAAGGTATTTTCCTCTTTTATCAGCATCTACCCCTGAATTTGGATCTGCAGTAAAGTCTCTAATATGCATTTCATATAAAATTGAATCTTCAGGATTTGCCAATGCTGGTTTCGTATCACTACTCCAACCATCTGGTTGAGTTGAGGTATCGTTTACATTAACCAAGGCCCCTTTGGTACCGTTTGCACAAACTCCAAAAGCATATGGATCTACCGCATAAGTTATTTTATCTACCATATCTCCATTCGTATCTCTATCTTTAAAATACAATCTATACATATAATATTTGTTTTCATTTGCCGCTCCACTAGCTGCGCTGTCTACCTTAGGAATTGAAGCACTGTGTATCCCATTAGATTCATCTAGTGTCATTGGATATACTCTTGAAGGGGCATCATTAGTCAAATCATATGAATCATAAACCAAAGCTTCTACCTTATAAGCAGTTGGTGCCCAAAGTTTTAAACTTATATTACTACTATCAAACGTTGCACCCATATCATTTCCATCATAATTATAATTATCCAATGCATTTCTTAATGTAACCTTTTTGTATTGTGTAAACACATTATCTGCTTTTACCTCTATTAAAGATGTAGGATCAATGGAAATTCCACTAGTATTAAATACAACCTTTTTATCGTTTCCATCAACAGTTACTGTAGCTGCTACTCCTGTAGTTACTGCTGCTCCTGTAGTCACATCAATTCCATCAACATAAAGTTTAAAATTATTTGTTGATGATGGAGTGCCTGATACATATGCTGTTATGCTATCTTTTGAGTCCATTATTGCACTTGTAATCGCAGCTGAAGTCCAAATAAATGATGAATTTGCTGCATCATTTCCTCCATCATTAGTCATCCATTCATCAGCTTGTCCTGCTTTGACTAAAATAAATTTATATTCACACGGAGTGTTTGTTTTATTAATGCTTGGGATAAAATCCGCAATAGGTATATTCGACATCATCTTCCAAACGCCATCAGTATCTTGTTTCCACGTCAATTTGTATTTATCATCTTTTTGCCAGTTACTAAATGCTCCTGCTACATAAGCACAGTCATAACCATCTGCTTTTGCTATAAACTCTACTGTATTCGTTTGCACATCAGGGTAACTACAACCATATCTTGTATCAGATGCAAATGCCCTTTGTATTCCTAATGGTTGAATAAAGCCAAATAGAATTACAATTACTAAAACTAATGCAATTTTTTTATTATTCCTATTCAAAAAAAACTCCCCCTATTATTAAATTATTATTAACCAAAATTTACTTAAACTTTCTTATAATACTTTCCTCCTTCTTCTACTTTCATAAAATATTCATATTTCATAATATATATTTTTTTTATTCAATTCAATTTTTTTTTGTATTTTTGGAAGTTTTTCTAAATAATAATGCTATTAAGTTATTTAAATTAATAAATATATCTAAAAAAATAACCCAATCAAATTTAAATCGGGCTATTTTTACAATTACATTTTTTAATAAAAATCTTAGAAAACATTATATAATATAGATAATATTCTATATTCTTCATTTTAATTTCACTAAACTTTACTAAAATCTAAAATCACGTTTTCCTTTATTTAAATCTTCAAGATTTTCTAACACAATTTTCTTTACTTTTTCATTTGGAATCTTTGGAATTTCATTTTTGATTACCTCTTCACCTTTTCTTCTTGTATCTTCTGAAGCATAATCTTCTAAATATTCCTTCAATGTCATAAGTGCATTAGGTTGACAGCAGTTAGCTATTTGGCCCGATTTAACAAGACTCATAAATCTATCTCCTGTTCTTCCCTCTCTATAGCATGCAGTGCAAAAACTTGGAATATGACCCATTTCAAGTAACCAATTTACAATTTCATCTAAAGTTCTATCATCGTTAACGTCAAATTGCGCTGAATTTTCTTCCTTCTTTTCTTTTTCTGCATATCCACCAACGCTAGTAGAAGAAGCTCCACTTAATTGTGAAACACCAACTTTAAGAACTCTCTCTCGAGTTTTTTGTGATTCTCTAGTTGAAACTATAATTCCTGTATATGGAACAGCAATTCTAAGTACAGCAACTATTTTTTCAAATATATCATCTGAAATTGCATTACTAAACTCTTCTGGATTTATATCATCAGCTGGTCTTATTCTTGGAACGCTTAATGTATGTGGACCAACTCCCATAGTAGCTTCTAAATGTTCTGCATGCATAAGAAGTCCTACAAAATCATATCTATACATGTTTAATCCAAATAATACGCCCATTCCAACATCATCAATGCCACCTTCCATAGCTCTGTCCATTGCTTCTGTGTGGTAAGCATAATTATGCTTTGGTCCTGTTGGGTGGAGTTCTTCATATATTTTTTTATTATATGTTTCTTGGAATAAGATATATGTTCCAATTCCTGCTTCCTTTAATTTCGTATAATTTTCTACAGTTGTAGCTGCAATATTTACATTGACTCTTCTTATATCGCCATTTTTATGTTTTATGCTATAAATTGTTTTTATACTTTCAAGAACATATTCAATTGGAGAGTTGATTGGGTCTTCCCCAGTCTCTAATGCAAGTCTTTTATGTCCTAAATCTTGAAGGGCCATTACTTCACTTTTAATTTCTTCTTGGGTAAGCTTCTTTCTTGTTATATGCTTATTCTTATAATGGTACGGACAGTATGTACATCCATTTACACAATAATTAGAAAGATATAATGGTGCGAACATAACTATTCTGTTACCATAAAATTTCTCTTTAATTTCCTTTGCAAGTTTGAACATTTTTTGATTTTCATCATCTGATTCACATTCAAGCAAAAGTATTGCCTCTCTATGTGAAAGTCCTTTATACTCCTTAGCCTTTTCTAAGATTTCATTTATTAATTGTTTATTGTTTTTGTTTTTCTGAGCAAATTCAAGACTTTCTAAAATTTCTTCATCACTAATAAATTCAGTTGCTACTTTTGATTTAACATTATACATAATCCTACTCTTCTTTCTTTAATTGGATTTTTACTTAGGCATATTCGTTCTGATTAAGATTTTCATGATCCAATTCTGACAAAGGCAATTTTAAGCATATGAAAAAAATAACAGGTCAATGATGCGATGAGATGTTGTTATATGCAGAAAAGTTCCGTATTGCAGCATAGCTGCTCTTTTTTAATGTGTATATTTTGTGTCAGACACGGAAGTATGTTTGCCTCATAGCGGGCTATTAGGTAAACATGCTGACAAAGTATGACGCAAAATAAACTAGCATGCTGACCTGTTATTTTTTGAATATGCCTTATTTAGCCGTTTTAGAATATACTGTTTTTACATTTATACCTGGAACCATACCGAGTTTACCTGATAATGAACTTATGACATCATTTGTAGCGTCTATAACTACACTTATTATGCATACATTTTTCTCTCGATAAGGTATCCCCATTCTTCCAACCATATATTGTGAATATTCGTGTAAAATGCTATTTAGCTTATCTGTTGAATTCATATCTTCTACTATAATTCCTATCAATGCTATTCTTGTATCCATGTTCATTATTCCTTTCAAGAATAAATTATTTGTATACTCATATACAAATTAGCAATTATTAATTTTCAATTAAGGCATATAATATTTAACATAAACTATAGTATTAATTTACTATAGTTTACTATGCAAAAAAATCCCTGAGCCATTATAAAAAGGCGCAGGGATAATATAACCTCTTTTAATATTAACGCCTTGTCATTTGGGACGAACCCTCATGCATTTCAGAACGATTATGTTTTAAGAATCTTTCTTCTTGGGATTTCCCTAGAAGTCAGACTACACTTTTATTTTAACACAAACATATCTTTTATCAAGGCTTTGGTATAAATATTTATTTGCCTGTATATTCTTTATATGGGATACGAATTGAAATTCCTGTACGGTCAAATTTATATTTTGTGCCATCAATAGGACTTTTACCATTAACTAAGTTCATACCACAAATATAAAGAGCTTCAGCAAGATCATGGCGATTTTCCCCAACAGTACCCATCATCAATCCTTTCTTGATTAAATCTTGTGCTGTCAATGTTCCATCAATTCCAAAAACTGCAACTGTTGGACTATTATTACCCTTATTATAACCATGTGCTTGTAAAGCTTCTATAGCTCCTATTGCCATAGCATCATTATTAGAAATTATTACTTCAATATGGTCTCCATATCTTAAAAGCAATGTTTCAATATCACTTCTAGCTTGCTCTTGATCCCAATTGCAAACCCTTAATGCTAGTTCTTCCATTTGTATTCCTGCATCTTTAATAGCTAAAATACAATATTCAGTTCTTTGGATTGATTGTATACTATCACGTTCACCTTGTAACATAATGTATTGCATTACATTATCTCCATTTCTATCTATAACATTTTTCTTAGTATTCCATGCATTTACAATAATTTTTCCTTGCAATGGACCTGCTTCTTCCGCTTCTGTTCCTATATAACAATCTTTGCTATAGGATTTAAGAGCATCCGTTGTGTTTGGTTCTCTATTAAATAAAATAACTGGAATATTTTTTTCTTTTACTTTATTAATAACTGCTTGCGCTGCTCTTGTATCAACTAAATTCACTAATAAAAGATCAGTTCCTTCCTTGAAAGCTTCATCAAGATTTTCATTTTGTATAGTTTGGTTTCCATTAGCATCAAAAAAAGTAAACTGAACTTTCCCCTCATTTTCGTTTTGAATTTGCTCCAAGTTTTGACGAACTTCAGAAATGTAAATATCACTAGCTTTATATTGCAGTACTCCAACTTTAACCGACCTTCCTTCAACAAGTCTTGAATCAATATTCATAACTTTTTGAACACATCCTACTAGCAGAGTATTCACCATAACTATAATCATAATAAGCACTAATACTTTTTTAAATGGCTTCATACTACTCCTCCGTCTTCTAAACCAAATTACAGTTTAAATTCTTTACTCCTAATTAAAAACTTTATTAATTTGCATAATACTATTATGTGTGTTAGTAAAGAGTTTATTCAAAACTCTTTTTAGAAATTACTTATAATGCTATTTACCAAAATAATAACAGCTTAACTTTTTCTTATTCAAAAATCTGATATCTATAACTTCATCTTTAGAAAATAATATACGTGAAATACCTAAAAAAGTAGCTAATTCTACTTTTACATAAAATTAGCTACTTAAATCATTGCTATTATATAACAATTGCTTTGAAGATACTTTAATAACAAACTACTATGCCGCCATCATCAGCATAAACTGTGCTAAGTCCTCCACCTTCAAAAATAACAATATCTTTAAAATTGTATTTATTGCCAATTGCTTCTTTAAGCTTTTCGGCCTTGTCCCTTGCATTTATATGACCTATTCCAAGAATTTTATTTTTAAAATCCGTAGTTTCCTCCCCAATTATTTCTATCAATCTATTATAAGCTTTCTTTTGTCCTCTTACTTGTTCTTTAAGAATAATTTCACCATCACCATTGTCAGACATAATAGGGATAACTTGCAATAACTTTCCCATCAATGCTTTTGTATTACTTATTCTTCCATTCTTAGCCAGGTTGTCTAAACTTTCTAATACAAATAATGTTTTCATCTCATTTATATATTGCGTAACTTGTTCTACTATCTTAACATTATCTACTCTCTCTTCTATTAATTGCTTTATTTTTAACACAACTAAGTCTGCTCCTGATACTGCAGATTTGCAATTAAAAACATGAACAAAACTATCTGGTAATTCCTCTTTTAACATTTCCTTAGCTAAAACAGCACTATTATATGAACCACTTAATTTCCCAGAAATAGTAACAATAAAATTATTGGGATACTTTTTTAAAGCTTCTAAAAAATCATTTGGTGAAGGACATGCTGTTTTTATTTTTGTTTTGCTACCTTTCATTTTTTCAAGTAATATATTTATATCCAAATTCCTATCTATAATTTCTTCTTCATCAATTATTATCTTAAAAGGCACTCTTTCCATATACTCTTCATTTCCAAAGATTTCTTTATTGAAGTCAACACAACTGTCAACTATTATTCTGGTATTCATTATATTCCTCCATTTTAATGTACAACTTAATATTTGAATTTTTTATTCGTTAACCTTTAAATATTAAAGATTATCTTAACTTTTATAGTTTGTCCACTAAATTATATATTAAATTATTCCGTATTAATAGATATTTTTTTATTTTGTACTTAAAATAGCATTTTAGGTTGCAATCCAACAGTTAATTGTTAATATTAAATATAATTATATTGTACAATTATATTTTGTAAATTTACTAATAATGATAAATGCTCATAGATTTAATTTTATTATAAAATCTTAGAGCATAATAAAAGCAAGTTTTGCACTTATTTAGAAATTATATTTGCAAAACTTGCTTTCAGCGTTATATTAAGCTTTTTAATAATAATAATAATAGAGATTGTATTTACTTTTCTACAATTTTAATTGCTTTTTCTACAACATTTTCCACAGTAAATCCAAATTGCTCAAATAAAACTTCAGCCTTACCTGATGCTCCAAAGGTATCTAAAGAAATAACTTCCCCATCAAGACCTACGTATTTATGCCATCCAAAAGATGTTAATGCTTCAACTGCTACTCTTGCACGAACTTTATTTGGCATTACTGATTCTTTATAAGCTTCATCTTGAGCATCAAATAACTCAAATGATGGTATACTTATTACTCTTGCATCTATTCCTTTTGCTGCTAATTCCTCTGCTGCCTTATATATTAATTCTACTTCTGATCCTGATGCCATTAATAGTGCATCTGGAGTTTCTTTCTTAGAATCTTTAAGAATATATCCACC
>JARLHR010000034.1 GCA_031292145.1 Clostridium sp. | reverse complement strand
TGAACTGAATTTACCAAGTTACAGGTTGGAAGAATCTAAAAGAAAGAAGACAGATGGTGGAGATAATATTGCAGAAAGTAGATAAAATAAACCGGTAATTTTAATTGTCGTTTAAAGGTAATTATAATTGACTTTGATCAACAGAATGAAAATAATAAAGTTAAAACATCCTTATGTTTATAGAATCACTTTGTTTTATATTTAATATATGATTTACTGGTTAATGTGAAAGATATGGGAAAAAGCAAAGAACAAAGAGTAATTATTCAGCATTACATTCCTCGATGTATACTATCGTATTTCTGCAATGATAAGAAACAGATTTATGAAGGATTGGTAATGACGAAAAAACAATATCAAACAAATATTATTAATTCTATGGCAGAAAGATTTACTTATGAACACTCATTAATAGAAGTAAACTTTTTAGAGAAATATTTTCAGAGAATTGAAAGTTATATCGGCAAAGTATATAAAGACATAAATGATAGCTTAAATAAGAATATAGACAATCCGAAAGAATTTAATGAAATTAAGAAATTTATTAATCGATATATGAAAGAATATTTAATATTCTATTATCGGAGTGGGGCACTTTTACATGAGTTTGGTTATGAAAACAATAATCGTGAAGACCGTATTTTATTACTATTAAGAAAACTTTTTAATTCCAAATATATTCGACAATTAAGTGAGACCGTATTAAACAACTATTCATTTTCTATCATAAAGAGCGTTGAAGGAAAATTCTTAGTGAGTGACCAGTTTGTTTCAACAGCAGCATTAGGTATAAAAAATAATTTTACCAATGTATCGAACAGACAAATTGGTTTTAAAAAAGTAATAATATTAGTCCCAATCTCTAAAAATTATTATGCTGTATATTTTCATGGAAACACACCATCTTATATAAGAACTGATAAAATTAACACGCTTTCCTTAGATAATTTAAGAGAAATCAACAAAATTATTGTTAACAATTCTTATGTGAAATGTGTCGGTAATGATGATGAGTCTCTTAGTACGGCTTTATCTGAATTTAAATTTCAATCACCAATAACCACTATATCAAGATATGAATCTGGGCTTACAAAAGGGGCAGTAACAAAGAAAGAAATATATTTTTACAAAAAAGATGAAGAAACTATGAAATTATTTTCTTCATCAGATTGGATGAAGTATAAATTGCTTAGTAGAAATGACATTTGCTCATGTGGTAGTAAAAAGAAATATAAATATTGCCATATGGATAATTATTTAGAGTTAAAAAATATGATGGACCATATAAAATATAATAGAAGCGAAAATGTATATCACTTCCCAAAGAACTATACTGTTGAACTACCAATAAATGAGTGGGCGGGAATCGTGGATTCTAAAAAAAATTAAAGTTGATTAAATTGAGTAAAGTACCATCCTATTGCTGAAAAAGGTCACACACCGAACGCTTCGTTATTCTATTACGGTGTGTGACCTATATTTTAAACCAATTGTTTATCCAAAGCAAAAAAAAGACTGTAGTGTTTGACTACAGTCTTTTTTGTTGATTTTTAGAGTATATGTATTTTTTTATTCGGGAACCATTTCTCAATTAAATCTAAATAGTATTTAGGTTCTTTTGATTTTTCTGGAACTGGTTCTGAATAAATACAAGTAACTTTTTGTTGCACTACATCAGGATTTTTCAATACTGCAATTAAAAGGATATTAAATGATTTCTTCTCATCCATTTTATCCCAGACAAGACAAGTAGTATACTGAAATCCCAATTTTTTAATGAGTAGTATTGAATCTTGAAGGTTTCTTTGTGTCGACCATAAAAGCAAAGTAGAATTCTCATTGTCGAGGTCCAGAAGTATTGACCAGTTAAATTGAATTAAGTCCAGAAGGATTGCCCACCCAGGTTCAAAAGTATTGACCAGTCCAGGTCCAGAAAGATTGACCAGTCAGGGCCAGAAGGATTGCCCACCCTAAAACTA
>JARLHR010000254.1 GCA_031292145.1 Clostridium sp. | reverse complement strand
ATTGACTATTTATTCAATGTGATTTTAGTCATATTTACTGTAATAATTAACTATTTCAAATTCTATTTTTTAGAATTTGAAATAGTTCTAGCAAACTAAATCACAATATTTTATAGTTTTTGTGGTTTAATCATATTTATATATTTTTCAAATATATATTTGAAATAATCTTCTCTCTGTCTTCGCCGCTATCAACAACATGCATCCTTCTATGACAGTTTGGACACAAAGCTGCAGTATTCTCTATACTATCTTCTCCGCCTCTAGACAGCCATTTAACATGATATACTTCTAAATAGTCTTCACCCTTACTATTTTTAAAAGGCGCTGGATTGCCACAGAACTCACATATACCTTTTGCTCTTCTCTTAGTATACTCAACTACATAAGGATCTCTTTCATAAGTGGTAGTTGTAGTAACTCTGGTCCCTGATTTTTTTCGACTTCCCTTTATCCTATTCTCTAACTCTTCATCAGATAAACTTTTAGCTTTCTTTTCCTTAATCTTACTTGTACTATCTATAATATCCTTATCTATAATCGGAGTATGTTGATCATTTACAAGTCTTAGCGGGAATACATAAACATTTCTCTCATTCTCTTTTTCATCTAATTGTCTTTCTGTATATGGAGCACCGGCTAATTTAACTTGCCCTATGTATGTATATTCTTTTTCCTCAAAAACTTCAAATAAGTATACACTTACCCCATTTCTCTCCATCTCATTTAATGTTTTATTTTGAGCAAAAAGTAAACTTTGGTCTCCTTCTTGACCCATCCCTGTATAATGAAATATATCCTCATACCATCTATCATTATATATAGACTTTATATGATTTGATATAAGTACTAAAGAATTAGTTTTATTAGCTCTTCTCATACCACCTTGTCCACTGCATCCGAAGGTATATCCATCAACTCTTGATTAAATAATATATTTCCTTGCTTTAAATCCGTTATTTTCATATGAGCTTCTCCCTCTTATTTATTATCAATTCTTCAATTCTTCTACAATTGGTATATCTGCAGGCGCAAAGATAAAATTATCTGTCTCACTCAAAAGGATCCATCTATATTCACTATGATCATTCAAAATAATATCTCCACTTAAAATCTCAGCTTTAAATGCAATAAGCCTTATCTTAATATTGTCATAATCATATAAGCTATCAGCAATATGCTCTTTTACAGCTACTTCAATTTCCATTTCTTCTTTTAATTCTCTAACTAAACTTTCTTGTGGTTTTTCACCTGGCTCAACCTTTCCTCCTGGAAATTCCCAAAGTTCCCCTTGATTCTTATCTTCTTTTCTTTTGGCTATTAATATTCTATCCTCTTTAGTTAAAATTGCTGCAACTACATCTATCAAATTTAATCTCCTTAAGTTCTCTTTATATAATCCTTTAACATTTACAACTATACCTATTTTTTTTAAAATAATTTTTAATGACTCATAACTTAATTATATTTCTTTTTATTCTATCTAACTACTTTTGTATAGCGTTTATACCACCATTTCCTTATAAATTATTTATCTAGATTAAATGTATATTTTAATACTCTTTTTTGTGCCGTTTATATGGTATTTATACTCCCTTTACCTTACGAAGGTGTAATACATAATTAATACTTCATAATAATTGTATTGCTTGTATATACGATATATACAAAATTTTACCTAAAATAAAGCATCTATAGAGAAAGATAGATGCTTTATTTAATCTTTAGTTATATAGCCTTATAAAGAACTTGGTCAAAGTGTGGTCAGAATATACTAAATTCTCTTTTTGTTTTATCATCTATAAAATGAATTCAATAAAATATGTCCGTAGTGTCACTTTTAAACATAATGAATTAGTAACAAACATTTCTTATTGATCTCCTAAATCATTTAAACTCCACTTTATTAAAATTCTGTGTAACTTCCTCAATATATTTTTTCATTTTTTTTACAAATTCCGACTCAACTCCAAATTTCCTTATTTCCCATTCAAGATATTCTTGGGAATATCTTTTCCAATTTATATAATTATTTACTTGTAAATAGCAATCTATAATTAGGGGATATACCTCTCCTAAATAATCATTATTCTTCATAATATCTCTGTATATTTCTATAGCTTTCCTGACTTTTCCTATGTTATGATAAAAACTAGCAACTGGCAATAACATTTCTTGAATTTTAGGGTAATCTTCACCCCAGATTTTTTTATAAATCATAAGTGCCTCTAAATAATACCTTTCCGCTAGTACTGCTTTTTCATAGTCGTATGAATTTTCAATATGACTACTCAATACATTTCCTAAGGAAAATAATGTATTAGCCATATGAATATTTTCCTCATAATTTCTTCTTATATCCAAAGCACATTTTAAATGTTCTAAAGCTTTATCACACTCTCCATGCTTATACTCATTAACCCCCATATTATGATAAACATCTGCTACTTCTAACGAATTTTCTCCATAATATAAGATTTCCAACTCTAACGAGTGATTGTAATATTCTAACGCTTTCAAATAGTTAAATGAAGAATAAGCCATGCCTATATTGCAAAAGCATGCAGCCAATGCTTTTTCCTTATCCGGCAATTTTTCCTGCAATATTTCAAGTTCATCTATAAAGCATTCTAACGCTTTATCTTCTACTCTACAATCCAGATACCCAAGTCCCATTGCATTAAGTATGTCACATTTTATTATATAATACTCATCATCTTCACAGAAATTTTCTAATACTTCTAAGGCTCTCCTACCACTTTCATCAATAGTAACCTCCATGTATAAAACACCAGAATTCATCATAATATTGTAATAAATGTAGATTTCCCCTATACTTTTTAACTCTATTAGAGCCAATGTTGATAAAAATATATGTGTATATGAATACATGTCTATACATTTTTGATTAATATCAGTTAATTCTCTATTAGACAATGACTTTATCAACTCGCTAGCATATTGTCTAAAATCTTTGCATTGCAATTTAATACTTTCTCTTATAAGCGGATGCATTGCAAATCCCCATTCTTTTCTATAGATCCAACCATATTCAATTAGATCTTCTAAAATATCATGCTTCGCATTAATCATATTAGCAAAGTTAAACTCTATCCCACTATCTGGAATCACAATAAAATTAAATAATATTCTTTTATTCTCTTCTCCAAGCTCCACTATATTATATAAATTTTGTAGGTGCTCAATAATACTACTTTTTTGAATATCATGTCCAGATTGTATTCTCACATTTGAAGCATCAACACCATTTTCAATTATCTTATTAATAAATATGTTAAAGGGCATAAATTCTTTCCTTGCTGCTCTCGCTACAAGCTCGATTAATAAGGTGTGTCTACTTATTTTATCAATAAATTTTTTAATTAAGTTTCTCTCCGCTTCATTTAATTTTTTTCTATAATACTTCTCGAAAAGTTTTAAACACCCTTCTTCTGAAAATGGAAGTATTTCATATGAATTATATCCCACAATTTCTGTAATTCTAGAAGTAATTACAAACGTCGCATTTTGTTCAATCACTTTACGACTTTTATCTTCAAAATATAATTCATTTACATTATCTACAAAAAACAAATTTCTCTGCTTCTTTTTCTCATTTAATGAGCATAATAATTGTTTTTCAACCTGTTTTCGGTCGCCCTCTCCCAAATTTGTTGCATTTATAAAATCAGACATCAAATCATTAGTATAGTCAATCCATGCAACACAATCATACTCATCTTTCAGAATACTATAAATTTTTTTCAAAATTGTAGTTTTTCCTATTCCGCCGATTCCCAGCAATAATTGATGTTCATCTTTATTCCTTATATTATTTATAATATCATCTACTTCTGTTCTACATAAAAATTCCGAACATACTTTTGGTGCTGGATTTGTTAAGTTTCGATTTTCTACAATCTGAAACCATTTCTCTGCTATTCCCACATCTTTCATTCTTGTAATTAACTGATCCCCATCTATTAAATGAATCTTTATGCTGCAATCCAAATAACTTTTTTTAAATTCGTAAAACTTAATATTTTCATCCAGTGTTAATGTCTTTGGCAAGCACAGATACCAATTCTCTGTTATGTACTTATCATTACCAAGTACTCGTTCAAACGATTTCTTGATCTGTTCCCATTGAGATGTATCCAATTTATTAATAAAAAATTTACATTGATAAACATCTATACTTTCCTGTACTATGTTTCCGACATATACATCTATACCACCGTCTCCCCTACTAGCTAACACACGATGTACTTCTTTATCAGTATTTTCTTTTTGAATTAGTTCTTGACATACAAGTTCAAAGCAATCCCTTGCACCTACTATTCCGCCATAATACCTAGTAAAATTATCCCAACTTTCAATCAACAACTCTTCACATCCTTTAAAAAATAACAATCTTCACTATAGCTATTTTATCCTATAACTTAATATTCAAGTAAAATTTACAAAATCCTCCTCACATTACAACAAAGAACACCTATATTTCTATAAGTGTTCTTTGAACTCACGCTTTCTGGATTCAATTAAATCATTTTCTATTTAGAATGTATTATTCTCAACTCATTAGTATTTAAGTCATTTTATTAACTCTATTTTGTCGTTGCAAGTTAGTATTTTCTATAATTTATTCAATCTACTGCACCATTATTGCACTATAGAATTATTACATATTATTTCTATGTTTAAAAAAATTGCAGTCATTTATTTAATTAACTGCAATTTTAATGGTACTCCCAGCTGAAATTAGTGAATGAATTTTTACTACTTATCCAAATAAATAAAAACCACTTCAAAGTTTTATTATTAAAGGCTTGAAGTGATTTTACTTTTAACTAATTAATATTCTTTATGTTCTAATAATAAATGCAGCTTTTCTATATATTCCTTAGTATCTTTATCTTTAGGATTAATAAATAAAATAAAGTTTGCTATACCTAATAAATGCTTTATATAATTTGCTTTTGTGTTTTGTATTTTTGCCAAATGAGAATTTAATCCATACTTCTCTATATAATACATATCCTGTCTCAATTTTTTCCTCAAACTTATGGGTGCCTGAAGCTTTTCATTAACTATAATACCTGTAACTTCTTGCTTTTCATAATAATATCTAACTCTAGTTTTATTATCATTAAGACTAAGTCCTTGATCTAAGAGAACTCTTTTTACAAACCTAATTATCTTACCACATTCAAATTCTCCAGAAAAAGTCATATCATCGGCATACCTAGTATATCTAATATTATTCTTTTTAGTAAACCCAGCTATACGATTATCTAATTTGACAGTAATTAAGTTTGATAGTGCAGGACTAGTAGATGCTCCTTGTGGCAAAGAACGCTTTAGGCAACATAAATTCGCTAACATTACGCTTACATCTTCTTTGTATCCTATCTCTAAAAAGAACCCGTATACCTTTTCAAATTTAATGTTATTAAAATAATCTGTAATATCCATTGATAGCACCATTTTTTGTCCTCGATGGAATCTAGCATTATCTCTTATTGACCTTTCCTTAACATAAGCTTTGGAATAATCACTTACCTTAAACTTATATAATATTTCTTCCAAAATCCACCGCTGTATTTCTTTTAAATTTGGTAGTGGTTCTGCAATCTTTCTAGTCTTGCCATTCTTTTTAGGTATTTCAAAGTATCTATAAAACTTTGCAGAAGCATTTGATACCTTATACAGATATTCTTCTGAAAATCCTAATAACCTTGATAAGTGAATCTGGTCATATATTATTGGCACATTTTTATCAAATAAATTTTTAGCATAGATCAACGATTCATTAATATAATCATTGGTGAAATTATTTTCTTTCGCTAGTTTTGAAAAATTCTTTTTATATGTCTCCCATTTCATAAATATAATCCTTTTTATAAAAATTTAATGGTTAAGATATACTATATTACTATCAAAAAATATCTGCAAAACAGAATAATCAAATAAACTCCCCAGAGGAATACCCTAGCACGTTTATTTGATGATTCTGTTTTGCTACGTGCGCAGCTAAGTTCATTTAAACTTTTTTAAATAAGGCTCCGCCCGTTTTAAAAAAGTTTAAATGCTGGCTTGAAAGTTAGTTCTCCTCACGAATAACGACTCGTTATCCTTTGTGTTAATCACAATAAGTCTAATAAGTATATCTTAACCTTAAAACTATCTTACTTCATCAGGTAAATAAATATCAAATTTATTCATTTTTTTTATCTTATATTCTTCCAATGGACTAATCCAAGAATTTTGCTTAAATCTACCATAACTTGCATTTAAGCTTGCTAGTTTATCCACACCTTCATCAGTAATGCTTAACATTCCATTATTAATATTAGCATACTTATTATCAATTGCAAATCTTAAATACACTGCAATTTGTGAATATTCTAGCCCTTTTTTTAGTAAACTATCCACTTTTCCATTAGTCTTTATAATTTGAAGTAATAAAATTAAATTCTCATCTTTAATCATGTTTGCCCCCTAGGAAATGGCGCTATATTCATCATTCTTTTATCTTCATGCCAAAATATTGGAAATGTATTATCTGGTGTTCTGATCATAGAAACTAATCCTTCAGACTCCTTATACCCAAGCCTATACTGTGAATTTATTTTAATTCTATCCTCTATTTGCTTCATTATTCCTTTTTTATCTTTTGATTCCTCTTCTTCATAAAAATCTGTAATTCCTTTTTTAACGATTATTGCTGATATTACTTTTACCCCCAGATTATTTATCTTATCTATGCCACTTTCTTGAGCGACCAAAGATAATACTACTGTCTTCTCTTTAACTATAGCTTTTCTAAATAGCGGCCTCAGGCACTCCTCTGCTGTTTCGCCAGTTCCAATAAAATCATCAACTAAAACTAGGAACTGATTTTTTTTAGTAGAATTTATACCCTGTGGTAAATTCTGTTCTATATATATAAAGTTTTCTGGATACAAATTATTGTTATAATTTAAAGCACCACTTTTTAATAAATATAGCATAAAATTAGAACTTTTCGTCTTTCCTTTATCTGTAGGAGAAATTAATGGCATAATATATAAAATTGACTCCTCATTTACTTCTAGCTCTGGATCATTATATAATTTTTCCAAAGCTATTTGCAATTTATTTAAATAATCATTAAATCCAATTACAATAAATCTGGATGAAAGCTCTAAAATAAGTTCCTTTTCTTTCTCATTTAATTTATCTAACATACAACAGAATCTATGAAATCTACTCATTTCATTTTCATTATCATCAATTTCCCATGATTTACTTTTGAACAGCTCTTCAACCTTTAAAATAGTATCAATGTCAAGAGTTGATTTTTCCACTTTTTTAAACTTTTTCATAACATCCCCATAATAAAATAACAATAAATTTAAACAATTAATATTCTATATGCTTTTTTATTCTACAAAATGTTATAAAATCCTTCATTGATGTATATTTTTTATTAACACATCTAAATTAATGAAACTGCTTAGAAATGTATTTGTTAATGAAGTATCATTTCATTTCTAGTTACGGCTACAGCATTTCCATTATAATAATATAATTTCATGGCATTTATCTTGTATCTATGTTAACGTTACTTATAAAAGTCAATATGATATTAATACTGTACATAGCCGTATATATTGTATTGCTTGTATATACCATATATACAAAAATAAAACACCTGCTCTTCTGCAGATGCTATTCCATCATTAATTATTTCGTCCTATATAACTCTTCTAATAATTCACTTGTTATTAGTATATATTTATCAACACATTCCAATGTCATAACCCTTCTATCAGAAATTTTTCCATTTAAGTGAACTTCTATTTCACTTAAATAATTCCTAGTTTTATTTGTAGTTAGCGTAATCAAATTACGATCTTCTCGAGTTGTAGTAAATGTTATTTTGCCATCGGCTCTTAATATTATACTATAGTCTATTTTGTATTTTTGAATAATTATGTCTCCTTCTAGCTTTTGATCTATATACCTAATCACACTTTTACAAAAACTATTACACTTCAAGTTTTCAACTATACCTTCACTTCTATTTTTATTCATCTTAACATTCCCCCATATTTATAATAATCTTATATATTTATATACAAGATTCTATGTGAAATTTTAAAGTGATTTTAGTAATTATTTTCATACAAATTTCGACTTACGCTTCTTCAACTTAATAACGAAATTCATTATTTTTATTCATATAATTTAATCCATCTATATAAAGTTGCTCTACCAACACCCAATAATTTAGCCATTTCAACCTTACTCAATTCTTTATTAACCATCTTAATATAATATTTTTTAAACTCTTTTGGCAGATCTTCAGCTTTCTTTTCTTCTCTGCCAAACCATCTACCAGTTTTAGTTGTTCCAGTTTCAATACATCTTGCAACACCTTGCTGCACTCTCTCAACTGTATTTTCTCTTTCCATTTCTGCAACAGCTCCTAAGATTGTTAATATAAACTTATAGCCATCACCATTTGTATTTATTCCCTCTTTGACAAAATAAACTGTAACACCTTTATTTTTAAAGTAATCGCATGTGGACCTTAGATCATCTACATTTCTCCCTAACCTGCTTATACTTTCACAATAAATTATATCGCCCTCATTAACCTCTAATTTCAATTTATTTAATGCAGGCCTATCAATGCCTTTTCCACTTATTTTATCTGTATAAGCCTTATCAAAAACAATTCCCAACTTATCAAGAATCATTTCTTGTCTGCCTATACTCTGTTTCTTTGTACTAACTCTCTCATATTTATAAATCATAATTTATCCTCCTTACATAATAAAATTATCTTTATCTTAATATGTATCATTAAACTATTCAAATATAATGATACATTATAAGATAAAGATAATGTCATTTTCAGGTAAAAATCATTAGGTTTTCTTTCATTTTCTTAGCGTTTCATCATACTATAGTTTAATAAAACACACTCATTCTTACTATTCGACGAAAATTATTAATAGTACATATTTTATTACTCCGTCTCTTTTATTTTTTTTTCTTTGATTCCTCTCGTATTTTCTTTACATGCTTGTCCCATTCAGAATTTAATTGTTTGTTAACATCCATAGGATCTTCATTAAATGGTAAATAACAATTTGTAAAGTCAGCAAATCCCTTGCTTTTATATGTATCAATAACATTTGGTACCAGTATATTATATGCATGCGTACTTCTTTCAATTTCTATGGAATTTAGCTCCTCTTTTATCAAATTATATGGATATTTCTCTTCAATATGTTTTTCTATTTCTTTTACGTATTCTAATTTTGCTTTATCCCCCCATAAAATAATAAAAAACAGTCCTGTACCAAACTTTATTAAATATTGCCCCATTATATTTGCAGGAGCAAAATTACGTGTCCCTCGGTTTATACTTACCCTCATTTTATCGTCCATAATTAGCAAACCATCTTCCAACATGATAGCATTACTAAAAATCCGTAACTGTTCATTTCCACTCCAAAATAATGGCATTGGCGAAGTATTAACATATATTCCACTGAAAATAGAATAATATAATTTACTTTTTTGCTCTTTTCCTAAAATAAAATCTACATTACTTTTAAACCATTGAATCTCTCTTTTCATGCTTCGTTCATTATTATAAGCAATCTTAAGTAGCCATCTTGTCAATCTACTATAATCATACTCTAAATTAAGAGCTTATCCCTAAATAATTTCTATTTTTCTAAAAGCAATAAAAGCACATGCAAGCTTAATAAGCCCCAAATAGGAAGCATCTGTTTTTTCAAATCGGACAAGCAATTTTCTAAAGCGATTCATCCATGAATGAGT
>JARLHR010000253.1 GCA_031292145.1 Clostridium sp. | reverse complement strand
GCACCATATATATGAGAAGAATAAAATAACGCGGGGTGGAGCAGTTGGTAGCTCGTCGGGCTCATAACCCGAAGGTCATAGGTTCAAGTCCTGTCTCCGCAACCATTTATATGAAAAATATTTAGAGTAAGATTTGAAATGTCGTAAACTATAGTTAATATGCCGAAGTGGCGGAACTGGCAGTCGCACAGGACTTAAAATCCTGCGGTAGTTAAACACCGTACCGGTTCGATTCCGGTCTTCGGCACCATATATATGAGAAGAATAAAATAACGCGGGGTGGAGCAGTTGGTAGCTCGTCGGGCTCATAACCCGAAGGTCATAGGTTCAAGTCCTGTCCCCGCAACCAAAAGACTTAAGCAATGGCTTAAGTCTTTTTATATGGATCAAATATATTTAATAACAAAAACTTGAATAGTAAGAATAGCTATTCAAGTTTTTTTGTTTTATGAAAAAATAGTTGTATATAAAGTTCTAATAAGATAAGATTAACGACAAATTAATTATTTGTAGTAAAAATGAAAAAGTAGCTTATAATATTGATTTACAAACGGATATATTCAATTTCCGATAATGATCATGTAAGGAAAATAACATATTAAATAATTAGATATTAGTGAATTTTAGATGAAGTTGTCCTACGAAAGTTTAATAGGGAAAACATCTTATGACATATATCGTAAAGTATAGATGTTATAATTTTATTACATTATTTGGAAATGAGGCGAGCTAATGTGCAATATGGATTAGGTGTGGAAAAGTATCAAGAGATAAGTGAAGCAACAAATGTAAAAAGTAATGCATGGATAAAAACATCTTTAGTAAAGTTAATTACGATTTTAATAACAGGTATTTTACTTGGTAGAGTAAGTTTGTTGTTAAATCAATCTGATAGAAGCGGTATAGCACCTATTGGATTAGCTTATTTAATAGCGGTTGTTACAAAAGGAAGTAAGAGAAGTAGTATAGTTTCGGCAATAGGAATTGCTATAGGATACTTGACAATAAATGATTTTTTAACAGATGGATACGTATATATAATAGCTGTGGTTTTAATTGCAATATATTATGCCATTGTACCGTCGCCGAAGAAGAGGAAAAAAGAACTAGTAGGTTTTATAATAATTTTAAGTAGTTTCTTTTTTTATGGCCTTTGGATTAATAAATATGAATTGGGAGTAGACATAACTTTATGTATAATACAAACTTTAATTGTTGTACCAATATATTATGTTATAAAATATGCATTAAATTCCTTGAGTGAAATTAATACTAATTATTTATTTTCTTCAGAAGAGATAGTTAGTATAGCTATCTTCTTATGTTTATTGGTAGCGGGAATAGGTGACATTACTTTTCTTAATTATTCTATAAGAAATATATGTGCATTAACTTTGGTTTTAGCAATTGCATATATGGGGGGAGCAACATATGGTGCTATGATTGGAGTTTCAATGGGGATAATAATAGGAATTGCATACAATAATATGATGTACAGTGTCGCATTCTTTGGAGTCGGAGGACTTGTAGTTGGCATTTTTAAAGATACAGGAAAAATATTTTCAATACTTTCAGGTATAATAATCTATTCTGCATTAGCATTATACTCTAATGCAGTGACCTTAAAGTTGGGAGTCGAAGTTTTAACTAGTTCAGTTTTATTTTTATGCATCCCAAAGCTTGTATATAAAAGTATTGAAATTGAGATAAATCCATATGCAAAAAAAGCGTCTTTGGGTGAAATACAATTGGAGGCGATAAAGGAGGAATTTACATTTAAGTTAAGAGAATTAACCAGTGTATTAACTAATGTATCAACATGCTTGGTAAGTGCGAATGATAATGAAAATTTATTAATTAAATCGAAAGGAAGTGCATTGGTAGAAAATTTATCAGATAGGAGCTGCTCAAATTGTGAAAACAGGTTTTTATGTTGGCAAAGAGATTTTCATCAAACCTTTAACTCTTTTCAAAGGTTAATACAAAGTTATGAGGAGGGAGAACTTGCAATACCTGAATATTTACAAAAGAAATGCATTAAGAATTTTACGCTATTAAAATGTACAGAATCAATTGTAAATAACTATAATGTAAACGAGATAATAAAAGATAGGCTAGCAGAGGGGAGGAGTATATTATCGGAACATATATCTAATATATCATGTACGTTAGACAAACTGCTTAATGATTTTAAAAGGCAGGTGAATATAGATACCGATTTAGAAAAACTAATAAAACGCATATTAGATAAAAATTCAGTAAATTATAATAATGTTTTTTGTTATATAGATAAAAATGGGAGAAGTAAAATTAGGATAAGTGTAAATATATATCAAGATTTCAATTTCATTGAGAAGAATGTGGTGTCATTGTTAAATAATGCTATGAACATTAAGTTCTGCATTGGAGATACTGGGTGTAATATTAATTCCAAAACAAATGAACGTATAATTACAATAGAAGAAAAGCCGAAATACTATATGATATCATATGGATCCATGGAACCTAAAAGTGGAGAAAGTGAAATAGGAGATAGTTATAGCTTTGGGAAAACTGTTAATGGGACTTATATGACTATATTAAGTGATGGAATGGGATCAGGTCCTGAGGCAAAGGAGGAAAGTAAATCAACTGTGGATTTGGTAGAAAGACTTATTGAAGCAGGATTTGATGAAAATATAACAGTAAATACAGTTAATTCTATTATGGGAATGAGGTTTGCTGAAGATGAGAAATACGCTACATTAGATTTGAGTAAAATTGATTTATATAGTGGTGATGGAATTTTTGTTAAAATAGGTGCAGCTGCTAGTTTTATAAAGAGAGGACGTGAGCTAAAAGTTATTAATTCTAAAAATTTACCTTTTGGACTTGTGGATGAAGTAGATGTGGAAATAATAAAAGAAGTTTTAAAGCCAGGTGATATTTTAATTAATGTAAGTGATGGTATCTTAGATATTGATAAATCTAATTTGGGAAAACAAAATTGGATTGAGGACTATTTAAAGAATATTAATGCTGATCCAAGAGAATTATCCGAAAGGATACTAGAAAAAGCAAAAAATTTGAGCAATGGCACAATTAAAGATGATATGACAGTAATAGTTTCAAAAGTTTATTTAGATAATTAAATAGTATTGTTGTATTTGCATTTGAAAGATACTAAATATTATAAATAGTTGTTTCGGAACTTTTATGAGTAACTAGTTTGGAGGGAATTATTTACAATCTACATCAAAATAAGAAGTATAAGTGGATGGCACAATCAAGAAAATAATAGACCAGTATGCTTGTCTATTTCACGTCATACTGCGAGCAAATTCTACTAAAAGCCCACTATGAGTGGAATTTGCTTCCTTGTCTGATACGAAATATAAGTCTCATCTCTGGTCTATTATTTTCTTTCATGTGCCTAATTTTGAAATAATAATGTTTACATTCAAAAGATATATGCGTAAAATATATTATACGGTATTATATTTGGTATAATATTATATATAAGTTGTAATTAATAAAATTCATAATTAGTAGGAGTGCCGTAGCTGATGTTTTAAAAAATAGAAATTCAATTTTGATGAAAAAACTTTTTAGAACATATATATATAAATTAGGAGTGTTTGTTTTTGTATAAAAAAGTACTATCTTATATTAAAGATAATAAATTGATTAAATGTAAAGATAAAATTTTAGTTGCTCTTTCGGGTGGACCAGATTCTATATGTCTTTTTAATATTTTGTTTCAATTAAAGGAAGAATTAAATATAGAGATAGCAGCTGTACATTTGAATCATCTTTTAAGAGGTGAAGATTCATTTAGAGATGAAGAATATGTTATTAATATGTGTAGTAACATGGGGATAAAATGTTTTGTTAAGCGTGTAGACATAAATACTTATTCTAAAGAACATAAATTATCATCTGAGATGGCTGGCAGAAATGCAAGATATGATTTTTTTGATGAAATATTAAAGCGTGAAGGATTTGATAAAGTTGCTACTGCACATAATGCAAATGATCAAGCAGAAACGATTTTATTTAGACTTATGAGAGGTACAGGACTTGAAGGTCTTGGAGGGATTAAAGTCTCTAGAGATGATAAGGTAATAAGACCAATTTTATGTTTAAGCAGAAAAGAAGTAGAGGAATATATAAAATTAAAACAATTAAATCCAAGAATTGATAAAACTAATTTTGAAAAGATTTATAATAGAAACAAAATAAGATTGGATATATTACCATATATTAAAGAAAATTTTAATGAAGATATAATACAAACATTAAATAGGATGTCGTTATTATTACAAAAGGATAATGAATTTATTGAAAATTTAGCTTTAAATTTATTCAATAAATATTGTGTAGAATGTAATGATTATTTTATAATAAAAAAGGAAATGTTTAAAGAAGCAGAGCCTATAGTTACTAGGTTATTAAGGCGTGTTATAGTTAAGTATTCAAAATCAAATTATGACTTTGAGATGAAACATATATATGAAATTTTTTATTTAGCAAAAAAGAACTCTGGAAAAGTCATACACTTACCTAATGGAATTTGTGCTGAGAATATTTATGGAGACATATACATAAAAAGTAAAGCGGAGAAATATGATATAAATAATAAAAAAGAAGAAATAATCCTAGATAAAAACAGTATAAATATAAATGAATTTGAATTGTGCAACTTAAGAATTAGGATTCAGGTAATTGATAATTGTGAAGTAAATAACGTTAATAGTAATCAGGATAGCTTAATAAAATATTTTGATTTTGATAAAATAAAAAATAGTATTTCAATAAGGAATAGAAGGAATGGAGATAAGATCATTCCCTTAGGTATGACTGGAAGTAAGAAAATAAAAAATATTTTCATTGATATGAAAATACCTAAAGAGGAAAGAGAGAATATTCCTATTTTGTGTTTTGATGATAAAATTGCATGGATTATTGGAATTAGGATGTCTGAAGAATATAAGCTTACAGACAAAAGTAAAAATATATTAAAAGTAGTCATTCAAAGAAAGGAATATTAAACTATGAAAAAAGATATACAAGAAATATTATTTTCGGAAGAAGTTTTAAACAACAGGATTAAAGAACTTGCAAGTGAAATAAACAGAGATTATGAAGGAAAGAATTTAGTTATAGTTGGAATACTTAAAGGATCGGTGCTATTTGCTGCTGATCTAATTAAGAACATATCTGTTGAGTGCGAAATTGATTTTATGGCAGTATCCAGTTATGGCAGTTCTACGGAAACATCTGGAGTTGTAAGAATATTAAAGGATTTGGATAGTAGCATTGAAGGTAAAGATATTTTATTAGTTGAAGATATTGTTGATACTGGAATTACATTATCATATTTGCTTAAGTACTTACAAGCAAGAAAAGCTAATAGCATAGAAATAATTTCATTATTGAATAAGCCAGTAAGAAGAAAAACTGATTTAGATGTTAAGTATATTGGATTTGAAGTTCCTGATGGGTTTATAGTAGGGTATGGAATAGATTATGCTGAGAAATACAGGAATCTACCTTTTATAGGAATATTGAAACCTGAAGTATATGAAAAGTAGACATTTCAAATTTATTGTAATAAAAATATTCCTATGTTAAAATTTAAAATATGATGAGAGAGGGGGGCCTTGAATGAAAAAATATTCAAGCGCAGCTGTATGGATTGTATGTTCTGTTATGTTAATTTTAGCAGCAGTTACTATGTACCAGACAGGAAAAGGGTCTAATGATATAGCTTTTAGTACATTCGTCAAAGAATGGAATGGAAATGAAATAGAGAACATTGTAGTTAAAGAAGATAGTATGACAATAGAAGGAAAGACTACTGATAATAAGTCATTTATTACTTACGCTCCAATTGAACTTGTTAATTCATTAATAGAAAAGCAACCCAAATCAGATGTTAATGTAGTTTTTGAAAAACCATCAAATAATGCAACGTGGATTGCTACATTGCTTCCATTTATATTAATGGCAGTAATGATATTTATATTTTTATTCATATTTACTCAGCAGTCACAAGGTGGAGGTGGCGGAAGAGGAGTTATGAATTTTGGAAAGAGTAAAGCCAAAATGGTAACGCCTGATACGCAAACAGTTACATTTAATGATATAGCAGGTGCTGACGAAGAAAAAGCAGAGCTTGAGGAAATTGTTGAGTTTTTAAAGTTACCAACAAAATTTATAAAGATGGGAGCAAGGATTCCTAAGGGAGTGTTGTTAGTTGGGCCTCCAGGAACAGGAAAAACTTTGCTTGCAAAAGCAATAGCAGGGGAAGCGGGAGTTCCATTCTTCAGTATATCAGGTTCAGATTTTGTTGAAATGTTTGTTGGTGTAGGTGCATCTAGAGTTAGAAGCTTATTTGAAGAAGCTAAAAAGAATTCGCCATGTATAGTTTTTATAGATGAAATTGATGCTGTTGGAAGACAAAGAGGTGCTGGATTAGGTGGCGGACATGATGAAAGAGAGCAGACTCTAAATCAACTTCTTGTTGAAATGGATGGGTTTGGAGCTAATGAAGGAATTATTATGATAGCTGCTACAAATAGACCGGATATATTGGATCCGGCATTATTAAGACCAGGAAGATTTGATAGGCAAATAATTGTTGGTGCTCCTGATGTAAAAGGAAGAGAAGAAATTCTTAAAGTGCATACAAGAAAAAAACCGCTTAAAGATGATGTGAAATTAGATATATTAGCTAAAAGAACTCCAGGTTTTTCGGGCGCAGATTTAGAAAACCTAACAAATGAAGCAGCACTACTTGCTGTTAGAAGAGATAAACAACAAATTACAATGCAGTAAATGGAGGAAGCAATAACGAAGGTAATTGCAGGACCTGAAAAGAAGAGCAGAGTAATAACTGAACATGATAGAAAGTTAACAGCATATCATGAAGCAGGTCATGCAGTTGTAATGAGGTTACTGCCAAATTGTGATCCTGTTCATGAAATAAGTGTAATTCCAAGGGGAAGAGCAGGGGGGTATACTATGCATTTACCTAAGGAAGATACATCTTATACATCTAAATCTAAACTAGAAGATGAAATGGTTGGTCTTTTAGGTGGAAGAGTGGCTGAAAAATTAATTATGGGAGACATTAGCACTGGTGCTAAGAATGATATAGATAGAGCTAGTCATATAGCTAAAAGTATGGTCATGGATTATGGTATGAGTGAAGAAATAGGAACTATATCTTATACTTCAGGTCATGATGAGGTTTTCCTTGGAAGAGATTTAGGCAAAGGACGAGACTTTAGTGAAGAAGTTGGATCCAAAATAGACAAGGAAATCAAGAGATTTATAGATGAAGCTTATGATAAAGCAAACAAATTATTAAAGGAAAATATCCATAAGTTACATGCTGTTGCTCAAGCTTTAATTGAAAAAGAAAAACTTGATGCAGAAGAATTTGAAGAAATATTTGTTAATAACTAACAATAGAGGGGCTGTTGCAAAAAGCAACAGCCCCTCGTCGTGGAAAGGAAAAAGTGCATTCAATATGAATCCACTTTTTTACATACTTTAGGTATTAGTTTACGGCTATATGAATATCGTTTATTCGAATTAAAAATTAGAAACTGCTTGTTGTATATTTTAAAGTATTATCATTGTTAAGAATGATACGAATGTTTTAGTGAAAATTATATTAATAATTCGAAATAACTTTAATTACATAAAATGAAATGATATAATGTAAAGTAAATACAGTAAATTGATTTTTGGTTAATATTAGGAGGAAACTTAGATGAAAAGTGACATTCAAATTGCACAAGAAGCAAAGATGGAGCCAATAAAAAATGTAGCTGAAAAATTAGGTCTTTGTGAAGACGATATTGAATATTATGGGAAATACAAATGTAAAATATCTTTAGATGTATATAACAAAGTTAAAAATAATAATGATGGAAAGTTAGTTTTAGTGACAGCTATAAATCCAACCCCAGCAGGAGAAGGGAAATCAACAGTTACTGTAGGGTTAGGTCAAGCAATGAATAGAATTGGGAAGAAAGCTGTAATAGCATTAAGAGAGCCATCTTTAGGACCTGTTTTTGGTGTTAAAGGTGGAGCGGCAGGTGGAGGATATGCTCAAGTAGTTCCGATGGAGGATATTAATCTTCATTTCACAGGTGATATGCATGCCATCACATCTGCCAATAATTTACTATCAGCCGCAATAGATAATCATATACACCAAGGAAATGTTTTAAAAATTGATTCAAGAAGAATAGTTTTCAAAAGAGTTATGGATATGAACGATAGAGCATTGAGGAATATTGTTGTTGGAATGGGCGGGAAAGTTAATGGATTCGTTAGAGAGGATGGATTTAATATAACCGTTGCATCTGAAATAATGGCGATTCTATGTTTAGCAAGTGACTTGGAAGATTTGAAACAAAGAATGGGAAATATAGTAGTTGCTTATAATTTAGATGGGGAGCCGGTTTATGCTAAGGAGTTAGAAGTTCAAGGGGCTATGGCATTATTAATGAAGGATGCTATTAAACCTAATTTAGTTCAAACGTTAGAAAATACTCCAGCACTAATACATGGAGGACCATTTGCTAATATTGCTCATGGATGTAACTCTATAATGGCAACTAAACTTGCATTAAAACTTGGAGATGTGGTAATAACAGAGGCAGGATTTGGCGCAGATCTGGGAGCTGAAAAGTTTTTCGATATTAAATGCAGATATGGTAGCTTAAAACCAGAATGTGTTGTAGTAGTTGCAACAATAAGAGCATTAAAGCATCATGGTGGAGTAGCTAAAACTGAATTAAATGTTCCAAATGTTGAAGCTTTATCAAAAGGAATTGCTAATTTAGAAAAGCAAATAGAAAATATTAAGAAATTTAATGTTACACCTGTTGTTGCTATAAATAAATTTGTTACAGATAGTAGTGAAGAAGTACAATTCATAGAAGAATTCTGTAACAAAATGGGCATTAAGGTAGCATTGTGTGATGTATGGGCTAAGGGTGGAGAAGGTGGAATTGACCTTGCAAATATGGTATTAGATATACTAGACAATAATAATTCAGATTTCTCACCGATTTATAGCAAAGAAGATTCTATTGAAAATAAAATATTTACTATTGCTAAAGAAATTTATGGGGCTGATAAGGTCAATTATACTCCTGCGGCCAAGAAACAAATAGCTGAATTGGAGAAATTCCAATTAGATAAGTTACCTATATGTATGGCAAAAACACAATATTCTTTATCAGATAATCCAAGTCTTTTGGCTAGTCCTAAAGGATTTGATATTACGGTTAAAGAAGTTAGAGTATCTAATGGAGCTGGATTTATAGTAGTTCAAACAGGAGATATAATGACGATGCCAGGTCTTCCTAAAGTTCCGGCTGCAAATAAGATGGATGTATTAAAGGATGGAGAAATATTAGGATTATTCTAAATTGTTACTTAAGTTAGCGTTGGAAAATTATTAAAATGATGAGTAAATAATTACATTAAAATCATATATAGGCTCTTGACAAATTAGTCAGAATTGTTAAAATTATATTGTTATTTTTAAGTGAATTTATAAATTAAGGCAGCTCTCTGGGCTGCTTTTAATTTAACTATATTAAGGTGGTGCTTTCTATGATCTTACTTGTTGATGCAGGTAATACCAATATTGTTTTGGGAGTACATGATGGTGAAAAGTATATAGCTAGCTGGCGTATTTCAAGTGGAGGAAACAAAACTTCAGATGAGTATAGTATACAGGTTATGCAATTATTTAGTCAAAGTAATATAAATCCTAAAGATATTACGGGTGTCATTGTCTCCTCTGTTGTTCCAAATATAATGCATTCTTTAGAAAATATGCTAAGGAAATGTTTTTATCATGAGCCTATAATAGTTGGACCTGGAATAAAGACGGGAATAAATATTAAATATGATAATCCAAAAGAAGTTGGAGCTGACCGAATAGTAAATGCTGTTGCAGCATATGAAATTTATAAAAGACCAGTAATAATAATAGATTTTGGAACAGCAACAACTTTTTGTGCAGTCAGGGAAAATGGAGATTACCTTGGAGGATGTATATGTCCTGGGATAAGAATTTCAGCAGATGCATTATTTGAAAGAGCTGCTAAGCTTCCTAGAGTAGAACTAGAAGTACCTAAAAATATGATTTGCAAAAATACAGTTACAAGTATGCAATCAGGGATTTTATTTGGATATATTGGTCAAGTTGAATATATAGTTAAAAAAATGAAAAGTGAAATGAAAACTTCTAAATATAAGGAAGAACCTTTTGTATTAGCAACAGGTGGGTTAGCTAATTTGATAGCTAAAGAAACCGAGATTATAGATAAAGTTGATTCCGATTTAACATTAGAAGGTTTGAAGATATTATATGAAAAAAACAGAGAAATGGAAAATTTTCAAAAGTAGAAATTTGAAAATATATTGGAGTAAGGGGTATATTTTAAATGAAGATAGGTAATTTAACCTTTGACAATAATATATTTCTAGCACCAATGGCAGGTGTAACAGATATATCGTTTAGAGGATTATGCAAGGAAATGGGATGCGGGTTAGTTTATACTGAAATGGTTAGTGCTAAAGCTTTATATTATGGAAGTGAAAATACACAGACCTTACTTAGAATAGCTGATGAAGAAAAACCAGTAGCAGCTCAAATTTTTGGCAGGGAGCCAGAAATAATGGCTAGTGTTTGTGAGGAGCATTTAAATGATAGAGAAGATATTTGTATTATTGATATAAATATGGGATGTCCAGCACCTAAAATAGTTAAAAATGGTGAAGGATCTGCGTTAATGAAAGAACCTAATCTTGCGTATGATATTGTAAAAGCTATAAAGAAGGTTTCAAAAAAACCCGTTACAGTTAAATTTAGAAAAGGATTTGATGAAGAGAATGTTAATGCAGTAGAATTTGCAAAGATTATGGAAGAGGCAGGCGCTGATGCAATTGCAATCCATGGAAGAACAAGAAAGCAAATGTATCAGGGGAATGCAGACTGGGATATAATAAAAAAAGTTAAAGATAGAGTTTCTATACCTGTAATAGGTAATGGAGATGTATTTTCTTATGAAGATGCGATTCAAATGAAAAAAACAACAAATTGTGATGGGATAATGATTGCAAGAGGAAGTCAAGGAAATCCATGGATATTCAAGCAAATAAATAGTGCATTAAAGGGTGAAAATATTTCAGAGGTCTCAAATAATGAGAAGCTTGAAATGTGTCTTAGGCATTATGAGTTAGCGATTAAATATGATGGAGAATTTAAAGCTATAAGGGAAATGAGAAAACATGCATCATGGTATATTAAGGGACTTCCAAGATGTACTGAGATTAGAAATGAAATTAATAATATAAATGATAGCAAAAAAGTAATTGAAACATTAATGAAATATAAAGAAGAATTATAAACTGGTAGTTTAGAATAATATTATAATTTAAAACATATTATTAATATTCAGAAATTTGTATATAATATGCATTAAATAATAAATTATAGATATTATAATAGTAATAACACTTATAATTTATAAAATAGATTTAAATAAAGTGTCATAATTGCTTTGCATTAGGATTTATTGACATATCAAATATGCTGATTTATAATTAGTTAAATGATTTTGAGTCTAAAAATTGTTTTAGATTATTTGGGAATGAAGGTTATTCTGTTGTTAATATAAATTAAATAACAGATACATACTGAGATTAATTGTGTGATGCTCAAATTTAAATAATAATCAATGAGCATAGTTATTAATTAAATAAATTATAGAAGGTTTTAAAGGGGAGTAAAGTATATGAGCCAAACAAAACAATATGTAATGACTTATGAAGGTGTTAAAAAATTAGAGAATGAACTTGAATATTTAAAAACAGTAAAAAGAAAAGAAATAACTGAAAAAATTAAGGTTGCGTTAGGATATGGGGATTTAAGCGAAAATTCTGAATATGATGAAGCTAAAAACGATCAAGCATTTACAGAAGGAAGAATAATTCAATTAGAAAACATGTTAAAAAATGCAGTTGTTGTTGATGAATCAGAAATTCCGAATGATATTGTTTCAGTTGGATCTAAAGTTAAGGTTAAAGATTATGAATTTGATGAAGAAGTAGAATATTCAATAGTAGGTTCAGCAGAAGCGGATCCTATGAATTTTAAAATATCAAATGAATCACCAGTTGGAAAAGCCTTAGTTGGTAAAAAAGTTGGAGAAATAATAGAAGTAGCAGTTCCGGATGGGATAAATAAGTTTGAAATACTAGGAATAAGTAGAAGTTAATTTGGAGGTACAATATGTCGACAGAAGAAATGAGCATGCAAGAGTTAGAGTCTCAATACAATGAGCAAGAAGGGTTGAGAAGAGCTAAACTAGCAGAGCTACAAAATGCTGGAAGTGATCCTTTTGATGTATATAAAGTAAGCAGAACCCATACATCAGAAGAAGTTAAGGCAAACTATGATGAATTAGAAGGTAAGGAAGTAACCGTTGCAGGAAGGCTAATGTCTAAAAGAGGTCAAGGAAAAGTTGTTTTCTCAGATATACATGATAAGGATGGTAAGATACAATTATTCTTGAAGATTGATAAAGTTGGGGAAGAAAATTTAAAGCAGTACAAGACATTTGATTTAGGAGATTGGGTTGCTGCAACAGGTGAAGTATTTACAACAAAAACAGGTGAAGTATCAATAAATGTGAATACTTTTGAATTAACATGTAAATCTTTAAAGCCACTTCCAGAAAAGTGGCATGGATTAAAAGACCCAGATTTAAGGTACAGACAAAGAGAAGTTGATATAATTACAAATGCAGAAGTAAAGGACACTTTTATTAAGAGAAGCAAAATAATTTCAGCTATGAGAGAATTCTTAGACAATAAGAACTTTATAGAAGTAGAAACTCCAATACTTGGAGCAATAGCAGGTGGAGCAGCAGCTAAACCATTTATTACTCATCACAATACTTTAGATATGGATATGTACTTAAGAATTGCAACAGAATTATATCTTAAGAGATTAATAGTTGCTGGTTTTGAAAAAGTATATGAGATAGGAAGAAACTTTAGAAATGAAGGTATGTCAGTTAGACACAATCCGGAATTTACAGCTATTGAATTATATGAAGCTTATTCCGATTATAATGATATGATGGAAATTACAGAAAATATGGTTGCATATATTTGTGAAAAAATAAATGGAACTACTAAGGTTACTTATCAAGGTACTGAAATAGATTTTATGCCACCATGGAGAAGAATAACTATGGTCGATGCTGTTAAAGAATATGCAGGGGTAGACTTTAATGCAATTAAATCCAATGAAGAAGCTCAAGCTATAGCAAAAGAGAAACATTTAGAATTTGCTAAACCACTAGATACAGTGACAAAAGGTGAAGTTTTAAATGCCTTATATGAAGAATTTGGTGAAGCAAACATGATTCAACCTACATTTGTCATGGATTATCCAGTTGAAATTTCACCTCTTACGAAAAAGAAGAGAGGAAATCCAGAATTCACTGAAAGATTTGAAGGTTTTGTATTTGGTAGAGAACTATGTAATGCATATTCAGAATTAAATGATCCAATAGTTCAAAGACAAAGATTTGAGCAACAAGCGAACGAAAGAGAACTTGGTGATGATGAAGCATATATGTTGGATGAACAATTTATGAGTGCTCTTGAAACAGGTATGCCACCAACTGGTGGAATGGGAATGGGTATAGATAGACTTATAATGTTTTTAACTGATTCAGCATCAATTAGAGACGTTATATTATTCCCAACAATGAGACCTCAAAAATAGAGTAGACTTGATTATTAAGTAGTGTTATTAAATGTTTGTTTCTATATTCTTCTGATAAAGTAATAAAAGGTATAAGGGTTCATATATAGCTGTAAGGTTATGTATGAATCCTTTCGCTGTTATAAATGTATAATAAGGCTAATGGTTTCTATTGATAATTGAGCAATAGTATACTTGTTTTGTAATTAAATAAGTTTTAGCAATAATTATCAAGTATAATAATTGTAAATTATAAATTCAATATTTACAAAAAATGATTGATATAATTATTAAGTAGAGAATTATTAGTTGTATTATTTAAAATTTATAAAAAAAGCTTGCATTATTTTAAGAAGCTGATATAATAGATTAAGTAATGACGTTCCGCGATAGCTCAATGGTGGAGCACTCGGCTGTTAACCGATAGGTTGGAGGTTCGAGTCCTCTTCGCGGAGCCATTTTTTTATAATAAGATATAATTACGAGTTATAGCATTTTAGTTTGACTAGTGGCTATAATTTTTTTTTATTTATTTTAGTAGTATATGATACTTGGGTTAGAAGAATAAATGTCTATAGTGATCAATATAATTAATAAAAGTACTTTTTTTATATTTTAATTAAAAAAGGGTTGCATAATTTTGAAAAGCTGATATAATAAATTAAGTAATGACGTTCCGCGATAGCTCAATGGTGGAGCACTCGGCTGTTAACCGATAGGTTGGAGGTTCGAGTCCTCTTCGCGGAGCCATTTTTTTACGCAAAAATGAGATTTCATGAATAGTTAAGGGTGGAAAGTATTTTCCGCCCTGTTGTTATATTAGGCACAATCAAAAAAATAACAAGTCCATCTGCCGAGCCTATTTTCCAGCATGCTACATCAGTAAATTGCCCTAATAGGCCCGCTATGAGATCAATCTACTTCATTGCCTGATGAAAAATAATCATGGTATTTTGGAGTTGTTATCTTATTTCGTGTGCCTTAAATTACATTTAGCTTACTATCAATAAAATCAAAGTTCTCTAGAATTATATCTACTGTATATTTTTTTATGTTACTCTTATCTAAATAGCTACTTGTTCTAATCTTACCTTCTATGGATAATTTACTGCCTTTAGTAATGTATTGAGATAAAACCTCGGCTTTTCTATCAAAGGCAACGATGTCAATAAAGTTTGTTACAGATTCTTTTGTTGCTGATTTGTATTCATTCACTGCTAAGGTGAACCTTACGTAAGTTCTTTCTTCGGTTCCGAAGTGTTGAAGTTCTAAATCGCTAGTGACTCTACCTATAAGATATACTTTGTTCATATATTTCCTCCTAGATTATTATTTGTTTTAAGTTTAGACAGAAACATTAGTTCGTATTCAAAAGAAAGTAAAAAAATAAAAATAAAAATAGGGTTGCATAATTTCAAAAAGCTGATATAATAGATTAAGTAATGACGTTCCGCGATAGCTCAATGGTGGAGCACTCGGCTGTTAACCGATAGGTTGGAGGTTCGAGTCCTCTTCGCGGAGCCATTTTTTTATATTTTTTTAAAGATATATTTTGATATTGACAGAAATATAAATTTTGCTAAAATTAAATTATAATTGAATATGCATGTTGAAAAAGAAGAGTAATCTATAAATCAATTATAGAGAGATGGTGTTCGGTGAAAATCATTATTGATTTAAGATGAATGGAGCTTTTGAGTGTAAGGTTATTTATGAAGAAAGATGGGCCTAAGCCAAGAAGGGTGGAACCGCGGAATTATAATTTCGTCCCTTTGTGGTTAGGGCTTTTTTATTTTTATAAAAATGTATTTGGAGGGATAAACGATGGCAGTAGAAAAAACTATGGATAAGATTGTAGCACTTTGCAAAAATAGGGGATTTGTATTCCCAGGGTCAGATATATACGGTGGGTTAGCTAATTCATGGGATTACGGCCCACTAGGTGTAGAATTTAAAAATAATGTAAAAAAGGCATGGTGGAAGAAATTTGTTCAAGAAAGTTCTTATAATGTTGGTTTAGATTCTGCGATCTTAATGAATAGAGAAGTTTGGGTTGCATCAGGACACGTTGGCGGATTTTCAGATCCATTAATGGATTGCAAAGAATGCAGAGCAAGATTTAGAGCTGATAAGATAGTTGAAGACCATATGACAGCAAATGGTGCAGAAGTAGCTAGTGCTGATGGATGGACTAATGAACAATTAAAAGAATATATTGAAAGTAATAATATAGTTTGTCCTAAATGTGGGAAAATGAATTATACAGATATAAGAAAGTTTAATCTTATGTTTAAAACATTCCAAGGTGTTACTGAAGATTCTAAGGCAGAAGTTTATTTAAGACCTGAGACAGCACAAGGTATATTTGTAAACTTTAAGGCAGTACAAAGAACTTCAAGAAAGAAAGTACCATTTGGTATAGCTCAAATAGGTAAATCTTTTAGAAATGAAATTACTCCGGGAAACTTTATATTCAGAATAAGAGAATTTGAACAAATGGAATTAGAATTCTTCTGTAAGCCAGGGACTGATTTAGAATGGCACAAGTATTGGAAAGATTATTGCTGGAATTTCTTACTCAACTTAAATGTAAAACCAGAAAATTTAAGAATGAGAGATCATGGTGAAGATGAATTATCATTCTATTCAAATGCAACTTCTGATATAGAATATTTATTTCCATTTGGATGGGGAGAACTTTGGGGTATAGCAGATAGAACAGATTATGATTTGAATAAACACCAAGAGCATTCAGGTCAAGATTTAAGCTACTTAGATCAAACAACTAATGAAAAATATATACCATATGTTATAGAACCATCATTAGGAGCAGATAGAGTTGCTTTGGCATTCTTAATTGAAGCATATGATGAAGAAGAATTAGAAGATGGAGATGTTAGAACAGTAATGCATTTACATCCTGCATTAGCACCATTTAAAGCAGCCATATTGCCTCTTTCTAAGAAGCTTTCTGAAAAAGCTTTAGATGTTTATGCGGAATTAAGCAAGAAATTTAATCTTGACTTTGATGAAACAGGAAGCATAGGAAAGAGATATAGAAGACAAGATGAAATAGGAACTCCATATTGTATAACAATTGATTTTGATACATTAGAAGATGAATCAGTTACTATTAGAAATAGAGATACGATGGAACAAGAAAGAATTAAGATAACTGAAATAGAGAAATATATACAATCAAGTTTAGAATTCTAAAAATATAAAAAAATTAATGAACTGACTCAATAATTTCTTATGAGTCAGTTTATTTTTTATTTTGAAATGTTATAATTAAAATGGTAAAGAACGGATTAATTGATAGTTTATATTATATATAGTTAATTTGATATGGAGGATAAATCATGAAAAAGGATTTTAAAGAGTTTAAAAAAAATATAGCTGGAAAAAAGGTTGGAGTCGTGGGAATTGGAGTAAGTAATATTCCATTAATAAATTTTCTGCTAGATTTAGGTGCGGTAGTAACAGCTTTTGATAAAAAGACCAAAGAAGAACTTGGTGATGTGGCTACTGATTTTGATAATAAAGGGGTTAAGCTAGAACTTGGAGAAACATATCTAGATGATCTTACTGGATTTGATGTGGTATTTAAAACACCATCTATGAGAATCGATAGTGAATCTTTGATTAAAGCAAAAAATGAAGGTGCATATATAACTTCTGAGATGGAAGAGTTTGTGAGATATACTAGGGGAAAAGTATATGGGGTAACAGGTAGTGATGGTAAGACGACAACTACAACAATTATTTCTAAATTATTAGAAGAGCAGGGATATAAGACTTGGGTTGGGGGAAACATAGGAACTCCTCTGTTTTCTCAAATAGAAAATATACAGGAAGAAGATAAAGTTGTATTAGAGTTATCTAGTTTTCAACTTATGACCATGACTCAAGAGATTGATGTCGCTGTATGTACAAATCTCTCACCTAATCATTTAGATATGCACAAGGATATGAAAGAATATATAGATGCGAAAAAGAATATTTTCTTATATCAAGATAAAAAAGGATTTTTAGTATTGAATAGGGAAAATGAAATCACTTATGAATTCCAAAAGGAAGCGAAAGGAAGTGTACAATTTTTTAGCTCTAAGAGGGAATTAAAAGATGGAGCTTATTTTGAGGATGGAATACTTTATCTCGAAGGAAAGGAAGTGTGTAAAAAAGCAGATATAATAATTAAAGGTATGCATAACGTTGAAAATTATCTTGCAGCATTCTTAGCTACAAAAGATGACGTGTCTATAGAAGTAATGAAAAAAGTTGCAGAAACATTTGAGGGGGTTGAGCATAGGTGTGAATTTATAAGAGAAGTAGATAGTGTGAAATATTATAATGATTCTATAGCGTCAAGTCCTACAAGAACTTTAGCTGGACTTAAGGCTTTTGATGAGAAAGTAATATTAATTGCAGGCGGTTATGATAAGCATATTCCTTTTGAGCCATTAGCTTATGAAGGATATCCTTATATAAAAGAATTAATATTATTGGGTGCGACAAAAGATAAAATTAAAGCTGCATTTGATAAATTAGAGCAAGAAAGGGAAATTAAAATCAATATAAGAAGTGTTGAATCATTAGAAGAAGCTGTAAAAGTAGCTAAAGAAGTTGCTAAACCAGGAGATGTTATTACATTATCACCGGCTTGTGCTTCATTTGATATGTATCCTAATTTTATGGCTAGAGGAAATGCGTTTAAAGCTATAGTAAAAGCATTGTAGTATATAAAAGGATGATTAGAGATATTCTGTTGGGAAATATCTCTAATCATCCTTTTTTAACAAGTTTATAAAATATAATCTATGTATTTTAGGTTAACTAAAATACATATCATAAGTTCTAATTGCAGGGAAGTGAGAATAGGTAAAGTATTAATTGCTAGTTGAAAAATTTTTAAAGTAAATACTATTAACATTTATACTTGGACTGTAGAAAATACCCGTTGAAGTCAAATAGTATTCATTTATTCCTTCGGATATTTCAGGCTTATATGTTGCGGTTGAATTTTTTAAATCTACCGATAATGAATATAAGTTGTTTGAATCATCTCCGTTAATAAAATATATAGAGTTATTTATAATTTTTAATTGAAATCCATTCATTATATAAATTCTCCTACAATTTAAGTTGGAAGGGTCTATTGAGTAAAGGTTATTATTATTAGATGAATTAAAGAATAACAATTGATTTTGATAAACTATAAAACTATTAGCTGTATAATCGGTAAGCTTTTGGCGATTAGTTCCATCTGTTTTAATAGAATATAATTTTGAATTATCACTTAAATTTTGATATATGATATAATCACCACTTATTATAAATGATCCTGCACTATCAGCGCACACTAATGTACTATTTGAAGTTGTAGTATCATATTCGTATATTTTTTTTGAATCATTTTCATTTATATAAAATAAGTCTGTATTTGCGGCTATTAAGTGATGAACGGAATGAGTAGTTAATTTTTTATAGGTTTTATCAGTGATATTGTATGAACTTAACGCGTTATTGTCTGAGTCGTTAGAAAAATAGACAACTTTATCAATCAAGACAAGATTGTCAGTAGAATATTCTATAAAATCACTAACGGTTTCACCTTTAAGAATATCTATTGGTAATGGGTTCGAAATAGTTGATATTCTATTGTTCTTGTCGGGATTAGGAAATATTAAATTTGTTCCATCAAAAGCAAAGGGACAAAAATATGATGTGTTATCAGTTAAGGAAAAAGAAGCAGACGGTGACTCGGTAGCGTTGGATATTTTTATTGGCTTTGTAGGGGGCGTATTAGAGTTAGTAGAACCTGACGATGAGGTATTGCTGTTTCCGCAACCTATAAAAGAAATTGTGGTCAATGATAGAATTATACAAATTAATTTTTTATTCATTATTCAAAGTCTCCCTAAAATTAAAGTTATATCATAATAATAGAATTCACTGATAATATATATTGCCGTATAACATCTGCAGATTCCATGGAATATGATTTATGTCAAATTTACTAAAATTCATACTATTATAAATAGCGTAATTAAATAATATTAATAATACTACTGTACTATATTAAGGATAAAATAACGATATTTTTCCCTAAAGTGTATTTTGAAAGTTGTTGCATAAACTTAGGTATTAATTACTTTGCTATTACTACATTAAATGAGTTTTTATTTAAGTTAGTAATACTAAATGCTAATTCGTGAAAATAATTAGTACACAGATATATTAACTTTTATCTAGTGAACATGATGATGAAATTTGAATGACAAAATACATTAAATTATATAGTTGTTTTTTATTATTGAAACGGGGTGATTTAATAATTTGCTCAAATGTTGCCATAGTAAGAGGCTAACTCTACCTGGTGTGTCATTGTATGATATATTTAGGAATTTAGAGTAAAATAAAGATATAATAAAATAATCAATCCACATTATGAATATTGATGCGAATAGTTGTGAAAAACGTGGTACTATAATATTCGTTGTCACGGCAAGTGAACAACAATATGAACTGAATTAGCTGAAAAGTGTTTGAGAAGTTTATTAAAAATAAATGTTGACAACAATGGCTAAGGATGTTATTATAATAAAGCGGTCGCGAGATTGCGAAGATCTTTGAAAATTGAACAGAATAAGATAAATACATTTAAGTAAACCAGCAATTTTTATTTGAGTAAGCTAAGATTAAACTTTTTATTGAGAGTTTGATCCTGGCTCAGGACGAACGCTGGCGGCGTGCTTAACACATG
>JARLHR010000252.1 GCA_031292145.1 Clostridium sp. | reverse complement strand
TTTAGTTCTAACAATTAAGGCTTTATGTACATCACCTTTTTGAATTAAACTCCCAGAAGAGATTTTTATAACACTTACAACGATTACATCTCCAACAATACCGGGGGCACGACCTGGTTTAAGAACTTTAAGGCATCTACCTTCTAAACCTCCGCTATTGTCGAGAATTTTTACTTTACTTAATAGACCTATCATAGACTTCTAATACTCAAAGCCCCCTCTCCTACTTCCTTACCCCCCCCCTCCTCTTCCGTAGAGTGGTACTTACACCTCTCTTATAAAGATGGGGGGGGTGTAAGATAAGTTATATTTAAGGAAGGTATGAAAGTATAAAGCATATAGAGTGATGCACTTTTCCTAATATAAAATCAGGGAAAATCCCTAATACTATTGTTAGTATTACAAGGGGTAATAAAATTGCAAATTCTCTTCGTGTAACGTCTCTATTTAATGGACTTGATACCACATATGGTGAAAGATCTGCATAAATAACTCTATTTAATAATAAAAGAGCATAACAAGCCGAAAGAACCATTCCAAGAGCACCTAGCACCCCCAATCAATAGCTAGAAGAGAATATCCCATAAAGAGATAAGAATTCCCCCACAAAGTTACATGTTAACGGTACTCCTATATTTCCTAATGTTAATATTGTAAACATTATAGCGAATATGGGCATTGTTATTGCTAATCCTCTATAATATTTCACTATTCTTGAATGATGTCGTTCATAAAGAAGAGTAACAATGATGAATAAACCACTAGAAACAATACCGTGGGCAACTTGTAATACAATAGATCCTTCTAATCCGATCGCTGTTAAACTAAATATTCCTAACATTACTACACCCATATGACTTACAGAAGAATAAGCAATTATTCTTTTCAGATCAGTTTGTCGCATAGTTGTTAAACTAGCATAAATAATAGCCAGAACAGCTAAAGTGTTTACAAGAGGGGCAAAGTAAAGAGAAGCGTCCGGGAATAATGGAAGAGCAAATCGCATAATACCATAACTACCCATTTTAATTAAAACTCCAGCCAATAGAATAGATCCAGCTAAAGGTGCTTCAACGTGAGCCAATGGTAATCATATATGGAATGGAAATTTAGGGATTTTTACTGCAAAGCTAGCAAAGAATGCTAAAAATAATCAATTTTGAACATTTTTATCTAGTGGAGCACTACCTAATAATTCCAAATAGTCAGTTGTTCCAGTTAAATTATATAGATAAATGATTCCCATAAGCATAAGAATAGACCCAACAAGAGTATAAAAGAAGAAATAATAAGCAGCAGTGATTTTTTCTTTTCGTGCTCCTCATACCCCAATAATTAATACCATAGG
>JARLHR010000251.1 GCA_031292145.1 Clostridium sp. | reverse complement strand
GATCATAGCTCGTCCCATTGGACTAGTAGTATCAAATTGCTCTCTAATGCTTACAAAATCAACTCCATATGCTTGTAGCTCATCTAGAGTAGAGGAGAAGTCCGCTACATTACGAGAGATACGGTCTAGCCTATAGCATATTAAAATATTAAATTTCTCTTTTTTTATATCATTTAATAATTTTTGAAATTCAGGTCTATTAGTATTTTTACCACTGAATCCCTCATCTTCGTAAACTGAATACTCAATTTGTTTATTTTTATATAGGTTTTCAATATAGTCTTTACACATTTGAATTTGATTACCAATAGAATCACCTTTACCTGTGTATTTAGATTTTCTTGAGTAAATAGCAACTTTCATATAATCACTCCTAAGAATATAATGTTTGAATTTTTATTAATTGGTAATATTATAGCATTATTTAATATAGAATGCGAATGCATGTTTGCTTAAATTAGAAGAAAATTTGTTTGAATTGATTTATAATGTGTAGATTTGACGTAGAATTAAAACAAGCTCCTACAAAATATAGAAGCTTATAAAAATAGTTTATTATTTTATTAAAGCATTATTAGGAACTATTCTTTGTTTGGATTAAGTAAAATACCAAGTTCGACCAATATTTGTAGAAATAAGAATAGTAGCAGCGTATCCAGCTGCAATAAAGTTGTTGTTGTTAGTTAAGAAAATTTCAGTAAGAGTGTTAGAAGTACCAGAAATTTTAGAATTCCAAGTTAAGCCGATATCTCTAGAAATAAGAATAGTGCCAGAGGCTCCAACTGCAATAAAAGCATTGTTTTCAAAGGCAATTGCATTAAGGGAGTTAGAAGTACCAGAAATTTTAGAATTCCAAGTTAAGCCGATATCTCTAGAAACAATAATAGTGCCAGAGTCTCCAACTGCAATAAAAGCATTATTTCCAAAGGTAATTGAATTAAGGGTGTTAGAAGTACAAGAAGTTTTAGAATTCCAAGTTAAGCCGTTATCTCTAGAAATAAGAATAGCACCGGAGGTTCCAACCATAACAATGGTGCCATTTCCTATGGCAATAGAGTTAATTATCGTATTTTTGTTAATCTGGCGGCTACAGCAATAGTTATTTAAAAAGGACACTTATATATACCTCCTATAATTATTAATAATAAATAACTTATAAACTATTATATTTAATAAGTATTAAATTTAGATATTAAAGGATAATACAGAAGAGAGTAGATAAAATAGAAAAAGTTTAATTGAAGACAGAATTAATAGAGTAATACACAATACTACTAACGGATGCAGCTGTATCTATGCAAATTTGACGAAGTAATTAAGAAATAATGTCCTTTGAAAGTTAAATAGTGTAGCAGTGCGACACGTTGCTAATTGAAAAGATTAGCCACTAATTGGATTGAATTAGTAGAACTGATAATCTGAAAAGTCAAATGAAAGAGTAACGTCTTGAAGGGCTATTCTAATACTCCGAATAGCATTTTTATGAATAAGAATAAAAATGTTATAAGCTCGGTGAAGTCGACTGAGAGTACATCCTAACTGGTCAAGCTGAGGAAATGCGAACTAGAGATAGTCGAGTGTATGATAGGTCGGGAATCCATAAAATGCTTATGGTAAGAATGGTCATGGATAAATAAGTGACTGACGAAATTCTGAATGAAAGGGTCTAGAATTATACATGGTAGAAATGTCATGCCTATTTAAAATATAGGGTTTGTGAGGATTAGTAAAACTTACCGCTATGAAAGTCCTTATACTGTTACAGGCAGTATCAAGCAAACAGGCTTAAAGGAATTACCTAAGAGTATATGCAAGGATACGATTATTGGAACGTGGTAAACTGATAACATGGAGGACTTGTTTCCAGTGAAATGTTTGCAAGGAAAGATGAAAATTATAACTTGCTTTAATATCAGTGAAAGTAGTGGCATAGTACCGGCGAAACTTGCGAAAGCAAGTGGAGGGATAGCCACAAGTTAATACTTACATTAAAATTTATAAATACAATAATTATTAGGTTCGTGTAAGACTAAGAGAGATGAAAATGATGAGGTGAGTAATCGACTAATGGCAACAAAGGGAAAGAAGTTTAAAAAGAGACAACTGCTAAGAAATAATGAATATTATGATATGCAAAAAATATTTGATGAACTATATGAAAAAAGCTTAAATTGTAAGAAATTTGATAACCTACTAAGTTTAATACTAAACGAACAAAATATATTATTAGCATACAGAAACATTAAGAAAAATAAGGGAAGTAAAACAAAAGGAACTAATGAGAATACAATCATAGAAATTGGAGAAAATAACCCCAAAAAATTAGTACAATATGTAGTTGGTAGGCTTAATAATTATGAACCACAGTCTGTGAGAAGAGTAGAAATACTAAAGGAAAACGGTAAAACAAGACCTTTAGGCATTCCAACAATAGAAGATAGGTTAATTCAACAATGTATCAAACAAATTTTAGAACCTATATGCGAAGCTAAATTCTATAATCATAGCTATGGATTCAGACCAAATAGAAGCACGCATCATGCGATAGCGAGAGCAATGACACTAGCGAATATAAGTAAATTACATCATGTAGTTGATGTTGACATTAAGGGATTTTTTGATAATGTAGACCACAGTAAATTATTAAAACAGTTATGGTCTATCGGAATACAAGATAAAAATTTACTCTGTATTATATCAAAACTCCTAAAAGCCGAAATAGAAGATGTAGGGATTCCAACAAAAGGAACTCCGCAAGGTGGATTATGCAAAGCTTAGCATAATCCACCTTATGCAAAGAAAGTTTTTATGCAAAGTAATTAGGTAAAATGCTGATAAATACTAAACTTTTCTTTGATTTACTTTGCATAATATTTTTAATTTGATTTAAGTATTTTTATAATTAAAGTGAGATTTGACAGTATTTTTGCTTGAATCATATATTAAAAATGAACTTTTTTCACTTTTTACTGTTTATGCTTTAAAATATTATGCTAAGTAAATTTAGTTTGAAGTGTTCATTTCACTGATTTTTCGGCTATAACTTAGCATAATCTCCAACTTTGCATAAGGTGGGATTTTATCTCCATTACTTTCAAATATTGTTCTTAATGAATTAGATTGGTGGATAAGCAGTCAATGGGAAACATTTAAAACTAAACATCAATATACCCAATTAAATAAATATATAGCATTAAAAAGGGCTTCCAATCTAAAAGAAATGTATATAGTCCGCTATGCGGACGACTTTAAGATATTTTGTAGAAACCATAATACAGCGCAGAAAGTGTTTATTGCTATAAAACAATGGTTAAAAGAAAGATTAAACTTGGAAATAAGTTCAGAGAAATCTATGGTAGTAAACTTAAGAAAGAATTACTCCAATTTCCTAGGATTCAAACTTAAAGTGCAGAAAAAAGGTCAAAAACATGTGGTAAAATCGCACATAAGTGATAAAGCTACTAAAAACATCGTAAAAGAAATCAAAGCAAAGATAAAAACTATGCAAAAACATCCTAATGTGAACAGTGTCAATAGATACAATGCAACAATATTGGGTATGCATAATTACTACAAGGTAGTAACACACGTAAATATAGACTTTAATAAATTATATTTCTTAGTCAGCAAGAGCTTCAATAATAGACTATACCGAATACGAAGTGACACTGGTGGAATAACCAAAGTATATGAAGAATTCTATGGCAAATACAATTATAAAAAATGGTATATAGCAGGATTGATATTGTTCCCTATAGCTGGAATTAAAACATCAAACGCTATGAATTTGAAGCAAGAAATTTGCAACTATACAGAAGAAGGCAGAAAGAGAATACATTATAATTTAAGAGAGATAAATCATAAAATCTTGCATTATATCATGGAAAACCCTGTGCAGGGGCAAACGACAGAATATAATGATAATAGAATATCGTTGTATGTAGCTCAAAATGGCAAGTGTAGTGTAACTGGTGAAATTCTAGAAATAGGAAATATGGAATGTCATCATAAGAAACCTAAAGAACTAGGCGGAAAAGATGAATACAAAAATCTTACTTTTGTATTAAAGGATGTTTACAAATTAATTCACGCTGTGGAAATAGAAATTATAGAAAAATACAAAATTATATTAAATTTAGACAAAAAAAGATTGGAAAGACTCAATAAACTTCGTGCAAAGGTTGGAAATTGTACAATATAAATATATAAGTAAATATTGATGGAACGCCGTATGAGTTGGAAACTCTCGTGTACGGTGTGGAGGAGGGGAAAAGGTAAAGATTACTTCAAAGCATTACCTATTCTATTTATACTTAAAATAAAAATTAATTATATTTTTAGTGAGGCGAGAGTACAATGAAAATTAGGTATGTACATACGAATATTATTGCAAAAGATTGGAAAAGGCTATCATTATTTTATCAACGTGTTTTTGGGTGTAAACCAGTATCACCTCAGCGTGACTTACAAGGAGATTGGCTTGATAAATTAACTGGAATTCAAAATGCTCATATTACAGGGGAGCATTTAGTATTACCAGGATATGAAGTGAGTTTACCAACTTTAGAGATTTTTTCATATGATGGCATGGATTCAAGTAATCCAAAGATTCTAAACAGTATTGGACTTGCACATTTAGCTTTTGAAGTAGATGATGTTTCAGCTATACTACAGAAAATTAAGCAAGAAGGTGGTGGACAAGTTGGGGAATTGATAAAAACGCAATATCCGAATAATATAACAGCAACGTTTGTTTATGCTAAGGATTTAGAAGGTAATATTATAGAATTGCAAAGTTGGGATAAATAGATGTTCTTTTGGCGTTATAGTAATATTTAAAAATGTATCTAAGTAATGGAGGAGAAATGGAGAAATATACAATTAGTCAAATCGCTAAATTGGTAGGTGTGAATAAGGAGACAATCCGATATTATGAAAAGTTTGGATTATTACCACTACCTGAAAGGAAGAGCAATGGTTATAAAATATATACCCAACATCATATTGAGATAATGGAAATAATTTTAATAGTAAAAGATTCAGAGTTTACTCTAAATGAAATAAAAGATTTTATTTCTATTCAAGAAGAGAATGAAATTTCTCAAAATGATTTATATAAGGAAATAATACTAAAAAAAATAGCATTTATCGAAAAGAAAATACAAGACTTACACAGTTTAAAAAAAGGATTAGAAAAGGTTGTATATGATATTGAAAATTATAATATAAGAAGGTGTATTGAAATAAAGAAAAAAAATAAGAATAGTATTGACTAGGTAGTATACTACAGGGTTTATTATATTAACAAATACAATATAAAAAAGAGGTGATGTTAATATGATAGGTTATATTGTTTCATTAATATGTGCAATCATTACTTTTGAAATGGCTTTATTACAGTTATCAATTACATTTGGTGCTCCATTTGGTGAATATGTACTTGGAGGAGCAAATAAAGTATTACCTAAAAAAATGCGTTTAATAAGTTGTACTTTCTTTTTGATATTTATCTTTGTTGGTATGGCTTATTTGCAGTGGGGTAATATACTGTATATAGGGTTTAACTCTATGTTTGTGAAAATAATTATAATAGTGAATACCTTATTTCTTGCATATGCAATTATAGGTAATGGAGTGGTGACAAAAAGTAAAAAAGAAAAATATGTAATGACTCCATTTTCGATCATACAATTTATATGTAGTGTAGTTGCCTTTTTTTCGACATATAGATAATGGCAATATCTATTAAATTATTGGGGTGGATTATTATATTATAGACTAATAAAAATATTGTATTATGATATGCGGTATTTTCTACGTAAGTAAATATGGATGTACTAAATTACCTACAATGGAACAGTAAAAGAGACTATTGCATATGCTAATCTCAAAAATTACAATAAACAAAACTAGAGATATAGAATCAATAGAGCTTAACATAAATGATAACCTAATAGTGTATCTAAGTAATGGAGGAGAACCAAGTCTAGATGGAGGAGGTTCTCCTTCTTATTTTGCTTCAAGAAGAAGGTTGATGATAAGTTCTGTGAATGTTAAAATTTGTATATAATCAATGAAGAAAATATGTAAAATAATGTTTAACAATATGCTATAGCTAATTTATGATAATAAATTGCAGAGTACTAAAGAGTATTTATATGATGGCTATTTTAAGTGATATCTATTTAGAAAAAAATCTAAATAGATGTTGACTTTGGTTAGTAGATTTGATATATTCTATTTAGAAATATTTCTAAATAGAATATAAAAAGGAGATGATAAATTGGGATTTCCAGAAACATTCAAAGCACTGTCAGACCCAGTTAGAAGAGAAATTTTAGTAATGTTGAAAGGTGGGAAAAAGTCAGCAGGAGAAATTGCAAAAGAATTTGATATGACAGGTGCAACAATTTCTTATCATATATCTCAATTAAAAAAAGCTGGCTTGGTTTTGGAGACAAAGTACAAAAATTTTATATATTACGAAATCAATGTATCTGTATTTGAAGAAGTAATGCTTTGGTTTTCACAATTTGGAGGTAATAAAGATGAAAAAAGATAAACTTTTATGGAGTACAACTATTATTTGTTTTTTGCCATTGATTCTTTCATTTGTACTATATGATAAATTGCCTGAAGCAGTTGCTATTCATTTTAATTATGCAGGGGTTGCAGATAATTATGTGCCAAAAGCAGTTGGAGCGTTTGGTTTACCAGTTTTAATGGCGGTAATTAATATTTTTATACACTTTAAGCTTAATAATGACCCAAAGAAAATGAATTCGCCATCTGCATTGAAGTATTTGGTAAAGTGGTCTGTTCCTATTATTTCAGTCATATTAGTGCCTGTAACCTTATTTATTGCACTTGGATATAAAATTCCTATTCAAATTATTGCATCAGCAGTCGTAGGAGTTATTATTGTAGCATTTGGAAATTATTTACCAAAATGCAAACAAAATTATACTATTGGTATTAAATTACCATGGACACTAAATAGTGAAGTGAATTGGAATAAAACTCATCATATGGCAGGATATATTTGGATATTTGGTGGTATTTGTATGATAATCGGAGGCTGTATGCAGAGGCAAGGTATTTCACTAACTTTAATTGTTGTATTAGTTATTACAATGGTTCCCTTTTGCTATTCATATTGGTTATATAAAAAGGAAGTATAAGGAATAATTAAGTTGTTGCTTCCTCAGATGATGTAACTCGTTAAAAGTAGGATGATAAGAAGTATCTAAAGATGGTACTTCTTATTTTAAATAAAATAACTTGTTATATAAATGAGAAAAAAGTGTTATCACTTGCTACTGATACGGTGAACTATATCATAAATAAAATACAGCTTCCAATTATACATAACCAAATAATCTATAATGAAGTATAGTCAGTTGTATAATAGGTAAATACCAGATAAGATAAAATTAAACGTAAAATAATACAGAGTAATGATAAAAATCTCCGATAATAATTTTGATGTATTGTCAGAGATTTTTATTTATATATTAGTTAACTTCAATTTCATAATGCCCCTAGGAACATGATAATTACTATTAAAGTACTCCAAAGAAAGTATATCAGCCATACATCAATAAGAAATTAAGCAGAAAATTTATCATAAACAGATAAGTAGTTAGAATGCCACATTATTCAGAAATGAATTTGTGGCATTTTTATTATTTTTCAGGATTATTTTGGAAAGATATATTATAATAATGATATGTTAATGTAGAATGTGATTTTATAGAAACAGCAATAAGAATATATTTTAAGGGAGATTTATTATGGGATTTAGAATGAGAAAATCATTTAAAATAGCACCAGGAGTTAGAGTAAATTTAGGAACCAGAAGTGCAGGAATTAGTGTAGGTGGAAAAGGTTTTAGATATAGTGTTAATAGTAGAACTGGGGCAAGGGCAACAGTTGGAATTCCAGGTACAGGAATAAGTTATACAACGTCTGGTAGAAGCTATAATTCTGCTGCATATTCAAGAAATAGAGAATTAAGAAGGCTACAAAGAGAACAAGATAAACTTGCGGAATTAGAAAGAAATAAACTTGAAGTAGAGTTATATGAAAATAAAATAGATATGATAAAATCTATACATAAAGAATGTAATCAGAAAATTGATTGGATTAAGATGGAAAGATTAGAACCACCTTATAATTTTGAAATAGGTGAAAAAGGAATGAATGAATTAAATGCGATTAATAACCTTGAAACATATAAACCATCATTTATTGATAAAATATTTAGAAGAATAGATAAAAAAATTGAAGGATTAAAATTTGGTATAGAGATGGCAAAAAAGGAAGATGAAAAGGAATATAGATCTTGGAAAGACATGGTTGAATTAGCTAGAAAAATTAACAGTGGAGATGTACAAGCGTATTTGGATGTAATAGATGAATTTAAGTCACTAGATGATTTACTTGAGTTTGGAAGTGGATTTGAGTTTTTTATTGAAGAACCAACATCATTAGAAATAGACTTTGATGTAAATACAGATGTTGCTGTTCCGAAGGAAAGTAAGTCATTAACTATGAATGGAAAAGTATCAACTAAGCAAATGACTAAAACAGCATACTATGATATACAGAAAGATTATGTATGTTCTTGTGCTTTAAGAATAGCACGAGACATGTTTGCTATATTACCAGTAAATTATGTTACGCTGAATGCGCTAGAGGAAAAACTAGATACTTCAATCGGAAAATTAGCAAAAGACGTGATATTATCAGTAAAAATAGATCGAGAAACATTAGAAAGTTTAAATATGGATTTAATAAATCCATCAGATAGTATGCAGAATTTTAATTGTAATATTAGCTTTAAGAAAATTAGTGGATTGGGGAAAGTAGAGAGAATAATGTATGAGTAAGCATTATTTGCAGTTGCAATATATCAACTGAATTTAAGGTGGGAGTAATAAAATGAAAAAAATAACTAATACTTTAGTGTCTGTATTATTTTTTTGGTTTACACTTGATATTTTAGGTATGAAAATCGGAAATTTCTATCTTGTTGAATCGGCTATCAAGGATGAGCCGATAGATATTATATGGTGGGTAATTTTTTTAGTTTGCTTTATTATATTTATCTTAAAAGATAAAGTAGGTAAATATATACTATTATCTTTTGTTTCTTTTTGGTGCTTTATTCAATATTCAATGTATTTTAAATCTCCCCAAAGAATAGAAAGTTACAATAGTTTTTTCAAGGAAACACATCATATAATTTCGCCTTCGAATAATTTTTTAATAAAAGATACTTATCACATTTTTTTGGATTTATTTATCTTTCTTGTGTTAATTAATTTAATTATTTTCATTATAAAGTCAAAGAGATGCCAAAACTAATATTAAACTTATATTACAATATTCTTAAATTATAAATCACTAAAAATAAATAGCAAATTGTAAAATCGCATTATTCAAGAGATTGAATTTGCGATTTTTTTACTGCATCATACTACAAATAGGCGTACAAGCTTATTTAAATAAAGACTTGCACATGAGTTAATTTGAAAGGAGAAATCAATGGTAATAGTAGAAGGAAAAATAAAAGGTAAAGCAAGACCAAGGGTTGTAGGAAAGCATGCATTTACTCCAGGAGATACAGTAAATTATGAAAACTGGATTAGGATAAATTATATGCAGCAAGATAATAGAAAACTTGTAGGGCCAATTAGAGCCAATATAACGGCTTACTATTCAATACCGGATAGTTATACCAAAAAGAGAGTACAAGCTATCATGGAGGGAAAAGAATACCCTTGTAAAAAGCCTGATTCAGATAATATTGCAAAAATTATTTTAGATAGCCTAAATGGAATGGCATATAAAGATGATAGTCAAATTGTAGAACTGAATATCTCAAAGAAATATACAGAAGATGTAGAAAGAATTGAATTTAAGTTAGAGGAGATCTGATGGGTAATGAATTAATACTAAACGAAGATGTAAAGAATTTTAATAACATATTAAATAGATTTAGTATTCTTCAAGATAATGATTATATTACAGCTTTTAAATTACATAAAGATGCGCTAGCTCAATATGATAGATGGAGCACTATATATTTTGAAGTTAGGAAAGCAGAGTTGGGTAGTAAAAAGAATCCGATAGGATAGAGCAAATACTTAGAGTTTTAAATAATATTTATATTAGCAGCAGAATGGTCTTTGGAAGGGCTAAAGAAGATTCAATGGAAAAAAGATTTTATACATAAAAGAGAATAAAAAAAGAGAGCTTTCACTCCCCAACCCATATTTATTATATTTGATTTTTAAGGTAATATCAATATATTTAAGGAGGAGCGAAATTATGTCTAAAACAAAAGTAAATAATAATTCAAATAAGGAAAAGAGTACTATAGTAAATGTAAATAAGACCATTGAAAAAACAGCAAAGGCTACAGCTAAAGAAATTATAGATGAATTGAGAAATAGAAATATGATTAGAAGAGAATTAAGTTATTATAAAAAAGTTGAGTTGCTTTTGTATAATTATGAAAATTTAAAGGATGCAATTAAGCAGAAAGATGAAGAGATTAAACATATTGAAGAATATGGATTACCTCAAGCAAGTGGATCTGTTGTAGTCTATCAAACTTCAGGTGGAGGTATAAGTCCAGAAGATAGATACTTGCAGTTAATAGATAAATATAAGGCAGAAAAAATAGAAACTCAAAGGGATTTAACTAGAATTGAAAATGCGTTAGATAAAATTAGAGAAGATAAGTACTTTGATATCATAAGACTTAAATATTTGAATTTACAAAAGGACAAGCTTGAAACAGATGAGAAGATTGCGGAAAGGTTAGAGAAGGATCAGAGTACTGTAACTAGAAATAGAAAAAGATTGATGAATAAGTTGATTACTATATTGTTTCCTGAGTCTATAAGGGAGCTTGCGTAATTTGAAATTATACATCATATTAGAGGTTTTTATAAAATGTAAAAGACATCTATAGAAATATAGGTGTCTTTTATTGTTATTACTTGATAAATTATGTAAAATAACAAGAAAGGGGGATACATATGTTGTTTAAAAGAGAAAATGATGTTTATGCTAAAGATAAAGAAATTTTTAAGAAAATTAATAGCCAAGATGAACAAAATCATTATAATGAAAAAAGAAACTGGATAAGGAAAGAATATGAAAAGAATGATAGATATAAGTCATTAGATAATATTAGGCTAGAGAAGGAAAGAATATCCGGAAAATTAAATCAAATAAATTCTCAATTTCCTGCTCTAATAATAGCGTTATTGATAATGTATTTAAGCTTGAATATTCCTGCTATAGGAAAACTTTTGTCAAATTCTTTAATTCCTAATTTAGATCCTATAATACAAATTATATTAGTAGCTATTGTATTTGGATATTCAGCAATAACATTAAGCAATACATCGGATGAATTTAGATGTTTAAGAATATGTAAAGTGGTATTAGAAGAGTTAGAAAAAGAAAAATTAGAAGAAATTAATAATAAATCTAATGGAATAAATGATAATATAAAAGATGTCAAAAAATTTTTGGGAATATAATTTTGCATAATTAGTGCATATTTCATACCATTGTATGTATTAAATCTATATAGTAGTATGATATTAGCAACTTTCATAAAACAAATTTAAAATAATAATTACTTATAGGCACTTATAGAAATATAGGTGTCTATTTTTGCGCGATAAATTTCATTGAACGACAATTAAATACATAATTACCTTTTTTAGTTATAATTGAATAGCGAAAGGAGGGATATTATGGATAAAATAGAGAACATAAACAAAAAGATTTGCGAAATGAGACAATCACTACTAGATTTAATTAACGAAAAATCAAGTTTATTAGATCCAGAAGTTATTATTGCAAGTCAAGAACTTGATGAAGCTTTGAATGAGTATAACAATTTACTTAACAAAGTAGACAAGTAGAACCGAAAGGGGGAGGGATTTTTTAAATCTCTCCTTTTATATTTAATAAAAATTAATATGCTCATAAACCAGAAGAATACAAAAATATATTTGAAAGGATGTGAAAGTCCTCCAGACACAAATATATAGTATCCACTGGTTTATTATATATTTGTAATAATTTAGAAGGGTTTTTCCAACTTTTGTCTAATTAATTATATAGAGGGAGTTGAGAGTATGAACAATAATGTAAATATAATATTAGAAGAAATGAAGATATTACCAAGATTGCAAGCTTGTAAAAGGTCAATAGTAATATTAGCTAATAACGCAGTGAATTTAAGTGTTGAGGATTTTGACAAGGCTGCTGAGTATATCTGGGAGAATAATATAGTTAAAATATTGAAAGTTGAACATGAACGCAGATATATAATAAAATTATATGCTGACGTTTCAGAAATTTGAGAGCTCTAGAAATAGGGTTCTTTTTTATGCAACAAAGTAGCCCCTTAAATTTAAAATTCAAATAGAAAGGAGATTTACCACTTGAACAAAGTTAAGAAAAAGAAAATAAAGATAAATATAAAATTTAAGCAAGGAATAGTTGTGTGTGCTAAGTCTCCTGAACTATGTAAAAACTGCAAAGAATATTGTGAACTAATGGAATTATTCTATTATCCATCCAGTAATAAAGAGTTGAAAGAATGTTTTAAGAACGATGAAAGGAGAAGATAACACATGACATTAATTGAAAAATGAAGTCAATTTTAATAAGGTGAAATTAATTTGTAAAATAAAAATTGTATTTTAATAGTAATTCTAAGAAAACCTTAAATTTTATATTTAATTTAAGGATGTGTAAATATGATAAAATTATTAAGTTTATTCAGTGGAATTGGAGCATTTGAAAAGGCATTAGACAATTTAAAGATTGATTATGAATTGGTAAATTATTGTGAGATTGATAAATTTGCTAGTTATGCATATAGCATTTTGCATAAAGTAGATGAAAGTTTAAATTTAGGTGATATATCAAAAGTAGATGTAGAAAATTTAAAAGATTTTGATTTACTTACATACGGATTTCCATGCCAAGATATTAGTTTAGCTGGAAAGAAGAGAGGTATTATCAAAGGAGAAACCAGAAGTGGTTTATTATTTGAAGCATTAAAGATTATTGAAACTAAAAAGCCTAAGTATGCTATAGCTGAAAATGTTAAGAATCTTACAAGCAAAATGTTTATTAATGATTTCAAAAATATGATTCAAGAACTAGATGATATTGGTTATAACTCTTATTGGAAAGTGCTAAATAGTAAAGATTATAGGGCATCACAATCCAGAGAAAGAGTATTTATAGTTAGTATAAGAAAAGATGTAGATAATGGGAAGTTTAAGTTTCCAGAGTCAATGAATATTCATATACCACTTAGTGAAGTTACAGAAAAAAATATAGATGAAAAATATTATTGCAAAGAAAATATTCATATTGAAAAGTTTCTAGACAATGTGAATAGAAAAATAGTAGATTTTAAAGATCCAAGCAAATTTGGACTTTTAAGGGTGGGTGAAATTGATAATCCTAATATGCTAAATATGAACAAAAGAGTGTTTTCTGAGTTAGGAGTTAGTCCTACAATAACAACTTGCTCTGACAGTATTCCTAAAATAATTCAATGCAGAATCAGAAAGTTAACACCGTTAGAGTGTTGGAGATTAACTGGATTTAATGATGAAGATTATTGGAATGTAAGAAAAACCTTAGAACAAAAATTTTATGGGAATAAGGATAAATCAGATACTCAAATGTATAAAATGGCTGGAAACAGTATTGTAGTAAATGTAATTGAAAGTATTCTTAAGGAGTTATTATTGAGTAAGAAGCCTTCAAATTAAGACTTATTTTCTATTTAGAAAAATAGAAAGGGGATTTACACATGAATAAAAACAAGAGAAGAAAATTAAAGCTGAATATGAAATTTGACAAAGGAATAGTTGTATGTGCTAAGTCTCCAATCGAGTGTAGAGAATGTAAATACATAAAGTGGTGCGAAACAATAGATACATATTATTATCCTTTTGAGGGAATAAACGAATGTTTAAAAAATAGTGAAAGGAAAAGGTAATTGAAGATATTATTTAAGGCAGATGAATTTGAAAAGAGAATACTTGCAAGATTCCCAGAGCTATTAAAATCAGATATAGATAGTTTAAGATTAGTTATAGGTGGAGAAGTAAATGCAGGTAAAGCAGCGGTATTATATAATTCAACAATATTACAACAACTTCAAGCTACTAACACTAATTTAGTAGCAGAAAATGCAAGTCTTAAAGACCAATTAAGCAAAGTTCAATCTCTTATTGCAGTAGCAGCTAATAGTACTCAATTAACTGATAATAATCAAGCTTCAGAAGCACCAATAAACAATTCTGTAAATGTAGCTTAATCAGTAGTGTAAGCGTAATTTTGAGTAACGTTTATGATCACTAGTGCATATTATGGAGTATAAAAAAAGAGGAAGTGAACTATATAAATGTTAACTATTGATTTAAAAGCAAGATTAAAAAATAAAGCATTTTGGGTTTCAATGGCTAGTGCTATAGCATTATTAGTTCAACAATTAGGTTTACAACTTCCTAGTGACTATTCACCAGTTGTAAATGCTATTCTAACAATTTTAACAATGTCTGGAATAATAGTAGATACAAGTACACCAGGAATAAGTGATCAAACAACTACAACAACAAATTCTACAGAAAATGAAACAAAATAATCACTGGATGTAAGTTTAATAAAAATTATTTAAGTAGCCATTTTGGCTACTTTTTAAGTATACAAGAAAGGAAGTAATCAAATGTCATATATAAAAGGAATAGATATATCAAATAATGATGGAAGCGTAGATTTTAGTAGTGTAGCGGCAAACGGAGTAGGATATGTATATGTTAAAGCTACTGAAGGGCAATCTTTCCAAGATAGCACAATGGTTCCGTTTTATAATGAGTGTAAGAATAATGGATTAAAAGTAGGAGCTTATCACTTTTTAGTTGGGACAAGTACACCTGAATCTCAAGCTCAAAACTTTTATGAAACAATTAAGGATTATTCATGGGATTTAGTTCCTATGGTAGATGTAGAAACTAACTTTGACGGGTTAACGGATTATTTAAGTAGATTTATAGATACGTTTAATCAATTAAGTCCACTTACTTTAGGTATATATTCTTATACTAGCTTTATGAGTAATATTGAAAGTATAAGTGATAAAATTAGTGGAATGCCTTTTTGGGAAGCTAACTATAATAATGATCCTTGGAATTTACCTAGTAACTTTTTTACTGATAGGATAGGTCATCAATATACTGAAAGTGGCTCTATTAGCGGAATTAATACTGGATGTGATGTAGATAGTTTTACAGAAGGTGTATTAATTACAGTAACTTCAACACTGGGGGAATGGCAAGAAGGCACTGGAGATAATGCAGGAAAATGGTGGTACAAGCACAGTGACGGTTCTTATACTAAAAATGGTTGGGAACAAATTGATGGTAAGTGGTATCTATTTGATTCTAATGGTTGGATGCTTTATGATTGGAAACAGGATGGAAACACATGGTATTTCTTAGGAAATGCTAATGACGGTTCTATGAAAACTGGGTGGCAACTAATAAATGGCAAATGGTATTACTTTAATACAAGTGGAGCTATGCAAACTGGTTGGGTGCAAGTTAATAATAATTGGTACTATTTTGATGTTAATGGTTCTATGTGTACTGGTTGGATAGTAGTAAACGGAAAAAATTACTGTTTATACTCCGATGGCAGTATGATTCATGATACTACTGCATATGGATATAGTTTTGATAACAATGGTGTTGCAGCAAAAATACAATAATAAATAAGTTAATGGCAAGAGTGTTTAAGGGTATGGGAGTTAATCCTGTACCCTTTATTTTTTATAATAATATATTGAGAAAACATTTACAAATGACATACAACTGACAAAAACTAATTGTAATATATTAAATGGAAAGGGTGTTGTCAGTATGATGAGAGAAAATGAAGAATTAGGAGTTATGCACAAAGTTACACCAAAAGAGAAAAAAATATTAAAAAGAGCACTGGATGGAATAAAGGGATGGAACTTTAATCCTATAGAAGCAGTTACTAATGGCACAGGAGATTATTATTTCGTATGCAAAGTAATGACAATAATAGAAAATTTGCAAATGAAAATGGCCAAAATATATGTTAAAGTTCAAGAAGGTAATCACCCAAGGTTACTAGCTATAGAAGAAATGTTATAAAAAAATTAGAGCTATGTTAGGTTTTTTAGGTACTCAAATTTAATAATCAATTGTATTATTAAATATAGGAGGAGGTGGAAGAAGTGGGAAATATAATTAAAATAAATATGTATGTAGAAGCTAAAAAGAAAAATAAACTGAATTTGCAAACTGTAGAAGAAGTCATTCTAAAGTATAACAGTTGGTTAAAAAAGACCAATAGAGAGGATAGAATAGAAACTTATGAGGAATTTTTACAAGCTCAGTAATTATTTTTGAAGGGTAGTAGACAGTAGAAATATTGTTTGCTACCCTTATTTTTATTTTTATAAATACAAAAATGTTAATTAAGGAATTCAATAATACCAAGTATTATTAGCAATATACCTGAAAATAATGGTGCATATTTACCAAAAAATTTACCTAATACATGATTACCTATAGATTCACCAAATATAATTGTAAGGATACTTAATATAAATGTAGATATGACTGTAAATTGAATACTAACTCCCGTTATACTTGCAGCTACTCCTGTGCCTAAGTTGTTAAATGTTAATCCAAATGCTACAAGGAAAGCTTCTTTCATATTTATATCACCAGAGTTATCTAAATCTGATTTTTCAGCATATTCAATCATATCAGTAATATTTTTTAATGCAAGTTCTTTTGAATTAGTATTATTTCTAAGCTTTATTATGCTTTGGGCAACAAAATATATTCCTAAGAAAATAATAACTACAGCACCTAAAGCATTGGCTACCGATTGGGGTAAAAATTTTGTTATATATGCCCCAACTGACATAGATAAAAATGTTCCTGTAGATGTTACAACTGCTATTATAAGATTTGCAAGTATTCCTATTTTTATTTTCTTTATTCCGTAAGCGGTACCTACAACTACGTTATCTAAGTTAGAGGATAAGCTAAACAATAATGCAGATAAAATTAATGCCATATACATTCTCGCTTTTTATTATTTACATTCTAATATATGGATTGCAAATTTATACGGTGATTAAGAATTCATAAAAGTCTTTTTTTATTATACAGATAGAATTTTTATTACATCGTATTTTTCTTTTTGTTGTGTCATAACAGCAAATATAAAAGCAGTAGCCGAGAGCAATCCAACTACTGCTTTTTTGATTAAATACTTACCAACCTAATTGAAAAGATTCACAATCAGTGCATTCCTTTTGTTTAGGGTTTGATTCATGGGTGCCTACATTAATTTTGTCTAATGTACAATAATTTTCTTTCTCACTGTGCCATTTGCAAGGTTTTACTGAACAACCTATATTTTTATTCCATGACATATAAATCACTCCTTTGATTGTATTTCCGTAATATTATTTGCTTAAACTACTATTTTATACTTTGCAAATAAACGCAATATTTTTTGTAATTCTAGTTACGTTAAAACAGTAGCCAGGAGAAATCCAACTACTGTTTTATTTTTTTACTTTGGTTTGATACTAACATAATATGTTGTAATTAATTCGGGATGGTAAAATTTTTACAAATTGGTTAGAGTAAAAAACACTCTAGTTTTATTTTTTAGTGTGTACTTAAAACATTTTAAGCGAGAAATAGTTTCTGATATTAGTACCTTTGGATGGACGCAACAGAATAAATTGCATACATTAATAGGAGAAATTAATTCTGTAACAATAGTTGATGCAGTAAATACTATTATATGGTAGGTGATTCTATGAAAAATGGTGATATATGTTTAAAAAAAGGCACAGGAATAATAAGTGAAGCTATAGAAGAATTTGAGAATAGTCAATATAGCCATGCCACTACTTTTATTGATGGACAACTCATTGAAGCAGAAGGGTTTGAGAAAACAGAATATATTCCAATTGATAAATATAAAGGGCAATTAGACGTATTTAATTGTAATAGTTTAACGGATGAACAAAGACAAGGTATAAAAGATTTTCTTAGTAAACAAGTAGGTACACGATATGATTATTTGTTGCTAATCATTGAAGCAATAAGATATGCATTGCATGTAACTTTGCCTTATAAAGAGCCATTTCATAGACATATATGTTCAACATTAGTAGTTGATGCTTATAAATCAGTAGGAATGGATTTATGCCCTGGCATTAAATATCCATCACCAAAAGATATATCAGAATCAAAATTATTAAGGAAAGTTAGCACGCTTTAGTAATTCAGAACTAACTCGCTAAAAGCGACGGCTTTGGCGTTATCCATAATATAAATTTTAAATTTATAGCTTCATACTGTTCTATTATTGTGTCATAGCAGTAAATATAAGAGCAGTAGCAAAGAAGCAACTACTGCTCTATTTTTTGAGGAAATATAAAGAGGGTATATAATATTTTAGGAGAAAGTATTTACTATAATGCCTAATATACTAATTTTACAATAAAAATGTTACTCCAAATTTAAAAGGGACTATATATAAAATATAATCCCAGTAATGAAAGGCTTATAATTATAGAGTGGAAAATATCTTATCTAATATATATTATATTAAATATATCTAAATAAATAACTAAAGGCAGTAAATTATCAATTAATCTACTGCCTTTTGCAACCTGCCAAGCTATAAAAGATTAGCAAATATAGTATTAGCAATAATACAGAAATTATGTTATAGAATGTTTTATTTTAACATAATATAATATTTGTAATGGTAATACTGAGGTGGTGATTTTATGAGTAATGTAACTAAAGATACAATTAAAGAAACAATTAAAGGTCTTCCGGAGGAGCAACAAGAGATCATATTACATTTGGCAGAAATATTTGAAGGGGAAGAAGAAACTATTAATGAGTATGTGAGAAACGAATTAACTAAATAGAAATAAGATAGCAAGGGGAACGAACCAGTGCTACCTTATTTCAAATACTATATTAGGAGATAATATGATACTTACATATATGATTATAACCAAAAGAGATTATATTTAATCAATAAATATTCACCAGATACTTACCATAGTCTGTATTCAGATATTGTAATAGGACATGCATTAGAAAACTCAAAAGGATAATAATTATAGCGATTTATATTCATAATCTATATTGAGGAAACATATTATTTAAACCTATCATTTAAAACAGACCAGTTTATGTTTTTTATAAATGTAGATATATATTTTTCTTTATCAGCACCAAAATCCATAAAATATGCATGTTCATAAACGTCCATAACTAATATTGGATAAGAACGCCATACGGCCCCAGTATCATGTAAATCACTCCCTATTATATGGAACTTACTATCGATAGAATCAATAGCAAGTATTGCCCAACCTCTCATAGATAATCCTACATTTGTAAGATAAGATATAAAATTATCATAAGAAGAAAATTGATTTATTATAGCATTAAGTAAAGGGCCATAAGGAGTATTATTACCTCCAGTCATGTTTTGGAAATAAAGTTGATGAAGTTTTACGCCGTCCAATGAATATGTTTCTCCAAGTTTTAAGCTGCGCATTTTTGAATATGTTGCATTGCTGCCAGTGTAATTACTGGGTATATAAGGAGTATCCCAAATTTCATTTAATTTATTTACATAACCTACATATAGTTTGTAATGTTCATCGAGCTGTTTCATTGATATTCCATTAATTGATTTAAAATCGAATGTTTGAGGTTGTATGTTATACATAAAATCACTCCTAAAATATATTATTATATACTATGTAGTAAAAATTAAATTGTGTATGATAATAAATATAGCTAATACTACAAAAGAGAATGACGAAAATTTAATGGCAATGAGAAAGAGATAGTATTAAGGTGGTTGACTGTAAAATACTATCTCTTTCTTTATTTTGGTTAAGTTAATACTTCCATGTTATATATTTGACAAAGCTACTAAATAATATACAATTAATTTATATGATTTTTGTGTTAAAATGTTATAGCATTAACATGAAATATTAGAAAAAAATCAAACAATGAATAGGAGTGAGTATTTATGGAAAGTAAAGATACTATATGCTATAGCAAAGAAGAGTTAGTAAGAGAAATATTAGAAAAAGATAAGGACTTCAAGGGTAGTAATATTAACGAAGAGTTAATTCATGAACTTATTACTGGCAAGGTTTCAAAGAATATAAATAATGCACATGATGAAAACTCAACTTTTGGACAAAGAACAGCTGATAAAATAGCTGAATTTGGGGGCTCTTGGACATTTATTATAAGCTTTGGAGTGGTACTTGCAGTTTGGATTATAGGAAATGTTGTTATTCTAAGCAGTAACGCATTTGATCCATATCCGTTTGTATTTTTAAACTTAGTGTTATCATGCCTTGCAGCTATACAAGCACCAATAATCATGATGTCACAAAATCGCCAATCGGAAAGGGATAGATTAACTAATGCAAATGATTACCTTGTTAATTTAAAATCTGAAATAATAATAGAAGATTTGCATAAAAAAGTTGATACTTTAATGGAAAATCAAGAGGAAAGCAGAAGAACTCATGAATTATTATTAAGCACAATAGAAGAATTAAGAAAGCAGTTAGGGAAATAAATTTTCTTATGGGCAGAAAAATAAAGCTAAGTTTGATTTGCTAGCTTTATTTTTTTGCATAAAAATAGAGATAGTATTTAGGTTTATGCGGAGAGGTAAAATACTATCCCTATAACAGAAAATTTATGTTTTAATGGGTGTTATTAACAAAAAATATAAACGATATACAATTATGATATAGAAAAGAGGAGGATATATTTATGAATAAGAAAATATTTACAAGTTTCTTAATAACACTAATACTATTGGTATGTACGGGATTTGCTCAAAATGCTTATGCATCATCTGGATGGCAAGAAATTTATACTGGATGGGTTTACTTTGAAAATGGAACTATGAAAATTGCTAGCCATATCTTTAATCATGCAATTTTCTACCAAATGAGCGTCTGAATTAATATAATACCAATCTTCATTTGCACTAGCCCATGCATTATAATAAATTTGTTAAAAATCTGGTGTAGCTAATTCTGTATAATTAAACAAAAATCAAATGGTTATATTATTTTATATTGAATATCTGACTTGGATATTTAATTGTATAATAAGTTTTTGAAAAATATTTCGAAAGAAATTTTTAGGAAAAAGTTATAATGCATGTATAATTATCAAATTTCAAGTCTATAATTTACATTAAATGGCAAATGACGCGAACGGAGGGAATTGAAATTAAGGAATATAGTATCGAAGATGTTGATTTAAATACAGCAAGAGATTTAAGAAAAGAAATATGTGAAAAGTATAAGATTATTCCAATAAAAGAAAAATCAAATGAAGTTATAGTTTTAGCATATGAAGAAACTGAGGAAGCAAAAGAATATTTAAAATTTATATATAACAAAAATATAGTTATAAAAGAGATTGATGAAAAGAATTACGATAATTTAAAATCAATTATCTTTGGTGATGAAGACAAAGACTTAGAGGAAGTATT
>JARLHR010000250.1 GCA_031292145.1 Clostridium sp. | reverse complement strand
TTATATTGATCTTGTTTTTTACAACCGCCTTACACGGAGTTTTGTATTAATTGATTTGAAAATAGGTAAACTTACCCATCAAGATATAGGGCAAATGCAGATGTATGTAAACTACTACAATAGAACCCAGAAAGAGAGAAATGAAAATAATACTATTGGGATACTATTATGTGCAGAGAAAAATGATACTGTAGTGAAATACACACTGCCTGAAAAAAAGAAAGAAATTTATGTTGCCAAATATCTTCCATACTTACCGACCGAAGAAGAATTAAAAAATGAAATCAAGAAAGAAAAAGAAAACTTAAAAATGCAATTGAGGCTAAAGGGATTTGCAAAATGAATAGGAAAGTTTTCTTCAATAAGAGGAGACAAAAATAAAAGAAAACATTTTCCCATATTCCTCAAAAAATTAAAAAAGGACTTAGACGAAAACCTCATAAGCTCTTTTCTTTTTTTCCTTGAATACCCGTAAGGAGTCGAACCCAAAACCTTCTGATCCGTAGTAAATCCCACAATTTATCAGAGCAGTTATCTCCTATCTCATTTCTATTGACAAGTTCCGTAATGTGAATAATACCGATTTGAAAAGAAGCGGGTTGGCTTTGGCTATATAGTCTCTTCATTTATAGATTTGGCACGAATAATATGTATCAATAAATAAGACCAACATATATCATCTATTTTATTTAATAAGACGATTTCCTTTTCTTCATTAATTATTCTATGAACCGCCTCATATTTAATTAATTTTTCCGAAATAGCTTTTTCCTTAATAAATTCATTTGCTATTGTTTGTTCTTCAGGAGTGAAACTCGACAAGTAAGGATAAATAGATTTACTAATTAGATGCAATATGTCTTTGATTTGTATACTTTCTTCTCCAACATATCTATATTCTATAATGTTATTAATAACGTTTTCATATTTCTGAAGTGTTTCAATTACATTTACCTTCTTGTTAAGATTTGTAATAAGAAGTTCTATGCGTTCATAATTACTTATAAATAATTCCTCGAGATTAGTTCTATGTTTAAAGAATTCGCTATTAAGAATTGAATTAAGCGAAATCTGGAAAATTCTTCTACCGTATGATATTAAATCTCTATACCTTAATTTGTTACCTTTTTTTAATGATGTGCTAAATAATAATTCATTTGAATACCCTCGGTGAACAATTTCCGATCTTGCTGTATAAAATTGGTCAATCCATGCATTTAATTTTTCATTGCTACCGATTAATATATTAATTGCATTTTTAAATCTACTGGTTATATTCTTATCTTTTTCTAGGTCTAAAAGACTTTCAAATGAAACAGAAAGATATATGAGTTGTTCTTCATCTGATATACTGCCGTTGTTTGATCTATTATACCATTGAATTGATTTAATAAGACGACTTGTATTGAACAACAGATTTACTTTTTGAGGATCATTTAAGAAATTATAAACTGAATTATTATCAATTCTATTTATATCGAGAAAAAGATCTTGATTATGATTTTGTTGAAAGTTGGGATATGGGGGGAATATCTTTTCATCTTTTTTTATCGAAATAAAAGTTTTACCGTTAAGTAAACCCCAAAAACCTTCCGAATTAGAATTTTCTACTTTATCCGTAAACTCTAAATTGTTATTAGATTTATGTATATCTAATAATTGTCGTTCAGTTCGGAAAACAAAAACATTAGACACATCCATTTCTAAAAATGGATTTAATAATGTTGGGTGTAGACTAGAATATAAATAAATTATTAACTCTCTTATTTTTAATATCTTACCAAAATTTAAATGATAATCACTATTATATCCATGATCTGTAAGATCATGTCGTTCCTTTATATAGCCGGCTATCATATTTTTTATTTTGTAATTTTGAGCCATATAAAAATTATTTGAAATTAATGATATTATTTTTTGGGATTCTTTGTCTAATTCATCTAATTTATTAGATGAAAAGAGATCAATACCATTGATATTAATTTTTTCCGAACACTTTAAATATGGAAAGAAAAAATAATAGTATACTTCTTCATGATTTAAAGTCATATTTTTCATCTTTATATTTTAACTACATAATTATTAATCATACTAACAATATTTCATATAACACTTTCCGCAGTATGATATTATATTCTTTCAAAAATTTAACAAAACTTTTTGCGATAATTCATTCCTAATATTAAAGGATATAAAATACTCGCTTATAATTTACCTTTATATTAAATGCTTTTCAACAAGAAGAAATGAAAGGAAAAAATAAATATAATTTAATTTACCATAGTTTATCCGGCACCTCAAATTCTAATGACAGTTATTGACCGACATGGAAATAGCTGCACTATTGCGCATGTATAGTTCCGATGTTTCAAGCTAATTGTTTTTGTTGACATATTAGAACTCCTTTTTTTATCTGGAACGTCAACGGAAAAGGAATAAAAGTCAACCTTTTTATACAATATAATATTGCATTTAATGTAAGATGTTCACAGAGATAGAAATTGAGAGCAGTTAAGATAAATTGAGAACAATTTCACTTACAGCCCATTTTTGTAATTGTTGTTCACTTAAAAAACTGAAATTTTAACTTGGTCTGTTACTGACATTTCTAAATTGGTTTTACAATTTGAACAGTTGATTAAACAGCCATAGTGAAACTTTAATATTTTATTACTATGTTTCATTATAAATCAAAGAATTTTAATTTAAATAGATATGAAGTTTTAGGGAACAATACACAAACATAAATTAACAAATCTTGGAGAATAACAATGCGGAATATAATTATTGCTTTGCCTTTTTTGTTGCTCATGGGATGTATACCTCCAAGTTCTCATACGATCTATTGGGCAAATTATTCCTTTTCACTATCGAAAGTTGAAAGACCTGAAAAAGCAACTCAGAGATATGGATTACAGAAGATTGATGTCCTTTCGAGTGACAAATATAGTTCCTATTTTGAAGACGACTTAGTAAAAGTTCTTTGGAGTGTTTCCGTTAGTAATGTTTCTTTCTCCATACAAAACAAAACAGACCACTCGATTAAAATTCCTTGGGACGAAGCCTCATTTATAGATGCGAATGGTAGTAGCCATCGTGTCATGCACATAGGTGTTAAATATGTTGATAGACAGCAGCCACAAGCACCCTCCATTATTGCAAGAAAGGCCTCGATAGAAGATTTAGTGTTTCCAACAGATTATGTTACATGGGAAGATGGTCAATGGGAAGAACAAACTTTCTTCCCTCGTGCCGACTACCACAGTGATTATAGTAAGGGTACTTATCCAACATTCGACTCATTTAATTTTGCGACCAAATCTAATATCGGAAAATCAATTCAAATACTTCTTCCTCTACAAATTGAAGAAGTAGTAAATGATTACATATTTACTTTCAAAGTTGATAGTGTCTTAACTTCACAAGAAACAAAAAAATAATTATTAACTCATGTTACGCAAAACGGCAAAAAGTGTTTAGATTTGCATTAAAAAGAGTTTGTTATGGACAGACAATTACTTGACCTGTACGCAGATTATTTAGTATCGTCATTTTCATATACAACAGCAACGGGATTATCAATAATGTCCGAAGGCATCATCAGCCATGACAAAGTGACACGATTTCTTAATTCCGAAGACTTCAGTTCAGCCAGGCTGTGGAAATTGGTGAAGCCAATCGCACACGAAATAGCGAGTGCCGAAGGTGTCATCATCATAGATGATACGATAGAGGAAAAGCCAAGTACCGGACGAAAATGAAATCATCACATGGCATTATGATCATAGTAAGGGAAAGAGTGTCAAGGGAATAAACATAATAAGCGCATTATATTATAGTTGCGAAGTTCGAGTTCCTGTAGTCTTTGCCTTAGTACATAAAACGAAAGTTGAAGAATATCATAAATCCTTAAAACAACATGTAGGATTATATAAATCACAGACAAAAACTGTTAGGACGCAAGCCAACCATGTATTTACATCTATGTATGCTTTTTGCAAACTTGAACGTTTGAGCATGCTGACAAAAATAAATCAGTCGGCATTCAAAACTAAGTTGTATTGGGAAGCGCTCAAAGCAGCAAGAGATGAATTGTTGTCACTGAAGGTTGCCTTTAATATGAAATTTTAATTTCTAACAATTTTCACCTTTTGCGTAACATGAGTTAAATAAATAATAATTAGTTATACACAAATAATATGATTGAAGAGAAATTAAGACAAGCTGCAGACAGAATAAATAGCTTCAAAAATGAACTAAAATCTGGTAATAGGTTCTTCGTAGATTCTTCTATTTTGACTACCTTTGACGCAATTATCAATAATTATAAAAAAATTATTAAACAAGGGACAATACTTTATAGGGGTAGAATAAATCAGTTTATGAATAAAGACCCTTTGCCTGATAATGAAATGGGAATGCCTGATAATAAAATACTTGCTAATAATAGAGCAAATCCGCTTGGTATAAATTACCTATATTTAGCGGATGATATTGATACTGTCATAGCAGAATTAAGACCAAACAAAGACGCATATATTACTATTGCTGAATTTAATATTATAAAAGATTTAATGGTAGTAGAATTGAGCGATGAATTACCATACATTGATATTGATAGAACTGTTTTCAGCTTTGGAATTCTTTTAGGAAATGAATTTATAAAATCTGTCAACGCAGAATTAAATATTGTCGAATACTTACCAACCCAATATTTTTCTGAATATTGCAAGAGTAAGAATTTTGATGGAATAAAGTATTTGAGTGGGGTTACTAATACATTTAGAGGTTTTAATTATGCATTATTTCGGCAATCAGATGTTACCTGCATAAAAAAGGAAGTCAGATTTATTAAGAATATTAGATATACTCATGAAAAAACTAGCTCTGGTTGATAATCCAATTGTAATTATTAAATAAAGCGTTAAAGACCATACCTAACTCATTTTTCAGCCGACCGCTTTGTTGTCGGATATTTAATAAATAATTTAGTGACGGCTTAAAACAACACTGTAAGGTGTCATTATGGATATTTATAGCGAACAAGAATGTCAAAGCAGTATTTTCAAAATCAATACATTATTGAGTTGTGGCATTTTTGATTCAGCTAATGCTGGTAATATTTTACAGTCTGCTGCTTTCACAGAGTTGATTATATGTCCGCGCGATCTACTTTATCGATGTGGAATGTAAATATTATTTTTAATTGTTCCATAACCATAATTAAATAAATAAGTTATAGATATTTTGATTTTTGGTAAATAGCTCAAAGTAACAACAGGGTAACAATTTTGACCAAAAAGAAAGGCAAAAGGATACATTCTCTTTGTCTTGATTGAAAGGAATTTACATTCTATTTCAAAGCATATTTTTGAAGAACTTTTCCTTTATCAGTAAATATTATTAAGTTTTGATAACCTCAAGGAGTTCTTATGAAATTACTTTTCCTTTTTCTAATTGTTTGCGTATCTATACCAGTTCCAGCTCAAAAAAAAATAAGTTATAAGGGGCTCTCTGAAATTTCAGGAGAAGTATTGAATTCTAAAATTAGTCATGATATTATTTTAGCAAGTATAGGCCGTTATAATGGATTTAAGAACCGTGATTCGGCATTAACGGATTTAGATCATTGGTTAAACAATTATAATCCTGACAGCACATATGATGAAGAAAAAGCTCAATATAAATTGTTAAAGAAGAACTATAAAGAAATTAAGGATATTTTATATTATACTTCTTTAGTCACATCAAATCTTGCCTATTATAATATTCCTTTATTATTGGGGTTGACCAAAAATAATCCGACTCTTCTTTATCATAGTTTAGTTTCAAAAAGTATTTATAATACTCTTAAAATGGATTCAAGGGAAAGAGCCAAAGACCAATTGAATTCGATAATATATCCCTCGTTAAAAACATTTGTAAGTTATCTTGGGCAGACAGATATTAAATATTTTGGAGTTTCTGTAGCTTATTTTTCAAAAGATTTTGCAAACGATAAGGATTATGAGATTAAAGTAGAAGCACTTGTTCTTATTGCTCCAATCAAAACAATTTCCGATTTTATAAATGGTAAAATTACTGACACAGATTTTTTAGATTTATCTGATATTTACCTACTTGAAAGAGGTGGTAATTTCCCTGTAAAAATCAAATTATAAAAGGTCTGTTTTCCAATATTACATTAATCATTTAATGGAAAGATATTTATCTTTATAAAAATATTTAGATACTTTAGTTATTAACCTTTTCTTTTTTGGATTCATTGCATATAACATTAGAACCAATTTATGAACTTATTTAAAAAATCTTTTAGGCAAATAGAAAAGCCTAAAGAAAAAAAGGAAGATGAAGACAACTTCACCAGCAATGATCCCGATTTTATACAGACTTTAGAAGACTGGAAGGACTTAAATGATGGTTCAGATTTTTGGAAAGAACTGAGAAAAACATTTATAGAAAACCAAAAATTAAAGGAAATATTTGAAATCCAATATAGAAGGAATATGGCTGGTATAGGATATGAACAAAGTGGCGAAATAGACAATGCCATAATTGAATATGAAAAAAATGTTGCAGAAAATTTTAATGGTGGGCATCCTTATTGGAGTCTTTGTGAAATATATAGAAAAAGAAAAGATTATGAGAATGAAATAAGGGTAATACAAAAAGCAATAATCAACTTGCCTAATAAATATGACCGATATAAAATTAGACTTGAAAAAGCTTTAAAACTAAAAAACAAAAAACAATTAAATTAAGAATGGCAGAAGAAACTTTCCCTTTGCCCTGATAGGTAAGAATTTGTCAATTGCTTGTATCATGTCTGGGCAGATATCATAACCATTGTCCCACTCTATGGTATTCCAGTCCGTATTTAATCTGGCAGTACAGAAATAATCCGGGTTAAGTATTTCCTGGAAGCGATTATATTTGTTTACGAAATCCCTTGTTACTGATTCGAGATTAAAGATATGTCCGCTGCCATCCTCATACTCTACCCTATTTTCTAATGTTTAGAAGTTAATTCGTAGCCATTTCTTAACCACGTAAAAAGCCTTTCCCATTTTAATTAACTCAATAGATACTTTTAATTTTAGTTTTAGTGGAAGCCATCGCTTTATTTTATTTTCATACATTTTTACTTTAAAAGAATACCATTTCTTGGCAATTTCAAACTATATAATTTTATTTTAAGTAATAGTATTTTCATAATTACCTTTTAGCAAATAAATTGACTTTTTATATACTAATATAAGGGTGCTTGACAAGTTATTTGTATGTGGTAAAATAATAATATAGATAGACTCGACATTATACCCAATAGTATTTTTAAACAATTTATACACACCGCTTTAACACATTTCGTTTTTATCCCTGATGACAGGTAAAAACAGATATTATTGTGCCGACACCACGTTCTTTTAATCGGGCTATATGCCACAATTAAAAAGAACAGCAACCTACCTTACTTGACTCATAATAAATCAATAATTCGCACAAGATAAGCTCGGTTGCCGTTCTCACGAACGAGTGTCGGCTTATAAAATAAATAATCGTAAATAATATGCCGAATTTATTAAAAGAGACAATCGCTACTTTACAAGAAACGGAAAGAGTGCTAAAGTAGTCTTAGGGTGTGAAAAAAACAATTGCCATTTTACTTGGAAAGACTTTGTAGAAATAGCCGATCTTGATTATACCTTTAATGAGAACCCGATTATTGCGGAAGATCTAAAGATTTGCGGAACAGAAGGCTGGTCTTTTGTTTCTGAAAAGCCAAAAGAATATAAAAAGCCGGAAAGCTTAGTGAATAATTTACAATAATTTATGAAACATAAAACCCTCCATGAGCTTCTATCAATCCAATCCGGAAGCGTCAACAACCTATTTTCTTATGAGGCTAAATCTTATAAGGGTGCTTTATTACAGGTTAATAAAGACATCAAGAAATACCTTAAAGCCGGTTGGGTCCAACAGATACCTTTTGACATAAAACCGCGCGAAAAGAGAAAGCAGTTTTTCTATTTCGTAACAAGAGAAGGCACAAAGGTTATTGACCGCTTAGAGGACTACAAGCAGAAAATTACCAAATCCCTAAACAACGCCGAACACGAATCTATGAAGTTTGATATGGCGCTATCCTTTATCAGGAACTTTCCTGATTATGATTTTGAATTTGATTATAAGGCGGATCTCGGAGGATTGAAGCCTGACATTTTGGTCAAAGCCAAGAACATCAATAACGACAGGCAGTTTACTTTCTTAGTGGAATTGGAAAGAAAGAAGGAACTGACCAGAGTTTACAAGGATAAGATTTTAAGGTATAATAAATTTATCAAGGAGGGGTTATTTAATATGAACGGTTTATCTCCCAAAACTAAGATTTTGTTTGTCTGTTCTAACCACCGCTATGACGTTTATTTAAGACCGCAAAACTACTCCGAAGTTAAACCGATTATGGATTTACTCTATAAGCAGTTTAATTATTTCTTAGAGGTAATAAAAAACCAATCAGATAAACATTACCGC
>JARLHR010000033.1 GCA_031292145.1 Clostridium sp. | reverse complement strand
TAGATAAATATGTGTGAAATAGGCATTTGAAAATAAGCTGTTGAAGGTTCTTAATAGGTGGTTGTTCCACTTTAGCTTGTCACATTGAATAATGGGAGCATGCTAAAGTGGGTGCAACCACCTATTTAGAACCTTCCAGCGAAATTTTCATAGTCCTATGGAACACATATTTATCTAAGTTCGGTTGATTACCGCTTAAGCCTAGATTACACTTAGATTATCTATATTGAAAGTTACTTTAATTTAAACGAACCTACCATTTCATTTAAATTGTCTGATGAATATTCTAAAACTTCAGTAGCTTGCTTTAATTGTCTTATTTCTGATAATATCTTTTTAACCATTGTCAATGATTCTTCACTCTTACTTGAACTATTTTCAGTAGATTGCTCTACTTTATCAGCCATAGTACTTACATTATTCATAACTTTTCCAACACTTTCACTTTGAGTTGAAGTTATACGTGCAATAGACTTCATAGCATCAGAAATTATATTTATATCATTATTTATTTGGTCAAAAGATTCAATTGAATCTTTTACACTTCCTACTGATGTATGTACTTTGTTGTTTATCTCTCCTGCATACTCAAAAGTAGCTTGTGTTTGATCTTTAACTTGTTCTATGACATTACTTATTGATTTAGTTGCATCTTCTGTTTCAAGTGCTAATTTAGATATTTCTTCTGCAACCACTGAAAATCCTCTTCCACTCTCGCCTGCTCTTGCTGCTTCAATAGATGCATTAAGAGCTAAAAGCTGAGTTTGTGAACTTATGCTTCTTATTACATTAATTACTTCACTTATTTCCTTTGAATATCCTTGTAAAACACTTATGCATTGGACAGTTTTACCTATTGTACTTTCCAAATCTCCAATATTATTTAGTACTTCCTTAGATGCATTTTGTGTTGCTACTGCATTTTCATTAGTCCCTTCAACTATTCTTGAAACTTCTAATATAAGGCTATCCATTTCTTGAATTGATGCTGTAATCTCTGAGAATTTATTTTTAGTATCTTGAAATACTACATTTTGCTCCTTAGAATTTTCTAATAGGCTTACCACTGTATTTTCAATTACTCCCATTCCTTTTTTAACATTACCTGTTATGTTTGAAACCATGTTTACTGATTTCTTTGTAGTTCGCGCTGATTTCTTTACTCTATATAACATGCTCATTTGATTATTAATAAATTTATTAAACCATCTTGATAATTCACCAATTTCATCAGATGACATCTTATTAACTCTTTTGGTTAAATTCCCCTCCCCCTCTGCAATATCTTGTAATATTTTTATTGTTTTACTTAGAGGCGATGAAATCATCTTCTTAGAAATCACTAAAGTGAATATAGATAATATAATCCACATTGCAATTGATGTAAATATGCTCATATCTGGTGCAAGTTTTGTTGTTACTAAATTTATTGCTATTAGAATTGCTGACATAGCTGACACAGCCATTGGTATTTTAAGATTTATGCTTTGAAAGTTATATATTTCATCTATATCACCTTCACACATCATTCCCCATACTTCATCACAGTTAGGAGGAGTTATAAGTGTTCCCTTCCCTCCAACCATAATATGTCTATAGTCAGGATATCCAGGCCAACAATCTAAATTTTCTTTATTTTTTATAGTATTTTCTACTCCTTCATGCAATTTATTTGTTGCTGGATCATTAAATATAATTTCAAACTCAGTGTGTTCTTTAATATGTACAGTTCCCCAGCTTTTAGTTTTAACCCCATCCTTAAGATTCTCTCCTAATGTAAAAGTGTTATCTTCAAATCTACTCCTAGAGATAGCAGTACCTGGCTTAATTCCTCTATTTGACTTTACCATGAATAAATAGTTGTCTCCAGAATCTTTATATATATGGGTATCTTCATCTTGGATTACATTACTCATATCATCATTTAAAGTTCTGCAACATAGTATTCTAGTTTGCCCCGTGTGATTTTTACATCTACTAGAAAACATTAAAGTTACATCATCTACAAACTTTTTGCCTTTAATGTCTGTATCCAAAGTACGTTTATCTATATATGGTCCATACATTAATGATCTACCTTCTAGTCCTGCCTTTAAATTAGGTAAATCACTCATATCTAATCCTATGTGTTCCTTACACGAAGAAACTGAAACTATCCCTTTTTCATCTAAAACAAATATTTCGCAGAAATCTTCATATTTTTTTACATTCTCCACTAAATAATTATTTACTACCTCATCATTATCATCTAACGTCACCAATGAATTCCTAATATTTTCTAATTGAGCCCACTTATCATTAAACCAATTTTCTAAAGCCTTTTTTCTTCCATTAGATATTCCTTCAAAAACTTTTTCTGAATGTTCTCTTAAATTTCTATTTAGCAAATACCTAAGTCTTAAATTCATATTGATTCCCCCCGAAAAATATTATTGCTTATCACTAAATATGTTATGTTTATAAAAATAAAAGCACAAATAAAGATTCACCAACCCCTATTTGCGCTACCATAGCATTGCCTGTTATTTAATTATAAGGTAATTATACTAAACATTTTTATATTTGTGAATTGTAATTTTTCATAAATGCTAAAAAAAAGAAAAAGTTCTAACAAATGTAGAACTTTTTCTTTTTTATTTTGTGAACTTCTCATTCGCAAAAAGCTTTCGCTTAATGAGAATATTATTTATCTTTTCCACAACACTTTTTATATTTCTTTCCACTTCCACATGGGCATGAATCGTTTCTTCCTACTTTATCTAAATTTCTTACAATTTTAGATTCTTTATATTGTTTTTGCATTTCATTTCTCTTTTCCACTGAGAAAATTCCATCCCATTGTGGTAATGTATATAAGTATTCTGCTTTAGCATCTAACATGTTAAAGTATAATGTTTCTAAATTTAAATCTAATATTAATTCTGTATCTGCATCAACAGTTTCAAGATCATATTGATTCTTTAAACTATCATTAATTCCATCCATAAATCCCATAGTAAATTCTACTGTAGAATTGTATTCTTTAGCTAATTCGTTAATTGTAGTCTTTTTAACACTTTTATGATTAGCTAATAACTCCTTATATATGCTTTTCTCTAATTTACTATATTCTTCCCAAAACGCATTTTCACCTTTAGTTTTTACATATTCAACAACCATGTCAGTCCAATCTTTATATAAACTCATTTTTTAAGTCCTCCCTTAAATCTTCATTATTATATTTAATATTTATAAATTAGGCATATGAAAGAAATTTATTATTTTTTTGAATATGCCTTATAACCTTAAATTAATTAAATTTCTATATAGCTGCTAGGATTATGTCTATTCGCCATAGTTAATATTATGTCTTCTTTTTGCTTAATGCCATTTTCATTTAAAACATTCAAAACAGTTTGATACGCTAAATCAGGTTGATTATTGGTATTGCTTAAGTGACCTAATATAATCTTTTTATTGGTTGAACATTTATATAATTCGACAATGGCATTTCCGCAGTCATCATTAGACAAATGTCCTATTTCACTAAGTATTCTTCTTTTCAAAGGATATGGATATGGTCCAAATTTAAGCATGTTAACATCATGATTACTTTCAAGAAGGATAACTTCTGAATCTTTTATATTATCATAAATTTCCCTTGTAAAAGTTCCGAAATCTGTTGCTACACTTATTCTTTTCTCCCCTGATATCACAGTATATCCCATCGGCGCCACTGCATCATGTGGAATGTTAAATGATTGGATACTCATATCGTATATTTCAGTAACTGATCTTTTATCAATTACTTTTATGTTATGGTCTTTTATCTTTCCAAGTGAACCTTCCATAGCGAACCAAGTATCAGCATTTGCATATATAGGAATATCATATTTTCTTGATAATACCCCTACCCCTTTAATATGATCACTATGCTCATGAGTTATAAAAATTCCATTCAACTCATTTGGATTTTGATTGATTTCTTGCAATGCTGCATCAATTTTTTTACCAGGGAGTCCTGCATCAATTAATATCTTAGCTTTATCTGAGGCAATAAACATACTATTACCACTGCTGCCACTATATAAAGAACAAAATATCACTTTATCTCCTCCCCCTTAGAACTTTTATTATTCATCAACTTCTATTCTTCTAATATCTGCACCTAAAGCTCTAAACTTATTTTCTATATGAGGATATCCTCTATCTATATGCTCTATACTGGTAATTTCTGTTTCACCTTCCGCCACTAATCCAGCTATAACCATAGCTGCACCAGCTCTTAAATCAGTTGCTTTTACTATAGCCCCTGTTAATTTTTGTGAACCATCTATAATCGCAACTCTACCTTCAACTTTTATATTGGCACCCATCTTTTTTAATTCATCTATATGCTTATGTCTATTTTCCCAAATAGATTCAGTAATTAAACTTCTTCCTGGAACAATACTCAATAAAGTTGACATTGGTTGTTGAATATCTGTTGGAAATCCTGGATATGGAGTTGTTTTAATATTAACCCCCTTAAGTTCACCATTTACAGTCACTCGAATACAATCGTCACCTTCCTCAATTACTGCTCCCATTTCTGTAAGCTTAGCGGTAATTGATTCTAAATGCTTTGGAATTACATTTTTTATATACACATCTCCACGTGTAGCAACTGCTGCTATCATAAATGTACCAGCTTCGATTTGATCTGGTATTACACTATAAGAACAGCCCTTTAATGCATCTACCCCTTTGATTCTTATTATATCAGTCCCTGCGCCCTTTATATCAGCACCCATGGAATTTAAAAAATTTGCCACGTCAACTACATGAGGCTCCTTAGCTACATTCTCTAATACTGTAATTCCTTCTGCTAGCGTTGCTGCTATCATTACATTTATTGTTGCACCAACTGAAACTACATCAAAAAATATATTAGCTCCTCTTAACTTATCAGCCTTAACATTAACAGCTCCATGTTCTATGAACACTTCAGCTCCTAAAGCCTCAAACCCTTTTATATGTTGGTCTATAGGCCTTACCCCTATTGAACATCCACCTGGAAGAACAACTCTCGCTTTTTTGAATCGTGCTAATAAAGCTCCAATAAAATAATATGATGCTCTCATTCTTCTAACATCATCCGTGCACGCATCACAATTATTTACATTAGTGCTATCTATCTCTAGAGTATTATTATCTATTTTAACTATATTACAACCTAAGCTTTTAAGTATTCTTTCTAAGCAGTGTACATCTTCAATATCTGGTATGTTATCAATTGTGCATTTTCCACTACTTGCCATTATTGCTGCTGGTAATATTGCTACTGCTGCATTTTTAGCTCCGTTGATATCAACGCTACCTTTTAGCAAGCTTCCACCGTTTATAACTAATCTTTCCATTGAATTCACCCTATCCATTAAATCTATATAATCTATTTTTTTTAGTTACTTACATTATTAACCTATTTTATTATTAAAAAAGTCTACGCCTACTATTATAACATAAACTAAATTTATTTAAATAGATTTTTTAGTCTAGAACTACTTTTTTCAACATATGTGATAGATAATATAAATTTTTACTAAATATTAATAAATTTATATATTTATAATTTTTATCATTTTTGAAAATAATACATTATTAGTATTAATAATCCAAAATAGTATCTAAATTATCTTTAAATCGCTTATTTAATTATTCTTGGTTACCATATTCTTTTATTTTGCTTATTGTGTTATAATAAGTGATATTCTATTAATACACTATTTGAGATTGTGAGGGTTGTCATGAAGTATTATATAGTTGCATTATTTGATGAGGATACCTATCAAGTAATATCTCCAATTCAAAAAAATATGTCTAAAAAATTTAGGGCAAATAGAAATTCACCAGCACCTTTCGTTTTATTATCATCCATAGAAAATCCAAACTTAGAAAAGTTATATCCTATTGTTGATAAGATTATCGCTCCATATAAGAGCTTTAGAATTGATGCTAGTGATTTAGTTTATTTATCTGAACCTACTAAAAGCATAAATTTAAAAATTGATGATAAAGGTTATATAAAGAGACTTTCTCGCCTCCTTTTCGATATGCTGGAACTTAACGGATTTAGTGTTAAATCCTTTGACGATAACTTTATTTCTCTTGGGAATTTAGTTTATGTTCCTAAGGATTATAAAAAACAGGGCGTAAAATTAAATTTTCCAGAAATATATGATAAGAATAGCTTTGTTAAATTGAGGGTTAAAAGTATTGAAATATGGAAATTACCAACTATAAAGAAAAATACTCCAGTAAAATCTTATATCTTAAAAGATTTTTAATAACATATTGATTATGGGAACATTTTTCTTAATCTAAATTTATAGTTCAAAATTAAATACTTACTTTAGAGTTTAGAAATTTATTATAGTAACTATATTGAGTATATAACTTATTCAATATAGTCTTTTTATTTTTAAGAATAACTTTATTCGCATTCATTAAATAAAACTATCAAATTTAAAATAATCATTAAATTATAAATTTTCTAAAAATATTTTTTTGTATTCGTTTTCCCGACTTTCATTTATTTTAAAGATTTTGTAAAATTATAATGTTATTAAAAATGTAGGAGGATTTACAATGGATATTCAACCACTATTTAAAGTACAAAAAAACTACAATGAGAGTTTATCAATAAATGAAGCGTTAGATTCCCACAAATTGCAAGTACGTAAAAACTTAGAATTTGAAATATCTCTTGGAAATTTAGCTAGTGAGACTAATTGCTTTAACTATTTGCTAAATAACTCCAAGCCAATCAATATTACTTCAGTATTCAACAAGTATATAACTTGCATTTCCCAAACTTTAACTCTAGGAATCGATTATAAATACACAGATTTAATAGCAGTATCTATGAATCCTAATGATTATTGTCTGAGTGATCAATTTTTAAATTTATATATTGATATAAATGATTTAATTGCTTCCCCATCTATGGATCACTACTTAACTCTATTTGAAGACTTATTAAGTTTAGGATTAACATTAGGCTTTTCAGAGTCTCAAATAAAAAATCAATTTATTAAAAATTTAGATAATCTAGTTATAATTTAAATATTTAATGCATTTTACATAATATACTTTTTATTTATATAATATTTAATTTGCTTGGGGGCATAATACTCCTGAGGTGATATTATGTTTGGAATACTATGTGCAATAATTTCAGGAATTGCTATGAGTGTGCAAGGAGTATTTAACACAAGACTCGGCGAAAAAATAGGGGTATGGGAGACTACATTATTAGTTCAAATCATTGCCCTTATTGTAAGCCTTGTAGTTTTTTTCTTTTTAAGAGATGGAAACTTCACAAATTTAAAAGAAGTTAATAAAATTTATTTATTAGGTGGATTTTTAGGAGTTGTAATAACTTTTACGGTTATGAAAAGTGTTAGCTCAATGGGACCTACATTAGGCATTGGCATTATATTAATATCCCAATTATTTGTTGCAGCACTCATTGATGCATTTGGATTATTTGAAAGTGAGAAGATTAACTTTACATTAAATCATTTTTTAGGTATTGCTATTATGATTGTTGGTATTGTAATATTTAAATGGAATCATTAAGAAGGGAATGATATCATTTGAACTTTTTTTCTAATGTCAATTTTTTATTCCATTTAACATTTAACAATATAAAAGAATATTTTAAAAAAAGTGAGCCAATTAAATCTGACGAAATTATTGAAAACTCTGTGAATTGGTTCGGGCATGCTACTGCCGTTATTAATATGTCTAACAAAATAATTATTACAGACCCTGTATTTTCAAGTTTATTAGGCTATTTTAAAAGGTTAGTTAAAAAACCAAATTATATATCTAATTTAAAAGTAGATTATATATTATTATCTCATGGTCATATGGATCATTTAAATTTTTCTTCACTTCGAAAGTTAAATAAGGACGCAATCATAATTGTTCCAAAGGGATATGTTCGCCTTATCAAATTATTAGGATTTAAAAATGTGATTTTATTACATCCTGGTAATGTATATAAGGATGATTTTATAAAAATTACTGCTTATGAAGCCAACCATGATGGAAGGCGTTTTTATTTGGGTCAAGACAATGAAAGTATTTCTTATTTAATTGAGCGTGAAAGTAAAAGTGTATTCTTTGCCGGGGACACTGCTCTTACAAATAATTTTAAGAATATTAATTGTGATATTGCATTAATGCCTGTCGGATGTTATAAACCTGATAGATTTTCATATATGCATTGTACACCAGAACAAAGTTATGAAATGTTTAAAATGATGAATTGTCCAATAATGATCCCTATTCATTATAAAACTTTTAAAATTTCTTTAGAAAATTTCCAAGAAACCGAAAAATCATTATTAAATTTAAATGACAAATCAATAAAAATTATAGATATAGGAGAAACTTATAATTTTTAAATAATTTACATTCATTAATAATACTATTTTTCTATATTATGGATAGGTAGGATGCTTGCCCCAGTTTTTAGTGTCATAATAGAACTAACTGGAATGATGCATCCTACTATTTATATATCTATTATTTTCTTTTATGTGCCTAAACTAATTATATTTGCCGATTATTACGAATTTTTATTTTATTTATATTAACAATAAATTTATTTTTCATATAATATATTGAAGTAATAATATTTTGGAGAACTATATGTTTTTATCTAAAAGGAAGTTAGATTATAATCTACAATACTATATATCCAAAAATGCCTATAAAAATTATAGGGTCCTTATACAATATAAAGATTTTCAATCTTCACTTGCAAAAAAAATCAGTTCATATAAAGGTACTGTTTTTCATATAATAGAATCGGCTAATCTTATAAGCGCAGAAATTAATTCTCGAGGTATTGATAGAATCTCAGAATATCCTGAAGTAAAAAAAATTTACCTAGACGAATATTTATTTTTGTGTGGTATGAGTGTTACAACTGCCAATAAAGTTCATTTTTCTGAAAAATATAACTTATTCGGTACAGGAATCGGTATAGGACTTATAGACAGTGGAGTATTTCCCCATCAAGATTTAACTTCGCCTAGTGCTAAGATAGTTTTATTCGAAGATTTAATTAATAATTTCAAGTATCCCTATGATGATAATGGACATGGTACATCAATAGCAGGAATTTTATGCAGTAGTGGCTTATCTTCTAATAATATGTACAAAGGCATATGTAATAAAAGTAAACTATTTTGCTATAAAGCCTTCGATAAACTTGGCAAAGGTTTTGCTTCTGATATATTATATTCCATAGAAAGTTTGGCTAATATATCTAAGGAAAATAACATAAAGATATTATGCTTGCCATTTGAGCTATTAAATCATAATACATTCATTACTTCTTGTTTTGATTTAGTATTTAATTATGCTATATCAAAAGGCTTAATTCCTATAGTACCTAGCGGAAGCAACTTAAATGCTAAAGCTTCTATCATGGGAATTGCTACTCTTCCAAGCTGTATTACTGTAGCAGGTTTAAATACAACTACGCCATTAATTAAACCTTATCTATATTCTTCTGGAGGACCTTATGGTAAGTTAATGAAACCTGATTTGTCTGCTGCTTGTGTCAATGTAGTTTCTTTAAATTCTGATAATAATTATATTTCTGAGAAAAATGGCATAAAACTTTATCCTAGAAAACTTGATATACCATATAAAACATTTACTGGTCCATCAATTGCCACTGCTTACATTAGTGGTTTATGTGCTTTATTATGTGAGAAAAATCCTTCCATGACCTTTAAGGATATGAATTCATTATTAAAAATTGCATGTGATCCAATAGAAGGTATATCTAGCACAATTCAAGGTGAAGGCTCAGTAAATATAAATAAACTTATACCCTAGGCATATAAAAGAAAATAATAAGCCTATGATGCTGTCAAAAGTTCTTATATGCAGCATAGCTGCTCTTTTTCAATGTGTATATTTCCCGTCAGACAAGGAAATATGTTTGCCCCATAGTTGGTCTATTAGATAAATATGCTGACGTAGTATGAAGGGAAATAGACTAGCATACTGACTTATTATTTTTTGAATATGCCTTAATTAGAAATTGATACCTTATAGCATATTTTATAATATGCTATAATTATTTATGTACGATAGTTTATTATGAAATAATTTAATCTGAATACCAAACTATTTTGAAAGGTTGGTGATAGAATGAGCACATTTATGTTAAAGAATAAATCTCTAGGATTTACCCCTGTTAATAATATATTTATAGAGAAATATATGCCACAAGCTCGAGGTGAATTTGTAAAAATTTATTTATTAATGTTAAAGCATAATATTTCCGGAGAATTAGGTGTTAGTTCATCGATACTAGCTTCGTCTCTTAATTTATTAGAATCTGACATCATGAATGCACTTAATTATTGGAATGATCAAGGAATTATAAAACTCACCCAAATAGATAAAATGGGTAATTACAATGTAGAATTTTTAGATTTAACTGAAGAACCTGTAAAATCTACAAAACAAGTAGATTTATTAGAAGCCTTGGGTAGTAGCAATACTAAAGGTATGTTAAAAGATATTGAAGTTCTTTTAGCTAGACCGCTATCTCCAAATGAAATGTCAATTTACTTAAATTGGCAAAGGGAATTTGGCTTCTCTTCTGAATTAATTTTAATATTAATGGAATACTGTATATCAAAAGGAAAAAGTGATTCTAGATATATTGAAAAAGTAGCCTTATCTTGGCATGATCAAAAAATTACTAATATTGAGCAAGCTCAAAATTTAATTAAAAAAACTGAAGATAAATGGCTTAACATAAGAAAAATATTAACTTATTTAGGCATAAACAATGGAGATATAATGAAACCTCAACAAGATTTAATTGAAAAATGGCTTCTAATATATAAATTTCCAAATGACATTATCTTTAAAGCTTGTGACATATGCTTTGAAAGACTAAGTAGAGCCGATTTTAAATATATTGATGGAATACTTACTAACTGGAATAAGAATAATATTAGAACCTTAGAAGATATAGCTCTTAAAGATACTAAAAATAATAAGAATGTTAAATATCAAAAAAATTATACCAATAATAATAACGATAAATCTCCTCTTAAATTCAATAATTTTGAAGCAAGAGAGTATGATTATGATTCCTTAGAAAAAAAGCTTTTAGGATGGGATAATGATGATTAAAGGATATCAAACTGAAATTTTAAAAATATATGATAAACTTAGGGAAGATGAAGATAAAGCTTTAAAACTTAGAAAAGCAGAAATATCTGAAAAATTTCCTAAAATCATTGAACTAGATAATCAAATTCAAAAACTATCTTTACAAATGGCTGTATCAATACTCAAATCCAATGATGGTGAAAAAATAATAGAAGATTATAAGGAAACTATAATTGATTTGAGAATAAAAAAGTGTGAAATGCTAGTTGAGAAAGGATATGATACTGAATATTTGAATTTGCACTACCATTGCAACAAGTGTAAAGATACAGGTTTTATAGGTGCTGTTAAATGTAGTTGTTATAAGCAAAAGTTAATTAGATTATATTATAAAAATTCGGAATTAGAAAATACAATTGCTTTTAATAACTTTGATAATTTTGATTTAAATTTATTTTCAAACCATAAACTTGGAGACGAAAAATTTTCTCCACGAAGAAACATGGAAAACAATTTAGAATACATATTAAAAGAGTATCTTCCTTATTTCTCAACAATATCAACAAATCTCTTATTTTATGGGAATCCAGGTAGTGGAAAAACTTATTTATCTTATTGCATAGCAAAAGCTATATTAGATCTTGGATATCTAGTTGTATATAAAACTTCTGATGAATTAATTAAAAACTTAAGAGAAATACGTTTTAATAACGACTCTTCTCTAGAATCATTACTTTTGGAGTGTGATTTATTAATAATAGATGACTTAGGAGCTGAGCATCTTAATGAATTCTCCATAACTGAATTGTTTAATATAATTAATAAAAGAATTCTTACACATAAAAAAATGCTTATCTCAACTAATTTGACTTTGCCAGGAATAACAAAACAATATAGTGAGAGAATTGCATCTAGGCTTATTGGAGAATTTAAGCTTTGCAAATTTTATTCTGAAGACATACGAATAAAAAAGAACTTAGAAAAAAACAGATAATATTTTAACTATATCTATTCTAATATTCTGGGCATTCGGCACATGAAAAAAATAATAGACCAGCATACTGGTCTATTATTTTTTTTCTTTGTACCTTAATCTATAATATATATGAATCTGTAAAAATTCTTGTAAATTCAAGTATAAATAAAAAAATAAGTCCTAGTTTACACTAGAACTTATTTTTTATTTGGCGACTCAGAAGGGGCTCGAACCCTCGACCTCCGGCGTGACAGGCCGGCACTCTAACCAACTGAGCTACTGAGCCATCTTATGGTGGGCACAACAGGGCTCGAACCTGTGACCCCCTGCTTGTAAGGCAGGTGCTCTC
>JARLHR010000249.1 GCA_031292145.1 Clostridium sp. | reverse complement strand
TCTTTTTCATAAATTTTAAATAGGTTCATTTTCTTTCTCCTCCTTTGAATTGCAAAGGAAGACTAAATCGAATACATTTAATACCACTTGTTTTATTCATCATATTTGGCTATAATATTACTATGTTGATATGAGGATTATTAAAGTCGGTAGTAATGATTGATTGGTAGTCCTCCAAGTGTTTTAGTACGTCCAATACTAAAGCACTTTTTTATTTTTAATAATCATATTATACTACATTATCAGCTTAGGTAGATAGCAATTTTATTAGGTGCTAACTTCTTTTCTACTATAAGTCCTGCCTTTTTTAATTTTCTATATAACTCTTGTAGTTTATATCTAGGTATAGTCATTTCTCTAGCATATTGATTTAATGAAGGTAAGATATAATGTGAATGTAGTTCCCCATCATATCGTGGCATATAAGGGTCATTAAAATCATTTAGTATGAGATTATATAATTCATTAGTCGCTTGATCCATTTACTTTGCACCTCTTTTCCTTTTAGTTTGTATGGCTTTTCAGATTTAGGCTTCTAAAAAATGTTGCGGTATAATTAATATTTTTTATTTTCACTAAATAGATATAAGTTATTTTGTGTCCTCTTGCTCTTTTTTTCTTGCTCTGATGTAGTTGTATAAAGTGTTTTTACTTATCTTACACATAGTACATATGTCTGTTATACTTGCTTTCCCATCATCATATAACATTAAAGCATTATCTATATTCTTCTTATCTGTTGTAGGTCTACCTCCTACTTTCCCCCTTGCTCTAGCACTCTTTAAACCTTCTTTAGTTCTCTCACTTATTAAATCTCTTTCAAACTGGCTTAATCCTGCAATGATAGTAAACATTAGTTTTCCTTGTGATGTTGTAGTATCTAACCAGTTTTCCTTTAAACTCTTTAGATTTATTCCTTTAGTACCTAAATCCTCTACTAAAGATATTAAATCCTTTGTGCTTCTGCTTATTCTTGTTAGGTCTGTGATTACTATTGTGTCACCTTCCCTAGCATATTCTAAAAGCTTAGTTAGTTCAGGTCTATCTTTCTTAGTGCCTGTTATCTTCTCTTTATAAATCTTTTCTGCTCCTGCTTCTTTTAATTGGTCTAACTGTCTATTTAAATTTTGTTCTTCTGTGCTTACTCTTGCATATCCAAACATCATTACTACCACCCCTTTTAAATTATATATCATAATAATATTATAGTACAAAAAACGGTACAAGTAAACAATTATTGTACTTTATTTTTTATACTTGTTTTTGTACTCAATTTAGCTAGTGTTTAGTGGTATGGAACGATTACTTCTAAAAGTAATTTTAACGGTCGTTTATTGTATTTTAAAAAATACATAAATTTGAATAACTATATAACAACTTATTTCTTTAAATTTACATAAGTGATATATTCTATATAAAGATGAAAATATATGAATAACTAAAGTATAGGGGGAATTTAAAATGATTGGTGCAGGTTTTACTTATAAAGGTTTAGGTTTGCTAGGTGATGTTAAATGCTCTTGTCCTAATTGCAAGAGAACAAAAAAGATATTTAAATCAGCTATAAGACAAACTAAATATGGCTATAAACTTGGAAGTTTAGCGGTTTGCGAATGTGGCTATTCTTCAAATGTTATAATGAAAAATTCAATGAAAGTAGATTTAAGTGATACATTTAAAGCCACTTGTAACGAATGTGGGTCTGTTTTGAATTTTTATAGTGATGATTTAAAAGAGCAATCAGCTAAAGGCTTAAAAAATCTTGGTCAAGCATTTTCAGCATTTAGATTTACTGCTAGTGAAAGAATAGAAGATTTTAATAAGTGCTCTAAATGTGGTTCAAGAAAAGTGATAGTTGAATTAATAGAAGATGTTACAATAAAGAATGAATCTTTAACAGATAAACTAAATAATTGGTCAGCTGAAATGAGAGCAAAAAATAAAGAAAATCAAACTGAATTAAATAGACAATTTAAAGAAGTTACTGGTGGATATAACAAAAAAGCCATTACTGCTATTATTATTTCATTCGTAGCAACATTTTTATTTCCACCAATATCGTTAATATGTATTTTTTCATTGATTTGGTTTTTAGTTGATATAATTTTAAAATCAATTAAGTTTAGAAAGTATATGAAATAATCTTCTAAAAATGTATAGAATATACAAAAATAGTCCTAAATTTTATTATAGAAGAAGATAGCACAATCGGGCGAAACTAAAAGAACTCTATTTCTAGAGTTCTTTTAGTTACTATTTTAGTGATTTTGCTACATGGTTATATAGTTCTTTTGTAGTAAATGCTCTTGGTGAATTATCACTGCCATATTCTTTTTTATATTTATCAATAACATATACTATATCATTATTATCTATATAAAATTCTATTTTAGTATTTGGATTCTGAATTATTGAATTTACTACATTCCATATATGTTCATCGTTCATAAGCTCACCCCCTCCATATAACTAATTATATAAAGGTTGGTAAATACCTTTTATATATTTTATTTTTGTATAGCTTGTACTTATTGTATATACATTTAAGTAATATATTAAACTAAGTTTGTGAACATATATATAATAGTATTCCTGCAATAAACCATATCTGCCCTGGTATCTCCGGTATTTTTTTTATTTTTTAGCATGCAACCACCCCTACACTATTTATAACTCCTAAACATTTAATTTATTACTAAAAAAAGAACCCTATTGCTAGAGTTTATAAGCTTTTTAATTTCATTATTTGTGCTATAATAATATAATACAATTCAGTTTTGGGCTACTGTTACCACAATCCCTATAGTTAGGGGGGGTGGTCTATATGAGTAATATCTTAATGTTATTATTTACTGCGGGTACTTTTCTACTTGCTCTATTAACATTTATTGTGTTGCTTATTAAAAACATAAAAAAATAGTAGCCCTCGACCGCAAATCTTGGCTACTACTTTTTAGTAAATTCAATTAATTAGTGGTATCAGTTGCTTAAGCTGATTGTATTTAGGGCTTAAACATATTTCCAGTATGTTTAAGTCTTTTTACTATGTTATTTTATATATTTTATTATAGCACATTTTTGTTTTAAATATACCACTAACATTTAATATATTTTATTTACTATACTTATTCATAAATTCCTTTAATGCTTGGCTTAACAAGTCTTTAGCCGTAAATTCACTATGTTCTTTGCAGAACTGTTTGAACTGTTCATTGATAGTTTTATTCACTCTATAACTTGCCTTAAATGTCTTATCGTTTTCAAAAGGTAACTCAATAACTATATTTATATTGTCTGTATCAAGTTTATTATTCTGCTTAAACATGTCTACCATTTGCATTATAATACTAGAGTTACTAATAAACTCCTGTAAATGGCTCATATCATCATTAGAGAACACTTCTATATTAGCACTATTAATTGTTACTGGTGTTATTTCCTTTGGTTCTTCTTGTGGCTCTGGTGACTTTTCTTTTATATTATCAAAACTAATATAATGAACTCTTTCAACTTGCTTTAATTTTTCGTTATATTCCCAACCCATTAAGGTAAATGTGTCTTTAGTAATATCATTGACCTTTAAAGCTTCTTCAAAGCTAAACTTTTCCCTTAGCTTCATATTAACTAAACCTGCTTTTCGTAATACTTCGGCTCTAAGCCTTTTAAATTCCTCTTCTCGCATAATTGTCCCCCATTTGTATCACTATCGTAATACTATAAGTATACCAGTATGTCACCCATGTTGTCCTACAATATTTTAAAATAAAAAAGAGTTGATATATAACAACTCTTTATCATTTAATTTATTTTGTTTTACTTGTTGTAGTTCTATGTGGTTTAGCCTTTAACTGTTCAATTTCATTCTTTAGTTTTTCTATATCTAAATCCTTTTTAGCTAATTCCACATCATGCTTACTTTGTAACTGTTCTGTATTTACCTTTATTCGCTCTTCTAAGGCTTTTGTATGTTCTTCCTTAACATTACTTACTTCTTGCTTATGCGTTTGCTCTAGCGTCTTAATACTGTCTTTTAGTTCTACATTGTTAGTTTTATAAAACTCTAACATGTCATTATTATTATTTATTTTATCATTTAACTTTGCAATAGTAGTTTCTAACAGGGTTTTATTTAACTCTAACTTTTCATTATGTCCTTTTACTTTCTCCAACTGCTCCTCTAATGCCTTGTATTGTTCTTTATACTGTTTATATTCTTGTAGTTGCTCCTGTAGTAAGTCGTTATTACTATTTAATTTATCAATACTTTTATTTTTATCATCAATATCCTTTTGTAACTTCTTAACTTCTTCATCAGCCTGTTTAATAACAGTATCTTTTATCTTTTCATTTTCTTTATATATTTCATTATTAGCCTTTACATCTTGTAATTGCTCATACATTGTACTAATAGTATTATCCTTTGTACTTAGTTCCTTTTGTAACTCATCTCTTATTGTCTGTTCAGCGGTTGTATTTTCTTCTAGTGCATTTACATACATTCCTATTGCTCTATTAATAGTATCCCTAAATGTATCAATACTCTTTGCCCTATCCCCTAATACATCTTTAGCCTTTTCCAGTTCTGCAAGTGCTATTAAACTATTAAATGCCTGTTGTTGGTTTAATCCATTATCCTTTGCAAATGCCTTAAACTGTTCTAAATCCTCTTCATTTAACCTCATACTTGTAACTTTTTCTGCCATTTTAAACACCCTCTCATATATGTATTACAACTAATTACAATGTAATGTATTGTATTCCTAAATAAATTATATACCTGCGGTTTTATTAATACAATAAAATCATTAATTCATTTTGTATTATATTACATTACATTGTAATTAGTTGTAATCATAATTAAAAGCCTAATACAAGGGTGCATTTACCGTTTATATAAATTCATATATTCCCTGTCCATGTTCCAAACCTAATACCATTTCCTTTTATGTGTGCCACTAGGTGCAGGGTATAATTTAGCGGTAAGAGTAGCTTATACTTACTAAAATATAAAAAATAAATACCCTATTACTCTATTTTAGTAATAAGGTATTTAAACTTTTTTATCTATTGCTGCTAAAATTACTATGATAGTTTTGATATACTTCATAAGGTGTTAGTCCTTTATTCTCTTTCTTATCTCTTATTATTCCGCGTTCTTTTAAAATTTCTACTGTCTTATTGTATACCTCTTGCCCTTTAGGGGTCATTCTTACTCTTTGTAATCTTAATTCTAGTATTTGAATGTCTTTTAAATTTGCTCCACCATAAGTAGTTCCCCCTGAATTTATTTTAGCTTGGTACTGCTCTATAGTTTTTTCCGCAACTTCTATTAATTCATTTGGTTGTATCGTTATTAAATTAATCTTCTCTAACATTTATTAATCCCCTTTCTATACCTCTTCTCTTTCATAACCTTTGTGTAATAGATAACTATGGTCTTCTTCAAATTTTTCCAACATATCTCTTGTGGCTATATAAACTAATTCTGTTACCGTAATATCTACTATTGCTGATAATTGTTTTAGCCTTCTAATATGTGTACTATCAAATCTAAAACTTACTGCCTTCTTATACTTCCCTTTATTTATAGGTCTTTTCTTAATTGGTCTAAGCACTTCAATTCACCTCATTTCTTGTATATCTTTTTGGTATTGCTATACAATCAATGTAATACAAGAAATGATACTTGAATAGTGTTCTCAAAATACTTTTTTCAAGGTATTTTGATTAGTCTTAGAACCTCAACGTGAGATTCTTATAATTTTTTTTTAAAGCTTTTTACTAAAGTGTATATAGACCATGTTTTTCTCCGAAAATTTTTTATCCGATTGTGTGGCACTAGGTGCATGACATGGAGAGTCCAAACCGTTTAAAAGGGTGGTAGGGGGGGCATACCTTACTATTTTATATCATGTATGCATAGAACATATCTAACAGGTGATTTAAAAGCATTTATATATCAATAGAGCAAACTTACTCTTTAGTTACTATTCATTGAATACAAGTCATGTATGGTACATCTAAACTATACATGACTTGTATAATCTATTCTTTAGTAATAGTTTATATATTACTAATAGTCACATCTAAATTAAGGATTATACATATCTAACTATATAAGATTCTATATAAACTATCTATTTTACAGGGTCATAGTATATGGCTATGTATATTAAAACGTCTTAGAGAGGCTATATGAGCCTCCCTTTGTTCCTAATTATCTATATTTATTCCTTATCCCATCCTAAAAGTTTCTTTTCAAGCTTTTCATAGTCATATTCCCTTGCTTCAAAATTATCAAACTTAGTTAGTTTCTTCATTGAATTTTCTACTGGTGCTTTCTTCTTTTTTATAGATGGTTTCTTTTTATTAACTTCTTTTACTTCCTCTTCTAAATCTAAGTTATATTGCAATGTACTTTCTACAACCGTATTGAAATACTCTACTGGTTTAGGTACACCTATTCCCTTTTTCAGTAAATTATAAATTTTATCTACCGCTTTTTCTAAAGAATAATCAGCAGAACTTTTTGCTCCTAAAATTTCTACTGCCTTTTCAAATGCTTTACTACTAAATATTAAATTATATATATGCTCTTTAACTTCCTCTTGCTTCTCTACTATATTTTCTTTAGCTAATAAATCCGACCCTAGTCGGATACTATCATCATCTTTATTTATATTAGTTTTATTTATATTAGTCTTATTAGCCGAAAGATTTTTAAGGTCTTGACTTAAAGAATTTTTAGGTCTTGACTTTAAAATTCTTTCATTCTGAACAACCTCTCTTGTATCAATGCTTTCAACCTCTTTTTTCTCTATTTTTTTAATAACTTTTTTTAAGCTTTTTTTAGGTTTCTTAGCTTGGTCATATTCCATATGAGCAACATAGATGTGGTTAGGTTTTCCAAGTCCTCTACGTACTTCTTTTATGAGTTCAACTTGGTTCAATTCCTTAAATGCTTTAGTACAAGTTGGTGCTGATATACATAGTAACTCTTGTACATTTTCCCTAGAATAAATTAAGTAAATTTCTCCTTTATCATTCACCCATTCATTCTTCTCTGATAGGTGCATACGGTCTAAAAGAATACTATATAATACTTTTGCATCCGTTGATAAAGATTTATATTTAGGTATTGTAAATAGTTCTTGTGGTATTTGGTAAAATTGATATTGGTCTTTTTCATAAATTTTAAATAGGTTCATTTTCTTTCTCCTCCTTTGAATTGCAAAGGAAGACTAAATCGAATACATTTAATACCACTTGTTTTATTCATCATATTTGGCTATAATATTACTATGTTGATATGAGGATTAT
>JARLHR010000248.1 GCA_031292145.1 Clostridium sp. | reverse complement strand
TGTGTAGCTCCATTGGAGCAGAGGGAGTATCTAAAATCTTGATGTAGGCACAAATGAGCGAGTTTAAGACATAAAGTTTTATGAATAGATAGTTGTAATCGTGAGGTTAGAACGGTGTGAGAGAAACTCATATGAAAAAGAGGATTCACTTACACTCTTATAATGATGAACTTTGGGTATTTCCTTATGGTGGTTATATTCAATTTTCATTATTAGGAGGGAGGGAGTTCCGAAATCTATAATCCCCTAAGGATTAGCATCGCCTAGTCCCTAAGTCAAGTAGTTAATTCAAAAATAAATGAATCACTTTAGGTAAACCAGGAACGATCGAAAATGGATTGTTGATATAGACTAAACGACTTGACAACGGAGCGGATAAAGAGCGTAGTTAGTCAACAAAGTGCGGTAGCTAGGGTTTGTAAGGGAATGCCCCTTACGTATTGAAGATAATGATGAAAAACAGTAGTAAGATAGAGTTTATAGAAAAATTTATATCAAGTCGTTCTTAAGTCGCACTTATTTAAAAAAAATTATATTCATTTAAGAAAAAGTGTGACTTAAGTCGTATTTGTTCAAATGAGCGTAAACGTTAGTAAACCGTAGTATACATTAATATTATATGGGGTACAGCCATAATACATGTAAAAACCGGCCACATCATGGAATAAATTTACATGCACTTACTTAGTGTTAATATTACTAAGCTTGTTAAAACTGTTTCAAAAGCTTTTTTCTTGTAATTTTGAAATAGAAAAATTGGCTATTTAGCATTACTTTACTTCAAAAAGTGTACTTTTTGAAAGAGCTGAAATTCAATTGTAAAATATCATAATAGATATTTTTGTAAGCATGTGGTCGGTTTTTACACGTATGTCGGCTGTACTTCAAATACGATAAAAATACAACGTATTGTATTACAAATACATAAGTTTAATATTGTAATATCTATCTCTTCGTAGTAAAATTATATTATAAATACAAATACAATACATTGAAATACAATTCAAATACAGAAAGGAAAGATAAAATATGAGTGAAATAAAAGCCACATCATTTAGAATTAATGATGAAGATGATAAAAAATTCAAGCAGTTTGTAGCAGAGCAAGGTTTTAATAATCAGGCTGAAGCGTTTCAAGCAATAATGCAAACTGTTGAATTGGCAAGAGCTAAAGGGCAGATAAAAGATAGGGCAAAAGAGATCGAAGTTTTCCAGGATACAATCAATAGAATAATGGGAATGTTCCTAAATTCGTTAGAAGTAAATCAAACAAGTGAAGATCGTATAAGAGAAGAATTAAGTAAAGAGTTACTAAATAAAGAAGATACTATTAGTAATTTACTAGAGCAAGTTAAAAAATTAAATATTGATAAGTCGGAATTGGAAAAAGGATTTAAAGAAAAAGCAGATTTGTTGAAAAAAGCTGAAGAAGCTATTTTAGATTGTCATGATCTTACTGAAAGATTAAATAAAGACATTGAGGATAAGCAAAAAACAATTGATTTACTACATAAGAATAATATTAATCAATTGGAGCAATTAGAAGAATATAAAGACTTGAAGATTACAAATGATGCATTATTAATACAGTTAGAAGAAAATGAAGCTAAAAAACTAGTATTAGAAAATAATATTAAACAGTTGGATGATAAGCTTTCTAATGCTGAAGATATGATCAAATTTCATAAGGATAGTATTTCGGAATTAAAAAGTGATATAGCAGCATATAAAGAAGATATTAAAGATTTGAATTTAAAGCATGAGAAATATGTTGAAGAATTAGAAAGTAAGCATAATAAGCAAGTTGAAGCTATTAAAATTGAATATGAAAAATCTTTAGATAAAGAGAAGAGTATTTCAGAAAAGTATCGTATTGATCTTGGTAAGTTAGATGAAAAGCATCAAAATCAAGTTAAAGAAATTAAAGTTGATTTTGATAATGCAGCCAAAAAGGAAATTGATTCTGTAAAAGAACAATTAAATAACAAATATTTAGTAAGTTTAGAGAAAAAAGATCTAGAAATTGAAAAACTAAAAAATGAGATAGAAAAATTAAAATCAGAATTTCACAAGCCGGTAAATAATAAGACTAAATAGATTTATTATGTAGGGATTGCTTTATGGCAATCCCTTTTATTGATTAAAGCTTTATGTAGTATTTCAGATAGTATTATAGTAATATTACATATAGAGGTGGTATTATATGGATTTCAATAATATTAGTATTGAAAAGTTTGTGCAGTATATAAATTTAGAACTTAGTAAGGATAAAAGTATTTCGGTTAATAGACTATGTGATCGAATAGGGATAAAGAAAAGTACGTTAAAGAGCAGAATGACGAGAGCTAATTATAGTTATAATGTAGAGTTAAGGCAGTATTTAAAGGATAGTACTACAAGTAATAATACAGAAATATTACAAGAAATAGCGGTTGCAAAAGATGATACTACAAGTAATATTACAGAGTTAGATAATGTTGAGATAGATAAATTGAAACTACTATTGAATAATTTAGATAGTTTACTGAAGTTGGTCGAAGTAAAAAATAATACAAGTAGTATTACAATTAATTCTAATAAGACAAGGGTAACAAGTTTGAGAATTAATGAGGAATTGTATGATTTAATTAAGAATAGATCCATAAGAGATGATATTAGTATCAGTGATATAGTAAATCGTGCATTGATGGATTATTTAAATAATTATATATAAATAATATTGTTTGTTTATGGAACTATATTCCCTAACGTATAGGGAGTATTGAAAAGATAATTAATAAAAAGTCTATACTTTATTTGTATTAGCAAGCAATGGAAACATACTCCCACCATTTACACATTCGTGAAATAGTATGAGTATGATTTCCGCTTGTTAGGGGAGTTCCCCCTAATACCCCGTGCTCTATTTTTACTACAAAATATTAGCGATTATTTTTAAATTTATAATTAATAAATGAATAAGTAGAACTTTTAAAATAACGTATTTTCCTCACGGTGAGTATTCGAAATTCAACAAATAAATGATGTATATATTTTTATAAGGGGGTGAATTATAATATGGCTGAGAAAGATAGACTTAGGACTAAAAAAATACAAGTTTTTTTGACTGAAGCTGAACATGAATTTGCAAAAGATAAAGCTAAATATAGTGGCTTGTCTATGAGTGAATTAGTTCGAAATTTAATTACTGAGGGAGCTGTGATTAAGTATGAAATGGAAGGGGTTAGTGATGTATTAAAAGAGATAAATAAGATTGGAACTAATATCAATCAGATTGCACGAAAAGTTAATGAACGTGATTCTGTTTTAGAAGATGATGTTGAAGAATTGAAAATGCAGTATGAAAAAATTTTTGAACTTTATATAAATAAATTAATGGGAGTAGAATAACAAACTTGATATAAAAAATATTATTAAAATTAGATTATTTTTTGAATTTTTATGATATAATATATATGTAACCAGACATTATATTAGTGTATGGCCAACGAGTAACTGAAGCAACCTCGTTGTACGAGCTCAGTATTCAAATGGAGCATTTGACCTGGTTGAGGTAGTGGATATCAACCTGTTGTTTCACATTTTTATGAATTTAGGCTCTAACATTGTGTTAGGGCTTTTTGTTTTTGTAGGGGGAAGGAGGTAAATTAACTTGAAAAGTATAAAAGAATTATTGGAATTAACTGATATTCCTAAGTTAGAAGATTGTAATTTAAAGTTAATACAGGAATTTCATGATGAATTCTTAGGTAAATATATATTTATATATAAATTAAACAATAGCTTGGAATTAAAAATAAGATTTTATACTGAAAATTTACCTCATTTACTTGGAATACAAAAAGTTGTTAAAGATAATAAAGTAAAAAAGCTATATCAAGGAAAAAATGGGTATGATGGCATTTCCGATGGGCGAATAACTATAGATCTTTTGAAGAAGTTAGATAATCAATTGAAGAATGAGGACAAGCAGTTAGCAGCCATTACATCAAAAATAACGTGTTTTCATTTGATACCTAAGTTATTGGATGAATGCAGCATTGTTAAATTTTATCCTGAAAGAGTTAAGGGAAGATGTACATTAAGGTCAGAATTTATATTGTTTCATGAAGAATTAGGATTAAAGCTGCATTTAGGCGTTTTAAAGGATACAGATAATTCAACTATATATGTACCGGAAACATTTATAGTAAAAGGATCTAGAGATAGAGATAAAAATAGACTTACTGAAAAGCAAGAATTTAAATCCATTGTTGAAAGGGATAAAATACTTATTTAAAGTGTGGTGTAAAGAAAAACATCTGTTAAGCCTTACATTTACAATTGGATTTTTAATAGCTTATAAATGGCTTAAATGGGTTCTAAAATTGAATATTTTTATTTACAGCGTTTTTATTTGCAACAAGCTGTTTTATACATATAATTAACTCATAGAGTAAATGAAGGGATTGGGTTAATATGGCGGTATATGGATATTGTAGGTGTAGTACCAACGAACTAAAACAGGATATAACAAGACAAATAAGAGAATTAAAGGATTTAGGTGTTACAGATAAGAATAATATTTACAAAGAATATGAGAGCGGTACAAAGCTTAACAGAGTAGAATTGAATAAGTTATTATATGGATCTGATGATATTCCTTCGGTAGTAAAAGAGGGAGATACAATTGTCGCAACGGAAGTATCGAGAATTACCAGGAGTACAAAGCAATTATGTGAGATAATAGAACTTGCAAAGAATAAACATCTAAAATTAATATTTGGTAGTTTTGTTGTAGATTGTACAAAGGAACTTGATGCCATGACAGAAGGTATGCTTAAAATGATGGGCGTATTTTCAGAGATAGAACGTAATATGATAAGCCAAAGAGTTAAAAGTGGTGTAGCTAATGCCAGGGCAAAAGGTAAAGTAGTTGGTAGACCTATATTAACACTTGATAAAGTACCAACTAAAGTAAAAGATATTTATGATTTATACAAGAGTGGAGCAATAAGTAAGACTGATTATGCAAAGATGTGTAATGTCAGCAGACCTACATTAGATAAATATTTAAAAGTAATTGTAGAGGGTTAATAACCTTCTATTTTTTATATTTAAAATATGTATTGTATTAAATTACATTGTAATTCAATGTATATAATTATATATATTTACATTTACCATGCTTTGGGTGTGATAATTATAAAAATAATTCCTATCTTGAAAAGGGGCGAGGCTACGCTAAAAAATTAATGGCCCAAGCATGATACATTAATAAAATTAAATGCAGCAGCCATTATTTTTTATCCCTTGTCAATTCACTCCATTATTTTTAGCGTAGTTGTTACCCAAAAACATACTTTCTTTAGCATGTTTTTCAGTGCAGCTGTGAAAAACATGAACATCAATAACATTTTCAATAGCGTTAAAGCCAGTAATACCAATGGCTGTTCAGAAATCGTCAATAACATTTTCAATAACTTATAAATTTTATGATTTATAAATAATTACAGTATTGGGCGAAATGAAGTATATGAAAACTGTAAGGCAGGATAAGGGCAGTACCACATATTACAGGCAAAGCCTGTAAAGACAAGTAAATATGCTGATTTTTGATATGTACCACTTTTATTGACGTAGTACCACTTGAGGGATATATTGATTTTATAAGATAAATGGATTTAGTTCCTAAAGAAAAACAGCGGGATGTAAGGCAAATGTATGAAAAAGCTAGGAAGATGGCTGTTGACTATATGAAAAATAAAACAGAAGATTGGAAACCAATAAACCAGTAGCAAATAGAAAAGAAAATTAATTTTAGTTTCATTTATAAGTGTCTAAAAGGTGTCAAATATTATAATATTTGACACCTTGTTTTGAAATACCTATAATTGAGGCATATAATGGTGTCAATTATAGGTATCAAAAGTGATTAGATATGATGAAAGGAAAGTAATGAATATGATTTATGGGTATGCAAGAGTTAGTTCAAAAGGACAAGCATTACATGGTAATAGTTTAGAAGAGCAGTTAATGCAACTACTTAATTCTGGTTGTAGCCAAGTAATAGAAGAACAATATTCAGCTAAGGAAAAAGGCAGACCGCGATTTGAAGCATTACTAAAAAAGCTACAACCAGGGGATACATTAATGGTAACTAAGTTAGATAGATTTGCTAGAAACACTAGAGAGGGCTTGGAAGTAGTTCAATATTTAGTTGATAGGAATATTACGTTCAAAATATTAAACATGGGAACATTTGATAATACACCACAAGGTAAAATTTCAATGACCATGTTTTTAGCATTTGCAGAATTTGAAAGAGAAATGATTATACAGCGTACAGAAGCAGGAAGGGCTGTAGCTAGGAAAAAGGAAGGGTATCAAGAAGGTAGACCTAAAAAATTTAGTAAAAAGCAACTAGATCATGCTTTAAGTATTCTTAGTATTAATGGCGGTAATCATAGTTATAAGGAAGTTGCTGAAATTACTGGGATAAGTAAGAGTACTTTGATAAGAGAGAATAATAAGAGAAAGTGTGTTAAGTTATAATCTAAAAAGATAACAATTGAAGAACTTTTTTAGTATGTAATACATTTATCATTTATCTCTCACTTTATATATTTCCTTTCTAACATAAATCTTGAAATTCAAATAACTCTTTTACAGTAATATTAGATAACTTTCTTTATATAGCTATCTAATATTACTGAACTATAAATTAATCCTTTAAATGTATCTTTTCAAGCAAGTAATAAAGAATTTTCTTTTGTTTAGTAATAACCTGTGCTTCACAAGTCATTCCCATCTTAACCTCGCCTTCTTCACCTTTATAACTAAATAAAGGTTTATTTTCAATTTCAGATTCAACCAAATAATAGCTTACACCTGTTCTTTGATCAACAGTTGCATCTGTTGCAATATCTGTAATTGTTCCTTTAAGTTCTCCGTATTCTTTATAAGGTAATGCTTCAAAGTGATATTTAATGTTTTGTCCAGCTTTAATTCCTGCAATATCTTTATTGGATACGTATAATTTAACTTTATACTCAGAACTATCCTGAGGTATTACTGATAAAATTTCTTCCCCACTCTTTAAAAGCTGTCCTTTTGAAACATCAGTTTTAACATTAACTATTCCATCTATGTTAGCTTTTACAGTACTTTTATCAATTCTAAATTGCAGAGTTCCTATATTAGTTTTTAATTCATCTATCTTCTGTTCATTTTCTTTTTCTGAATCATCCAATTTAACTAATGTATCCATTTTATATTTTGTAATATCATTTGTTGCCATTTCTTTGTTAACTGCATCAAGTTCTGGTGTAATTCTAGCTTGGTCTAATTCAGCTTGAACTTTTTCAGTATCCTTTTTAACCTCATCCAGCTTATCCTTTATATCAAAAGCTGATTTGTTTTTGTACTTATCTAAATCAACCTTGGCATTATCCAGCACCTTTTGTGTAGCACTTATTTGATCATTATAATCATCAATAATAGTATCTTTCTTCTTCTTAAGATTAGCTATTAAATCTTTTTGAGTTTTAATAGTATTCTGTAATTCTTTTACGTTATCTTCATATTCTTTAAATTTATTGTTATATTCATTATCAGAATCAGAATAATCATTTGAATCATCTTCTATAGCTGATTTTAATTTTTTCAGCTTATCAATTGAGTCATTTATGGTATCATTCTTTGTAGAAACTACAGATGATGTAGATTGTAATTGCGCTAGTGTATTTTTAGCACTATCTATACTTTGATTAATACTTAATAAATATGAATTTTTATATTTATCTTGATCTGCACCAGTATATTTTTGCAAATTATTTGTATAGTCAACATATTGCTTATAGTATGTACTATTGGAATCTGTAAACAAATTCTGCCCTTGATTAATACTTTGAACCAATAATTGCAGATTATCGATTGTCGTTTGTGTTTGGCCTATCTGTGTACTAACTGTAGGGTAATCATAGTTAACATTACTTGATGAATTCTCAGCCTGTGTTATACTATCTTGAACATTAGCAAGATAGCTGCTTTTATATTGCTGCAATTTTAAAATTGAATTATTGTAGTCTATTGTTGCATTATCCATTTGACTTTCATAATCATTCATAGCTTCCTTATATTTCGTATTAGCATTCTGTAATTCTGTTTTTCTCTGCTCAATGGTATTTTGAAGGCTTTGTATTGAATATTCATAATCTGAATATTCCGAAGAATATTTGTCATCAGCATTTGAAAAATTATTTTTACTATCATTTATTGATTGAAGCAATGTATCCAATCCATTTAATATATCATTATTTTCACTAATCTGCTGAGTATAACTTTTAGATAAAATTAATTTATTGTCATTGGTTGCATCGGTCTGCAAATCTGTCTGCTTTTCAGTTAATGATAATTTTTGATTAGTAGTACTATATTGTACATATTTATTATAATAATCAGCTTCATCAGGATTATTAGCATCAAAATAGTTTGTATTTTCTAAGATAGAATTTCTTAATTTATCAATATTATCCGTATCTGTTTGAAATATATTTAATTGTTTTTCATAATTATCTTTATTCAAAGCAGCATCTGAACAATCTAAAGTGTATAATACATCTCCTTCTTTTACAGCTTGTCCTTCTTTAAAATTAACATCAATAACTTTACCATCTACTTCATTTAAGACAGAAATAGTTTTATCATTTGATGTTACAACTCCATTTGACTTTGTAACTATGTCTATTTCACCAAAATAGCTCCAAATCAGTGCAATAGCTAATATTCCTATTAATCCATATGCAAATATGCTAGTAAACTTATGAGGCTTTGCTTCAAGCATCTCCCTGCTATCAGTTATTTCACTTAAATTTTGTACGATGTTCACTATATATTCACCTCTGTTTCTTTAGTTGCTGCTACTTCTTCAATAAAATACTCTGGCATTTGATCCTTCCATAAATTAAAGTAGCGTCCTCTTTTATCTATAAGTTCATTATGTGATCCACCTTCTATAAGCTTTCCTTTATCCATAACATAGATTTTATCGCATCTCATAATAGTGCTTAATCTATGGGCTATAATTATAGTGGTTATATCCTTACTAAATTCATACATTGTTTTTTCTATAGCTTTTTCAGTAATTGAATCAAGACTGCTGGTTGCTTCATCCATTATAAGTATTTCAGGCTCTCTGATAAGTGCTCTTGCAATAGCAATTCTTTGTTTCTGCCCTCCTGAAAGATTAGCTCCATTTTCTTCTATCATAGTTTCATATCTTAAAGGCTGTTCATTTATAAAATCATGAATCCTTGCCCTCTTACATGCATCCACTACCTTTTCAAAATCCATATCTTCCTGACCAAATAAAAGATTTTCTTTTATGGTACCGCTAAATAAGAATATATCCTGGGATATATAAGCTATTTTATTTCTTAAAGCTTCTATGTTTATATCTCTAATGTTATATCCATTTATTAATACTTCCCCTTTTTCACATTGATAAAAATTCATAATAAGCTTAGATAATGTAGTCTTTCCAGAACCACTTTCACCTACCAATGCAATTTTTTCTCCAGGCTGTATAGTAAGATTTAATCCTTCTAAAATTAGTTTTCTGGTTCCATATCTAAAATCTACGTTTTTAAATTCTATGGCACCCTTTAAAGTAGACGGGTTAATTTTCTTACTTTCTCCTTCACTTTTTTCTAATTCTAAGTCTAATATTTCTCCTAATCTTTCCGCTGCAACGATAGCTGTTTGAAGCTGACTTTGTAAGTTTATCAAATTCTCAATTGGATCAAGGAAATATGCAAGTAAAGAGTTAAATGCTAATAATTGTCCAACAGATAATAAACCTAAAATACATTCATAACCACCTAGCCATAATATAACTACTCCAAAAATTGATTTAACAGCGCCTTTAATAGATCCTTGTACATTACCAATAAGTCCTGTTTTAAATGCACTTCTCATTAATTTAACAAATCTTTTTTCTGTTTCACCATTTACTTCTCTTTCTGCATTAAATGCTTTTATAGTTTCAATTCCAGAAAGTGATTCTACTAAGTAAGAAGTTATATTTGCATTATTGATCATAGTTTCTCTATTAACATTTTGTATAGGTTTCTTAAATCCCCACACTATACCTGCATATAAGATAACTGGAATAACTGTGATTCCAAATAAAAGTCTGTTTTGTATAAACAAAATTATTGCACCAGCTATAGCCATTAAAGTATCAATCATTATAGTTAAAGTTGCACCAGAAATTGCTTGTCTTATTTGAGTAGCATCATTAAATCTTGATACAATTTCTCCCACCTTACGTGTTCCAAAAAAATTCATAGGCAGGTTAATTACATGCTCATAATATCCCAGCATTAAGGGTATATCTATTCTCTGTGCCAAATACATAAGTAATTGAGTCCTAAATGCATTAAGTAAAATCTTAAAAATATTTAATGTAATAAATCCTATTGAGAGTACATGTAATGTGGTTAATAGGTTATATTGAAGTACTTCATCTACTAATACTTGAAAATAAAAAGCTCCTAGTATACCTAACATAGTAAATATTAAGGATGTAAAAAATATATTTAAAATTAAAGTCCTTTGAGGTTTTATTAAACCTATAAATCTTGAAAATAACCCTTTAGTTTCATCACCTTTTTTAAACTCTGCTGTTTTTACTATAAGAATAAGAACACCTGTCCATATCTTAAAGAAATCTTCCGGTTTATACTTAACCATTCCTTTAGCTGGATCCGCAACTAAAATTTCTTTTTGATTTATCTTGTGTATAACTACATAATGCAAAAACCCCCCATCTACAATTACATGAGCTATACATGGTAGTGGAAATTCAGTGAACATATCTTCCGGCTTACTAACCTTTACACCTTTTGCACTGAAACCAAGCTCCTCCGCTGCTTTAATAATTCCATAAGCACTAGTTCCCTGCTTATCCGTACCAGCTACTTCTCGTATCTTTGAAATTGGAATTTTGAGCCCATATTGTTTTGAAATTGTAGCTAAACATGCTGCTCCACAATCCTTAAAATCGTGCTGCTTTATACATATGTATTTCTTTAATGGATTTTTCATTTTTACCTCCGAAGTTTGTAATATTACGTATATTATATAATGTGTACTTATATATATCGTATAATATCATATGTTGAATTGTCATCGTTGTTTATGGCACTAAATTATACAAATAACTTAGCATAAATTACCTTTTCCATATAACTAATTACTATGCACCTATTACATATACTCTTAATGTTTTTGTATTTAAATTTATTGTAATATATATATTGATTTGTGCAATATATATATTGACTTTACCAATATATGCATGCTATTATATATATAATTAATTGTTATTTAGGAGGATATTATATGCATGTAAGTAAAATTAAAATAGCTAGGGTAGAACTAAATTTAACTCAAGAAGAACTAGCCGAAATAGTAGGAATAACTAGACAAACCCTAAGTCTAATAGAATCAAAAAAATATAATCCCTCCTTAAATTTATGCATTAGAATATCAAAAGCATTAAACAAAACATTAAACGATTTATTTTGGGAGGAGTAATATTATGAAAAATAACATTTCCGATGAAAGAATTGATTCAGAAAATCAAAAAGTTAATTCTCATACTACAACAATACTTTTTTTAGGCTTAATATTAGATTTAATTTATAAATTAGTTATTCTTAAGAATCCAGTTTCAGATTATATAGATTTGGGAATAATCTTGCTAATAGCATCATTATTTAATATTATACAATGCGCAAGATTAGGATTGTTTAATTATACATTGAATTTAAAAACTAGTAATAAAAAAAAGGTACTATCATTACTAGCTTTTAGTTTAGTAGCAACATTTTTATTCTTATTATTTCAAGTTATATCTGGACAGCTTGTTTATATTAATTTAAAATTCATATTTCAAGCTATTATCTTTTTCATAATTATATTTCTATTTCAATATTTAATCACAATATTTTCCAATAAGAAAAATAAAGATTAATACTAAATAAAATGAAACTTCTACATATGTAGAAGTTTCATTTTATTTGAGCTAGTCCCTAATCCATCCAAGAGTTAACGATGTAAGTTACTGCACCAGCTGTTGCGCCACCTACGTATCCAGCTGCTGCACATGTAGGAATAGATGCTCCTTCTGTAAACGGTGCTCCATACAAACCAGCTGCTGCACCAGCTGTTGCACCACCTGCACCACCTGCTAGAGACGCTTTTGCTATCCCACGTGCCCATTCGCTAAAGTTTCCACCATCAATAGATAACAGTTCTTCTTCATTTAATGTATTAAATGAATTAAAGTTTAATGTATTCTCCATGACTTTTCCCTCATTCTTTCATTTTATATTTTGTAATAAGGTTCATTATAACAATTGTAAATATTTTTGTAAAACAGACCTTATTATGTAAATATTGTACCATTTATTCACACAATGTCAATATCTAGGTAAATATGATTTTTTTTGTTATTGATTACATAAGTGTTTCCTAAAAAACCAAATATAAGACATAAAAGTGGATAAATATATTGGGATAATGGGAGTATTCGTTTCATGTACTGAAAAGTAACGCCAAAAACTGGGTAAATTAAACTCTTGTATTATTTATTTTTCGGTACATGACTTAGATACTATCACTGCCATATTATCAGGTAAGTCAGCTGAATATATCAGAGCAGCCTTAAAATATTTAGGAATAGAATAAATTTACACAATGTATATATCTCGAGTAATGTGGAGCTATTCAGAGTTTTTAAGTTTAAATTTTTATTAAAATTTGGTGATATTAAAAAATAAAAAATCACTGCTGATGATAAAATTTGACCTAAAATGAAAGTTTGGTATTTTAAAAATTAGTCAAAATAATTTTTTTGACTAATTTTTAAAATACCAAACTTTATACCTACTTTTCCCTGGTTACATGAATGATACTTATAGCTCTATGTAACTTTTTCCATTAAGTTACTCTTTTTAACACGTATCTCGGCGTGTACCCGGCTTAGGCCGTACCTTTTTGTTGTTAATAAAAAAAGTAGTATGTATAATACACTATATATAAATAATTTTATAAATCTAATGGGGGTTCTAAAATGAATATAATAATTATTGTTATAGTAAGTATAGTTTTAGTAATTGGCATTCCTTTTAGTATATTAAAGGATATTAAATATAAAGAAAAACATAAATTTCAATGCACAAAATGTTCATATGTATATGATATTATTGAAAATCAATGTAATAGTTTTAGAATTTTAGGAAAGTTGCACGTAAAGTGTCCTAAGTGTGGAAAATATTCTCGGGTAAAAATTATAAAGAAAGAATAGTTGAGTGAATTATAGTAAAAGATAAATTAGAAATAATAAGCTGTTAGTTTATGATGGAAGTATAAAATGTGATGTAAGATTCTTAATGTATATTCAAGAAAGAAAAAATGAGCTGTTGCAAAATGCAATAGCTTTTTTGCTTTATGGAATATAGTTAACAGTTCTGACAAGCCTAATTTAGGCGTAGCGCCAACATTTTTGACAAAAACCACGCTAAGATAAAAATTGGCTATAAATTGAAATCTTTACCTACTGTAAGCCAATAATACCAAAAATATAAGTATCATAAAAGTTATTTCTAATTTATTTTGATACTTTGATTATGGGAATAATTTTGGAACTAAAAATCATTTCTAAATTAGCTATTTTCAAGACTTTTAATATAGTTCTAAAAACGTTCGTTTATGGTACTAAATTCCTTAATGTGGGATTTGTCGGTTTTGTTGGCGACACCCCAGTATTAAAATAATAGTTTGTATAGGCGCTAACCATTTTATTACGAATAAATAAATTATTTAATTTTGTGTAGCAATTAGTTAAAAGGTGCATTTTAAATGGAAAAATAAAAAAATGTTGTAATATATGCAAATAACGGTTAAAATTAAAACATCAATTGGAAATTGAATTTTGAATAATATATACAAATTCATCTGAATTTCCAGTAAAAAATCGAATAAAAAAGTCCTTCATCACATTTCAAAGTCGGCAAACGATGGAATGTTAGGAACTCATTAGGTACGGCAATACCAATAAGTAACGAAGAACTCGATTTATAGTCATATTTCCAATGTACTGACATACATAAGAAACATTAACTATAAAATATATTCAATTTATGAATTGAGTATAACAGTAAAATGAGTTAATTTCAAGCCTTTAAGTATTGGTACTTAAAGGCTTTTTTATTGCTTAAAGTTAGATAAATACTACGTTATAGCACTATAAACACAAAAAGTAAATAAATAAAAAAAATTTAACAGGAGTGATATTCATGTTAATGTCTGGAAAATACTGGAGTGTGGCATTAGAGTATTTAAAGAAAAACCATGAAGAAAGATATAAAGAATTATCACAAACACATATTGAACGGATCTTCGGAAGTTTAAATGAAGAATGTAATGATAGATTAGATTTAATGATTGAGCAGTATTTAAAAGAGAATCCATTAACTAATCCAATGGATACAATGCAGAGCTATAGGGAAAGGCAACATGCCAAAGATTATGCTGAAGAAATAATATTAAAAGAATTTATATATAAAATTAGATAGAAACATAGTACACTAATTAATTTATATACCACTAAGAAAACTCATGGTTCGTATAGCTCCAGGATTAAAATTGAATATGGACAAGTCCTATAAGGCATGTGTTGAGATGGAATAATCACATAAAAAAAACCTATCGTAAAAGGTGTAATGTCGCCACGACTTGAAATAGTAGTCAGAGGCAGGGGCGGCTCTCGGTGATGACGTAGGTTGGTACGGGCGGAAGAGAGCAAAAGTAACTCATTACAAGGATAACGTGTGTAGCTCCATTGGAGCAGAGGGAGTATCTAAAATCTTGATGTAGGCACAAATGAGCGAGTTTAAGACATAAAGTTTTATGAATAGATAGTTGTAATCGTGAGGTTAGAACGGTGTGAGAGAAACTCATATGAAAAAGA
>JARLHR010000032.1 GCA_031292145.1 Clostridium sp. | reverse complement strand
CTTATTTTACTAAGTATTAAAGACTTAGATATTCTCATTAAAGCAACTACTATTCCAAATGGAATAGATAATATTAACGTTAATGCAAAAATTTCTAATGTCACCTTAAGCCCCTCTAATACTTGAGGCATTATCTCTAAAATATAACCCAAAGTTGTTTCCTCCTCTTTATTGATTCTCATATAGGGTTCAGCATTGAAAATTATATTATAACCTGTACTTTTTATAGGTAAGAAGTAAAAAGTAAGAGATACGGAAGAAAAGCCACAGGCTTTTCAAAAAAATATATTTTTAGAAATCCCTTCAGAGATTTCATCATTAACTCTTACTTCTTAGCTCTTACTTCTCAACTAATTAAATAACATATAATAAATAAACTTTTTAATGCGTTTCCCTATATTTAATTAAACTATTAGTTGCTATTTAAGCACTATATCTTCACCAAACCATTTCTTTGATATTTCTGCAGCAGTTCCATCTGCTTTTACCTCATCAAAAGCCTTATTGAAAGCTTCAACAAATTGAGTATCACCTTTTTTAATTCCAACACCATATTGTTCACTTCCAAAGTCTTCATTTAAAATCTTATATTTTTGTTCTCCTCTTGCTTTTATATAATATCTAGCTAAGATTTCATCTACTACTATAGCATCTAGTCTTTTTGCTTCTAAATCCATTAATGCAGCATTATTATCTTCAAATGTAACAAGTTTTCCACCATCAAAGCTCTTTAATAAATCCCCTTCTTTTTCTACTGCATCAACTGCCGTAGATCCAGTTTGAGCACCAACTTTTTTACCTTTTAAATCACTTTTAGTATTGATATTAGAATCCGCTAATGTTACTATAACTTGCTTATTATTTAAATAAGGTTCTGAAAATTCAACTTTTTGTTTTCTTTCATCAGTAATTGAATATCCATTCCATATTAAATCTATATTTCCATTATCAAGTTCAGTTTCTTTCATGCTCCAGTCAATAGATTGAAATTTTATTTTTTTATTAAGCTTCTTTCCAACCGCATTTGCTAAGTCAACATCAAATCCAACAATTTGTCCACTTTCATCTTTATATCCCATTGGAACAAATGTATCATCTAGTCCAACTACTAATTCATCCTTATCCAATGCACTTTTAGCAGCCTTTGTATCAGATGTTTTATTATCAGTAGTTCCTTTACCACATGCAACTAAGCTTATTCCTAAAGTAGCTACCATTGCAGCTATTGCTAACTTCTTCATTAATTTATTTATTTTCATAAAATTTACCCCCTTAAGTTATCTCAGTTCTTTCTATTTATCACTTTATCATACTAAAGCAAAACATTCAAGTACTTTTGTTTTTTAGTAATAAATTTCCAGAATAAATACACGTGAACTAGGCTTATGCGATAACCTACCGAAATCAAATACATGTGTGTGAAGAAGGCATTTCAAAATAAGCTGTTGAATGTTCTTAAGAGGAGGTTGTTCCATTTCTACTTGTCCAACTGAATGGTTGGAACAAGTAGAAATGGTTGCAGCCTCCTTTTTAGAGCATTCCAGCGAAATTTTCATATTCCTTCGGAACACACATGTAGCTAATTTCGGTTGATTACCACTTAAGTCTAGGGTTCCCAATTGTTTATCTAGTTGTAGAGAATCTATCCATTGCTCTTTGTAGGTTGTCCATATGTGTTGTAAATTCATCTATAGTATCTGATACTTGCTTTTTATCAACAGGATTTTTATACGTATCCGCTCTATCTTTAGCATCATCTGCATCACTTTTAACTTGATCTAATTCATCGGATATTTTATCCATCTTATCTTTAATATCTTCACTTTTTCCTTGAAGATCAGCGCTATTTAAGGCATCAGTCAATTCATCCGCTTTCTGATCTAACTCCTTCATAATTCTTGTTGTATCACTGTCAACTTCATCCGCTTTATCTGAAATTTCTTTAGGCTTATATTTTAATTTATTCATTAAATCTTTCATTTTTTCTGAATCAAACGCTTCATTCACCTTATCACTAGTTGGTTTTTCATCGGTATTTTCATTTGTTTTAAGTATATAATCATCCTTAAGATTACATCCAATCAAAGAAAAAGAGAGTAGTATTCCTATAATTAAACTGATCATAGTTTTCTTTTTCATTTTGTCACCTCAACTCATTTTTGTACTGCTTAGTATATATTAATATTTTTTCATCAGTATTTCAATATAGGAAAACAAATTAGAAGTTTATTTATCATATGTTAGTGATTTTTTTTATTAAGAATGAGATATTTGGTAAATAAGAAGTAAGAACTAAGAAGTAAGAGTTAATGATAAAATACCCTCGGGATTTCTAAAAAATATTTTGAAAAGCCTACAGCTTTTCTTTCCTTATCTCTTACCTCTTACCTCTTACCTCTTAACTCTTACTTCTTACCTCTTACCTCTTACTTCTTACCTCTTACTTCTTACCTCTTACCTCTTACTTCTTACCTCTTACCTCTTACTTCTTACCTATAATTACCATGAAAAGTTTTTCTTATTATACAGGTATTACAAAAATCACAGGTTATAAATACAATTTATATAACAATCTTTTCTTATACTTTATACTTGCAACCTCACTTATATCGCTTATAAGCTTATAATTTGATATTCCCCCATATATGCCTATTATAGGAACCCCTTGAATTACTTTAGATAAAATTATATTTTCAGATAAATTCCTCGAAGCATCCTTTACCATTTTATCAATATTTATATTAACATTAAGTTTATTATCAATGTTATAACCAATCCTATCTGCTTCATTAGAATATAAAATTCTTTTGTCAGTTTTATCTGCACTTGCAGAAATTATATTTAGTATAAAAGCTTTTTCTTCCTTAGAATTATAGTTAAAACCATATCTCAAACAAATTTCATAAACAGTTTTTAATACAATTCCTATAAAAACAGGTATATCCGGAAGCCCTATTCCTAATGCTCCAAGTACTGCCCCTTCAGCTGTTGTTATGCTTTTATTTATAAAAACACTTTTCTTGACCTCTTTATCGATTCTATTTAAATTTTTATTATTTACCTTTTTAGATAAGATATATTCATTTATGTCTGCTTCCTCTTTTAATCTTTCGCTATTATAGCTTTTTTCTATTATTATAGTTCCTTTTTCGAATACATAATAAAATCCCCTTTCAAATGCTTTTTCAAATTTATCTAACATTTTCTCTGGAATCTTTTCTTCTAATTTCTCTTTTATTGGAGATATTTTATTTTTTATATACTCATTTTCTTTTTTATTAAAGAATTTTTCTTCTCTTTTTAATAGTTTTTTCTTTTGGCTATTTAAAATTCTTTCTTTTTTTAAATCATTATAATCCATATATCTTTTATCACCTCCATTCACTCGATTATTTTTGATATATTATTATAATATATTATTTCCTTAAAATTTGTTTTACAAACATTGGTTTAAGCATATGAAATAAAACAATAATTCCATGACAGGAAATATAGATATCCAACCCGTATTCTAAAGTTATGTGCTAACTTACCGAAACCGTAAATATGTACATATGTTCATCTAATAAGGCACATTCAAAAAAATAATAGACCAGTATGCTCGTCTATTTCGCGTCATACTGCGTCAGCAAATTGCGCTAATAGGCCCGCTATGAACGGAATTTACTTCCTTGTCTGACACAAAATATACGTCACATCTTTGGTCT
>JARLHR010000247.1 GCA_031292145.1 Clostridium sp. | reverse complement strand
GTCATCTCTTTCGAGTTTTCTTACTAAAGCTCTTGCTCCGTTGTAATTAGTGATGTAAGTAGGGTCTCCTGAAAGCAAATATCCAACTAATTGGTTTATAGGATTATATCCTTTTTCTTTTAATGAATTATAAACCTCTGTTAATATTGTTTTTGTAAGAGCTTCTTTATTCTTACTTAAATCAAATTGCATTGTATGTTCAATATTATTACTCATAAAATTGTTGCTCTATGCAACTCCCCCCTTAATCATGTTATAAGGAAACGATATCCATATATATATTTATTATTAACTTTATATTTTTAATTTATTCACGAATCTATATCTAGATTATAACCTATATTTAATAAAAAGTATACTATTTTACTAAACTTCCCATTATTTTATACGATTCTTCGATTGCCTCTTGTATTTTTTCTGGTGATTTTCCGCCTGCTTGAGCCATGTCTGGTCTTCCACCACCACCGCCTCCAAGAATTGCAGATACCTCTTTTATTAATTTTCCACAATGAGCACCTTTTGCTACTGCATCTTTAGTTGCCATAGCACATATAGCAACTTTTCCTGCATTTGCACTCATAAGTAAAACTATACTATTTTCAACTTTATCTCTTACTTTTTCGCATACATCTCTTAGAGCATCGCTGTCAACATCTTTTAATTCATATGCTATAACATTAATATCATTAACATTTTTTGCACTTGCAACAATATCATTCATTCCCATTGATGCAAATTTAGATTTTAAAACAGCTATTTCTTTATCTTTTTCTTTTAATTCCTTAACTTGTTGATCTAGTTTACTTATTAGTTCCTTTTCTGCACATTTAAGTTTACTTGAAACTTCTTTTAACAAATCTTTCTTCTCATTAACTAGCTTATATGCTTCTTTTCCAATCACTGCTTCTATTCTTCTAGTACCAGCTGCAATACCTGCTTCAGATATAATCTTAAATAATCCAATTTTACCTGTATTATCTATGTGTGTTCCTCCACATAATTCTTTAGAATATTCTCCAGCCATTACAACTCTAACTTTATCAGAATACTTGTCATCGAATATACCTATAGCACCACTGTTTTTAGCATCTTGAAGATCCATAACCTCTGTAACAACTGATGTTACACTAGTTATTGCTTCATTTACTAAATCTTCGACCTTAGTTATTTCCTCTTCAGTCATAGCTTCAAAATGAGAGAAGTCAAATCTTAATCTATCATAACTAACATATGAACCTGCTTGATGTACATGTGTTCCAAGAACAGTAACTAATGCTTTATCTAAAAGGTGTGTTGCAGTATGATTCTTCTTTATACTTTGACGTCTTTCTTTATCTACTTCTATAGTAACGTTGTCTCCTACTTTAAGTTCCCCAGATAAAACTTCTACAAAGTGAACTATCTTTCCACCAATATTCTTTTTAGTATCAACAACTTTTGCTTTAAAGCTATCATTAAATATAACACCAGTATCCCCTATTTGTCCACCCATTTCTGCATATAGAGGTGTAACATTAGTAACAACAATAGCTTTATTTCCTTCAGTTATGCTATCTACAAAGTCTTCGCCTTCTATTAGAATGTTAACTTCTGCATTTAGAACATCATTATCATATCCATCAAAAACTGTTTCTATTTCAGCTGGTATAACATCTAAAGTCTTAACATCTGCGCCCATGTAATTAGAAGTTTTTCTTGCACTTCTAGCTCTTTCTCTTTGAACTTTCATTTCTTCATGGAAAGCATCTTCATCTAAAGAGAAACCTTCATCTTCTAATATTTCTTTTGTAAGTTCCATAGGGAATCCAAAAGTATCATATAACTTAAATCCATCTGCACCCTTAAGAACTTTTTCATTATTTTCTTTTAATTCATTTATAAATCCATTTAATATTTCCATTCCTGAATCTAAAGTTTCTCTAAATTTATCTTCTTCTATTTTAATTACCTTTTTAATGTATTCTTTCTTAGCTTCTAATTCTGGATATGCAGCCTTTGAATCTCTAATAACAACATCACATAAGTTACATAGGAAAGCATCGTTTATTCCTAGAGTTTTTCCATGTCTAGCTGCTCTTCTAAGAAGTCTTCTTAAAACATAACCTCTTCCTTCATTTGAAGGCATTACATCGTCAGAAATCAAGAAAGTTATTGATCTGATGTGATCAGTTATAATTCTTAATGAAATATCTTTTTTACTATTTTGACCATATTCAATATTAGCAAGTTTAGAAACTTCATTTAATATATTCTCTAAAGTGTCAATTTCAAATACACTATTCTTATTTTGCATTACAACTGCAAGTCTTTCAAGTCCCATACCAGTATCTATATTAGTACTAGCAAGCTTTTCATAATTTCCTTTTCCATCTCCATCGAATTGAGTGAACACAAGATTCCAAAATTCTATTATTTTATCTTCATCAGCTAAAGCAACAAATTCTTCAGAATTAGTAGGCACTTCATCAGTTCTGCTGAAATGAATTTCTGTACAAGGACCACAAGGACCTGCACCATGTTCCCAGAAGTTATCTTCTTTTCCTAGTCTAAATATATGGCTCTTATCTACATCTGTAAGTGTAGTCCAATATTCATATGCTTCATCGTCATCTAAATATATTGTTACATATAATTTTTCCTTTGGCATGTCTAAAACTTCTGTTATGAATTCCCAAGCCCATGGAATTATTTCTTTCTTAAAATAATCTCCAAAAGAGAAATTTCCAAGCATTTCGAAGAAAGTACAGTGTCTGCTTGTAATTCCTACATTTTCAATGTCACCTGTTCTAACACATTTTTGACAAGTTGTTATTCTTTTCTTTGGTGGTTCTTGTAAGCCAGTAAAATAAGGTTTTAAAGGAGCCATACCAGCATTTATTAATAATAAACTCTTATCATTTCTTGGAACTAAAGAAAAACTTTCTAATTTTAAATGTTCTTTACCTTCAAAAAACTTTAAATATGCTTCTCTTAAATCATTTGTTTTTGTAAATTTCATAAATCATTCCTCCATTTTTTAGTTAATAGGTAATAAGTAATAGGTAATAGTTGATGAAGATATTCCTTCGGAATATCTTTTTATTTTGTTTTTAATAATTCTAACTAATATTTTATAATTATTTTTAATTTAAAGATGAAAAGTTCCTAATTGCAGAAAAGTTCCGTATTTCAGCATAGCTACTCTTTTCATAGGTGCATAGCTGCTCTTTTTAAAGGTTAAAAGTTCCTAATTGCAGCATAGCTGCTCTTTTTAAATGTGTATAATTTACCAAATCAAAAAAACTTCCGCCCTATAAAACAAAGGGACGAAAGCTGAAATTCCGCGGTACCACCCTAATTATGTGCGACAGCACACATCACTTAGTAAGTTATAGCTCCTAGGCAGCTTCAAAATATAATAGTAAAAAGTTTTCACCAACCACTTTTTCTCTGAATTATCTATAATAAATTTACTTATCCTATTCATCGCTTAATATTTAATTATTTCATCAAAATTATATTTCATATAGATAATTATGTCAATATTCAACTTTATCTTCAGCCCTATATCCTCGGTACTGAACCTAGACTTATGTGGCAACTTACCGAAATCAGAAATATTTTTGTTACGTAGGACTATGAAAATTTCGCTGGAAGGTTCTAAATGACTGGTTGTGCCCATTTATGCTTGCTCCAAATGCAAGATTCAGACAAGCATAAATGGAACAACCAGTCATTAAGAACCTTTAGCAGCTCATTTTCAAATGCCTACTACACAAAAATATTTCTAATTTCTAGTGAAGATACACACTTGACATCTGGTAAATGAGCGTATATATTTCACCAATAAATCAATATACCAATTGCCTATCTATATGGATAACAGGCAGTTATTTGTAATAAATTTTTATCCTTCAACGCCTTGTAGAAATTATCAAATTATGATTAATTATTATTTATGCAACATCCATATGATAATTTAAAACAAATAATAATTTATATCATCATATAGAACCTTTATAATAACTGCTATTGGAACTACTATTACCATTCCGATAAATCCTCCAAATTTATCGCCTATAAGGAGCAAAATTACTATTACAAGGGGATGCATTTCGGTGCTGTCCCCTGTTATTTTTGGAGCTAAAATATCTCCTTCTAACTGCTGAATTATAAACATTCCGGCAATTACCCAAAGGGCTTTTACAGGTGAATCTAAAAGTGCCACTATAACTGCTGGAATCGCACCAAATATCGGGCCAAAATACGGTATTATATTTAGTATTGCATTTAAAATAGAGATCCATAATGGGAATTTTACCTTTAGTATTAATAGTATAATGAAAGTTAATATACCTATTACACCTGATAATAATAATTGACTTGTTATATACCTTGTTAACACTCTGTCTATATCGCTTAAAAATTTTTTAGTCAATCCTCTTTTTTCCGTTGGTAATAATAATAATATCTTATTATATATTTTATTTCCATCACAAAGAAAATAATAAATAACAATAGGTATTATTGCAAGGGACATGATATTATCACTAATCCTGATTAAATTATCTACAGTATTTTCTGAAAATCTCATCCAAATTTCATTTCCTTTTTCTAAAATTTCATTATATACTGTGTTAGTTAATATAAGATTATTTAATTTACTCTTTTGTAATAGCCCATCCATAAATTTACTTATGCTCCCAAATATATTGCTTATATTAGCTATTTCTTTAAACAAAGCAGGAACTATGACTATTATACAAGAAGTAAAAATACCAATTATTAAAAGTATGACCAAGATAGAAGCTGCTCGTTTACTCACCTTAAACTTTGTTTTAAATGCATCTCTAATAGGACCTAAAGTATACGCCAAAATAAAAGATATAAAAATAACATTTACAATTGTATTAATTGATTTATTTAAAAAGTAAGCTAATACAAATACTATGAAACATAATATGATTACGCCTAATAAGATTGCTCTTTTATGCTTTCTTAGTTGCATTATAATTCTCCATATTATGTGGTATTGTTTTAAATAAAACACCTTGATTTCCTGAATATAATATATACTTTTCCCCTAGTATACATTTATTTAAAAGAATAATTTGCTTACCTTTTATCATTTTGTCTAGCAGTCCTGAACTTATTACTATAGCTTTTATTGAATAATCCTTTATATCTATCATAATGTCTTCTAAAACACCTCTAACATCACCTAATGTATCAATAATCTCCAAATACTTTATTTCCTTAAATGTTAATCCAGTGCCCTTCCTTATTGAATCTATTATAATATCCTCCCCAATATCTACAACATCCTGCATATCCACATAATTATTTTTTGCGAATAGACGACTATTAGATATCTTAAAACCAAGAACTTTTCCCAAATGGAAATCTATATACAAGTCTTCTATTATACCAACCTTTTTACCATCAACATTATAAACTTTTTTAAAATAAAAATCCCTTGTTTTAAACATTATACACCTCCAAAATAGCAATACAACTCGGAATGTTTATATGCTATCCATTAAGAGGAAAATTATTCAGATGAATTATTAATTAAAAAAAGCCAAGAGTATCTACACACCTCTCAGCTTTTTTATAACCTATATTATCTCTTCAATTATTCCGCCACCAACAACTATTTCATTATCATAAAATACAACTGATTGACCTTTGGTTATTGCCCTTTGTTTTTCTTTAAAGGAAACTTTAATTTTCCCATTGCTCATTGGAATTAATACTGCCTCTGCTGGCTTTGCAGAATATCTAACTTTTGCTTTGACTTCCATTTCCTTTTCAAGCTTATCAAAAGGTATAAAATTAACATCTGTTGCAATTAAATCTGTTTTAAATATATCTTCCTCAGCACCTAATACAACTTCATTAGTTCTAGGATTTATGCTTGTTACAAATACTGGTCTTCCAAGAGAAAGTCCAAGTCCTTTTCTTTGACCTATAGTATAATACACAATCCCCTTATGCTTTCCAAGTACATTACCATCTTTATCAACAAAGTTACCTGGCTTTACTCTATCAGGTTTTGCCTCTAAAATATATCTTCCGTGATTATTATCAGGAATAAAACAAATTTCTTCACTATCTTTTTTATTATGAACAGCAAGACCTATTTCTTTTGCTATTTCCCTTATTCTTGTCTTTTCATATTCTCCACAAGGCATCAATGTATGTTCCAATTGGTCTTGTGTAAAATTATACAAAGCATAAGTTTGATCTTTCCTATCATCATCAGATCTAACTAAAAGATATCTATCATCACTCTTTTCAATTTTAGCATAATGACCTGTAGCCACATAATCAGCACCTATACCTCTTGCTCTTCTTAGAAGTTCATCAAATTTTAAATGTTTATTACATTCAATACAAGGGTTTGGCGTCCTTCCATCTATGTATTCTTGAACAAACTTATCAATAACTTTTTCCTTGAAATAATCTCTAAAATTCAAAACATAAAATGGTATATCAAGTTTGTCGCATACTCTTCTAGCATCATCAACAGCAGAAAGGGAGCAGCAGCCCCCTTCTCTTTCTTGAAAGTCATTATCTTGCTGCCAAATTTGCATTGTAGCACCAATGACTTCGTATCCCTGCTGTTTTAATAAATATGCCGCAACAGAACTATCTACACCACCGCTCATACCTACTAAAACTTTTTTCTTCATAAATTCTCCTATTCTTCTCCATGTACAGCAGCATGTAAATCTTCATCACTATGCTCTTCCATTGGTATTACTTCTAAACCGTTATTAGCTCTATAATCATTTATAGCCTTATGAATTGCTTCTTCTGCTAACACTGAACAGTGCATTTTTACTGGTGGAAGACCATCTAATGCTTCTGCAACTGCTTTGTTTGTTAGCCCCCAAGCTTCATCAATAGTTTTTCCTTTAATAAGTTCAGTTGCCATTGATGATGAAGCAATAGCAGATCCACAGCCAAAAGTTTTAAATTTAACATCCTTTATGATATTATCTTCAACCTTTAAGTAGATTTTCATTATATCTCCACACTTAGCGTTTCCAACTTCACCAACACCATTAGCATCCTCTATTTCTCCAACATTTCTTGGATTTTGGAAATGATCCATTACTTTTTCTGTATATATCATATTATTTTTCCCCTTTCTTTAAAAAGTCATCCCATAATGGTGACATATTTCTTAATCTTTCAATAATTGGCGGAACAACTTCAAGAACATAATCCACATCTTCTTCTGTTGACCCTTCACCCATTGATAATCTTAATGATCCATGAGCAATTTCATGTGGAAGTCCAATTGCAAGTAATACATGAGATGGATCTAAAGACCCTGATGTACACGCACTACCACTTGATGCACAAACCCCTTTAAAATCTAAAGATAAAAGAATTGATTCACCTTCAATAAATTTAAAACATACATTTACATTTCCAGGTAACCTCTTATCTCCTCTTGGTCCATTTAATCTAGTATATGGAACTTTTAAAAGCCCATCCATTAACTTATCTCTAAGCACTGTTAATTTCTTCATATGTTCTTCTAAATTTTCTGTAGCAAGTTCAAGTGCTTTTCCAATACCTACGATGGATGCAATATTCTCTGTTCCTGCTCTTCTATTTTTTTCTTGGCCTCCGCCATGAATTAAGTTATCTATCTTAATTCCCTTCTTTATATATAAAGCTCCAATACCTTTTGGTCCATAAACCTTATGACCTGCTAATGATAACATATCTATATTCATTTCTTTAACATCTACAGGTATATTTCCAACTGCTTGAACTGCATCAGTATGGAAGAAAATTTTCTTTTCCTTACAAATCTCACCAATTTCTTTTATTGGTTGAATTGTCCCTATTTCATTGTTAGCAAACATAATGCTAACTAAAATTGTTTTATCAGTTATGGCATTTTTTAAATCTTCTAATCTAATAAAACCTTCTTCATCTACATCTAAATATGTAACTTCGAAGCCATTCTTTTCTAAATACTCACAAGTATGAAGAACTGCATGATGTTCCACTTTAGTTGTTATTATGTGGTTTCCTTTATTCTTATGAGCTGATGCTATTCCTTTTATTGCCCAGTTATCAGCTTCTGATCCGCCACCTGTAAAATATACTTCATCTGGTAAACAATTTAATGCCTTTGCAACTTGTTCCCTTGCTTTATCTATAGCTCTTTTAGTCTCTCTTGATATTCCATAAAATGAAGATGGATTTCCAAACTTTTGTGTAAAATAAGGAAGCATTTCTTCTAGAACTTCAGGTCTAACATAAGTTGTAGCTGAATAGTCCATATATACATTTTTCATAATTATTCACTCCTATCTGCAATCTTAATGCCACTATTTTTCTTTTGAAGCGCTTCGTGATCATCAAGTATATCTTGTAATGTTATTGAATTCATAACACTATCTATACTATGTTTTATTTTTTCCCATACCGCTTTAGTTGCACAGCAATCTGCACTATCGCATTCAACACCGTCAATACAATCTGCTATTTCAATAGGCCCTTCTAAAATAGTCATTATATCTCCTACAGTTATTTCGCTAGGCGGTTTGCATAAAATATATCCACCTTGTGCGCCTCTTATGCTTCTTATAACATTAGCACGCCTAAGCGGACTAAATAATTGTTCTAAATAATATTCTGAAAGATTTTCTCTTTTCGATATAGTCTTTATTGAAACTGGGGCACCGCCATAGTTAGATGCTAAATCAACCATAGCTCTAACTCCATATCTTCCTTTAGTTGAAAGTTTCATTCTTTCACCTCTTTGTATTTTTAGGCATATTCAAAAAAATAATGAGTCAGCATGCTAGTCTATTTCCAGTCATACTGCGTCAGCATTTTTACCTAATAGGCCCACTATGAGGCAAAAATACTTCCTTGTCTGACAGGAAATATACATAGCATCATGGACTTATTATTTTCTTTCATATGCCTTAAATATATTAACTTTTGTTTATATCTTAGCAAACTACTCTGCTTTTGTCAAATGATAATTATTATTTTTTAATTTTTTCCCAATACTTTTTTAAGCTCTCTTCGTACTTATTATTTTGCTCATTATAATATATCTTTCCATCTAACTCTTTAGGCAAGTAATCCTGCTTTACATAATGATCATTATAATTGTGTGGATATTTGTATCCACCAACTCCGAGGTTAGCTGCTCCCATATAATGTGCATCTTTTAAATGCATTGGCACATCCCCAAAATTAATATTTTCCAAGTCACTCATAGCCGCATCAATAGCTAAACATGCACTATTGGATTTAGGAAGAGTCGCTAAATATATAACTATTTCAGAAAGTATTATTCTCGCCTCCGGGAATCCCACCTTTAAAGCAAGCTCTATACCAGAATTAACAACCGATAATGCATTAGGAAATGCAAGACCAATATCTTCAGCCGCAATAACAGAAATTCTTCTGATAATAGCAGTTAAATTTCCTCCTTTAATGAGCCTTGCTAAATAATGAATTGAAGCATTAGGATCACTTCCCCTAATACTCTTTTGAAGAGCGCTTAGCAAATTATAAAACTCATCTCCACTAGAATCAGCTCGCATACTAGACTGACCTAAGCTTTCTATATACTCACTTGAAATTACTCTAACCTTTTTTATTTGAGAATTTATAGCAATTTCTAAGATATTATATGCTTTTCTATAATCCCCTTGTGATATTTCTCCAATAAAATTAAGAGCTTCATCTGAATATTCTATTTCTATTCCTTGAGATATTAATTTTTCAATAGAGTTCTTAAGGCCTACTACAATATCAGAAGTATTTAATGGTTTAAAGGAAAATATATTACATCTGCTTATTATTGCTTTATGTATAACAAAGTATGGATTTTCCGTAGTACTTGCAATTAAAGTTATTCTTCCATCTTCAATGAACTCTAACAGAGCTTGCTGCTGTTTTTTATTAAAATGTTGAAGCTCATCTATGTATAAAACTACGCCATTATAATTAAGTAAATTATTAATGTTATCAGTAATATCTTGAATGTCTTTTACCGATGCAGTTGTTGCATTTAATTTATAAAATTTCTTATCTACATAATTAGCCATTATGTTAGCTAATGTTGTCTTACCAGTTCCAGGTGGACCATAAAAAATACAATTACATATATTCTTACTTCTTATCAAATTATATAATGGCTTTCCGTCACTTAAAATATGTTGTTGTCCTACAAAATCTTCTAACTTATTAGGTCTCATCAAATCTGCTAGTGGTCTCATTCCTTCACCTCTTCATGCCATTATACAGTTAAGAGGTAAGAGGTAAGAGATAAAAGTTAAGGAAGAAAAGCCATAGGCTTTTAAAAAATATTTTTAGAAATACCGTTCAAGGATTTCATCATTAACTCTTAGTTTTTAGTTCTTAACTCTTAACTCTTAACTCTTAACTAATTAAATACATTATTCTTTATCAAAAATCAAATAACATACAATAAATAAACTTCTCAATGAGTTTCCTTATAATTCTCCCAAATTCATAATAAGCAATATTATAGCACATAAATTATATTCTTTAAGTAATTTTATATAAATTGCTAAAAATTAATTATTCTCTGATTTAGGCACAATCAAATAAATACCTGTATAATATGTGTAATTTTTTCAAAATATGTTATAATAAGTGCCACAAAAACTATATTCTAATAAACACTAGTAATTTGCATAAATAGGGGTATGAGAATGTACGTAAAAAAGTTAGATGAGAATGATGAATTATTATTAAAACAAAGAAGAGAAAAAATAAAAGAATTCCAAGAAAACGGAGTATGCTTTTCATGTAAAGACTTTATTACTGGTGATATATTCCGTGATAATGGTCTAATTATTTATGAAGATGGATTTGTGCGATGTCAATAAATATCAAATTATAAACTATTATGAATCTTCATATGGATAGTAATTTGTGAATGAATTAAGAGGTAAGAGTTAATAGTTAATAGGTAAGAGTTATGGATAAAACTCTTCGAGTTTTTATACTTATACTTCTTACCTCTTAACCCTTACTTCTTACCTCTTACCCCTTACTTCTCACCACTTAGCTATTCTCTCCTTAAAGATTCCACCGGATCAAGCTTAGCAGCTTTATTTGCTGGCAATAATCCAGACAATGTACTTATAACAACACTTACTACTACGCCAAATACCGCATAAGATTTTTTTATTAAAACTAAATTAATCTTAAACAATCTATTTGACATAATATTTATACCTCGCATTAGAAAAAATGCAAATGCCACTCCTATAATACCGCTAAAGACTCCAATTAAAAATGCTTCGCAAACAAAAATCCTTCTTATATCTTTTCTCCTTGCACCAATGGCTTTAATTATTCCTATTTCCTTTGTTCTTTCTACAACACTAATATACATTACTACTATTATCATAATTGCTGATACTACTAAAGATATTGCTGCAACTCCTGATAATACATATGTTAAAATGCTTATCATTTGATCAAATAATTTTGTCATTTCCTCTTGGGAAGACACTACATATCCAAGTTCCTTAACCTTATCTTTAATTCCAGCTGTATTTTTATCACTTTTTGTATTAAGATAAACCGCATTTGGTTTTAATGTATAGCCATTATCTGAATATAATTTTTCTAAATCTGAATAATTCAAAAAAGCAGATTTCATTATTGCAGTTAAATCTGCGCCAACTGCAGTATAAATTCCACTTACAGTAAAATCTTTATCTAAAATTTTTTGATTTACTAAAATATGCATACTAACTTTTTTCCCAATTACATCACCTCCAAGCTTATCGCTTGCAGACTTATTAATTAATACTTCACCTTCTTTAGGCAAAGTCCCTTCTTGAATATTTGAACTTATTATATTTGATGATATAGTTGAAATACGCATTAAATCACTTGTTTGACCATTATAAGTTAAAGAATTAACCCCCATAGAAATTATATCATAACCTTTTTCTACGGATGACACATTTTCTATATTAGATAAAGCCTGTATATCCTTATCTTCAAATGAATTTTGATTATTAATCTGTGGTTTTTGTATGGCAGTAACATCTAAATTAACGGTTTCCTGATCATTGCTAGGCATATTAACTTCTACCACTAAGGGATTAACATAACTGTTCATAGTATTGTTAAAATATGATTTAACCCCATTACCAAAGGATAGCATTAAAATAACTCCCATTATTCCAATGCTAGCTCCAATTGAAATAAGTATATTACGTATTGATTTCTTTTTCATATTAATAAGAGCCAGCATAATAGCTGATATAATACTTAATTTTTGCCTTTTTTTATTTACATTAGTTTTTTCTTCATCAAAGCTGCTCTCTAATTTATAAATTTCATTATCCTCAATTATTTTACCGTCTGCTATTCTAATTACTCTACTGGAACAAGCGGCTACCTTTTCAGAGTGAGTAACCATGATTACAAGCTTTCCACTTTGAGCAATATCCTTCAATACTTCCAATACCTGCATGGATGTCTTAGAATCTAAACTGCCTGTAGGCTCATCAGCAATAATTATTTCAGGATCATTAACTAAAGCTCTTGCAATAGCAACCCTTTGCTTTTGACCTCCTGATAATTGATTGGGTCTTTTATTCATATGGTTTATTAATCCGAGTTCAGTCAATATTTCTTTTGCACGCTTAATTCGTTCCTTTTTTCTAACATTGGATAAAGTCATGGCTATTGTTACATTATCCAAAACAGATAAATGTGATATTAAATTAAAGCTTTGAAAAACAAATCCAATTTTATTTTTTCTATATCTATCAAGTTCTATTTTTTTAAATTTATTAAGATCTTTTTTATCTACAATTATTTCTCCAGAATAATTAGAGTCTAATCCTCCAATCAAATTCATTAATGTAGATTTTCCACTGCCCGATTCTCCAATAACAGATACTAATTCACCTCTATTAAAATTCAGATTAATATGATTCAGTGCATAAAATTTATCTTTTATATTCAATTTATAGTACTTACTAACATTTTTTAGCTCTAGTAAACACATATATTATCACCTTCCATCAGTCTTTTGTAAAACAAAGTGGCTGCACCACACTCCAATTGACAATTGTCCATTATATATAAGGCACATTCAAAAAAATAACAAGTCCATTTGCCAGGCCATTTTCATGTGCCTAACACTTTAAAATTCTTTAATCTTCTCTAAACTATACCGTATTTTTCCCTTTACCCTTTGAGCAAATGGAACTTTTGTATATTTCCTTATGTGACCCTCTAAATTTTTTCCTTTTACCGACTTAAAAAACTTTTCTCTATTTACATTGTATTTAACTGGCCTTACAATGCATGGGTTATTGCTAATAGCGTACTCCATATCTGTTTCCATAACTTCCATGTCACAGGCTATTTTTTCAAATATATCTTTCCCCTTTTTAGTGTTTATTAAAACTAATGATATTCCCTTATCATCATCAAATTCTTGATGTTTTTTTTCTACGCCCCAATAATCTGCTAATGAAATATCACTGTTACTGGAAAAATTTTTTGCCCTGCAATCATAACATGATGGCCTTAAATATAAGTCTTTCAAAAATCCTGTCATATATATATCATCATGCAAAGTTTTTGAGTAAATTTCATTATTTTCAAACTCTGTGACATAACTAAATTTATTCCAACCTAATGATTTATCTCTAAATCGTATATCTTTAATGTTTGAATTATATTTATTTTTAAGATTCTCTCTATACAGTTTAAAAATTTTAGGACTTGGTACTCCATGACAAATTATTTCTGAAGTTATTAAATTATCATAATTCTTAATTAAAAATAAATTTAGCCCCTTTATTTGGCATTGTGTTCCACTAAATAAAACTAACCTTCCCGAATCTAAAAATTCCCTAGCCTGCGTATATGTATTTCCTATTTTACTTTGTACATACTTTGAACCTTTTAACTTTTGGCATTCCTCCAAGGTTTCTGCCTGTATATGTTTAACCTCAAAATTTTCATCAAAAGCAGCACCAAATACTACTCCGCCTCTTTTAATTACTTCTTCACACAATAATGTAAATACTCCTCCTGATGAACTAGTTTTCCTAGTTTGTTCATCCTTATTTCTACAAGCATATGCTATAGTATGTATCTTTTCAGTTTTAGGATTATTAATTACAGGACATACCTTTTCACATAAATTGCAATTTATGCACATATCTTTATTAACCGATGGATACCAAAAACCTTCATCATCAGCTTCAATGTTTATGCATTCTTTAGGGCATATATTTGCACATGAATAACATCCTGAACACTCTGACTTTTTAACTATATTAATCATTAAGCGAATCACCTCTTTCAGTACATTTAAAGAAAATTTGTTACGCCCATAACTTTTCAATTGATAATGAACAATTGTACATTATTTCATGCTTCTTATTTTCCCAAATCCTTTAATTACACTATCCACTAACTTATTTTTACAACTTAAGTATTTGATAAAATCATCTCTATTGTCCATATTATTATTCTTCAATATCCTATATTGTTTATCTGCTAAATTTTTATCCTTAAATTCACTAGCAATGTCTAACTTTTTCCTAATATATTTTTCTTTTACGATACTTATATATTTCTTCTTTTCTTCTACTATCATATTTATAGACTCAATTGTATTTATCAATATATCTTCATGTTCATCACAACGTTTCAACATTTTTTCATAATCTGTTATGCTATGTGAATGGCTATTTTCTCTAACTACATACAGATATAATGGTTTATCGATGAAACCACACTTATACTTATAAGTAATAGGCAGTAACATTTGCCAATTTTGTCCTGCCCTAGTTTCATATATTGTTTTATTAGGATTAACCTCTAGAAATGATGCCCTTCTCACCATATAGCAGCCTGGTGCAAACCAAACCTTGTTCTCTGTAATAAGATCTAAAAACAAGTCTTCTTTTAACTTATTAGGATTATCTTTTGCAAAATATCCTTCAATTTCACTTAAATTATTTTCCTTAACTATAGCCCCATCAGTTCTTACTAACCCATATTCCTTATTATCCTCTAAAAATAATGCTTTCTTTTCTATACTATCCGCTGTCAATATATCATCAGAATCAGGCCATGTTAAATAATCTCCCCGAAAAATTTCAAGTCCTTTATTTAAAGCACTTGCCTGCCCTCCATTTTTTTGGCAAATATATTTAAGCTGCATTTTATTTTCCTCAAATTTTGAAATATATGACTTAACAATATCTTCTGTCCTATCAGTTGAACCATCATTTACAAATATTAATTCCACATTTTTGTATGTTTGATTTAATATAGATTCTAGGTATCTGCCTACAAATTCTTCTCCATTAAAACACGGAGTTATTATGCTAACCATTTTATCCATTTTGATTTTCCTCCTAAGATCCTCTCTACAATGCCTACTACATATTTAAATTCTTTTGTCTTTCTGAATAATAGAAGAAATGTAATATTAGGAATAACTGTGCATATGAACATTTTAAATATAAAATTAGTAACTTTACCTCCTAATAAAAATACATCTAATATTTTTGATATTAGCAGCGTAACTGCTATTATCGTTATTAGATATTGTGTATATTTTATAAAATATCCTTTAGAAGAAGTTTTTAAGGCATATTTGCATACAATGTATGGTCTTTGCCAGCATGGTAGCACTATACTTGAAACTAGTGTCCCCATAAACACTCCAGACAATCCCCAGGTTTGAACCAATATAACAGATAACACTAAATTAACCACTGATTGAACTAAGGGTGTATACTTATCCTCATCGTAAATTCCAGATGCTGCTTTAACTGCATATATAGGAACTCTCATCCCAGTTAAATAATAGTTTAATAAAACTATTATTAATATACTGCTGGAAATCAAATAATCTTTTCCGAGCCAAAGTTCTACAAAAGGGTTCAACAAATTATAAAAGCAAATTGTTGCAAAACCAAATAACCAAAATGCAATAAAATTTATTATTTCAAAAATCTCAATTTTCTTTTCATCTGATTCTGTTGCTATTAAATTTCCAAGGCTTGCAGTTATGCTATTAAAAAACATTACTATCATCCCATTCACCATGGTAATTATCATTGAATAATTTGAATATAATCCAACCATACTTACACTTATAAATGCTGAAATCACTATATTATCCGTTCCATTTATACAATAATCTCCAATTTTGTGAAACGCCACTGCTTTTACGTTTTTAATTATTGCTTGTAAGTCTTCCTCTGGAAGTTTTTCTGTATTTTTCACCTTTAAGATTGGATACATTTTAGTAATCTTATCATTTATGTAAAGCCTTTGAATAAACAGCATAAGCATATTAGTTAATAAATACGCGATATAATTTTTAGCTATTAATAATACCACCATTTGTGCTACCATTGTCAGTATACTAAAAATTATGTTTGCGGAAGTTAATAAATAATCTTTTTGATTTGCACTAAGTAATGTGTTTTTATAACTCATAAGATATGAATATGAAGTATTAACAAGGTATATAAAAAATATAAGCTTTATATTTTTCACATCTCCAGGATCCTTTATTATTACATTCAAGAACATCATTAATATTAACCCAACGCAAAAGACCAATAATCCAATCCATCTATATACCTTTTTATAAAAACGCATAAGTAACTCTATCTTTTTAGTATCTCCTTCTGCTACTGGTTTATATAGACTGAAATTAATAGCAGTTCCAATTCCCAGTTCTGCTAATGATAACATAGAGAGAACATTCGTAAGTAAACCGTTAACCCCTAAATATGACTTTCCGAGAACATTTATAAATATAGTTCTTGAAAGAAATGCTAGCAGATTATTTATTAAATTAATTGCTAAACCTGACCCAAAATTTTTTAAAGAATTCTCTATCCGCATAATATTGCAACTCCAAATTCAAATATTAAAAGGGATTTTTAACAAATATTTTCATAAAGCCTTTTCCCCTTAATTGTCAATTCTCAATTCTTACTTCTTACTTCTTATTTCTTACTTCTTACTTCTTACTTATTTTACATACTACATCCTCTAATTCTTCTTCTACTATCTTGATAGTTTCTGAAACTTTGATATCTATTTTTTTAACTATTTCATCATAATTATCTAAAACAAAATTAACTTTTTCATCTGCAAGTTTACTTATGTCTCCACTGTTCCATAACTTTTCATCAGCAGATTCAATAACTAATTCATTCATATCTAACCCCTCACCAATTACCCCCGCATACTTTACACTATACGATAATGAGATAGCTGGTTTTCTCATATAAAAAGTTGATACTGCCGCATGCATTCTACCTGTTATTGTAAATATACCATTACCTAAAATTTCTCTTGCCTCTGATGGTAACATTGCATCATCAATAGGAATAATTCTCATCTTAGATTTTTCATCTAATCTATTAACTATTTCTCTGATGATCAATCGGTCATCTACGTGTTCAGGAATTAATACATGTGGTAAAAATACTATTTTCTTATCACTTAACTTATGATTATCTAATATTTTTTTTGTTATGTTTACTTGCTCTACAATGTACTTTTCAAAATTTTTCGTGTAACATTTAGTTAACCCTGAAGGAACAATAGTAATGTATTCTTCTTTATTTATGTTATATTTATTTAATATGCTCTTAGCCATAAATTGCATAGGTAATTTATAAAAAGCTAAATCTCTGCCTGCTCTTACATTCTTAAAACTAAGTCCTAATAAATAATCTAATGACTTATTATCTCTAGTATAAATTTTAGTATTTTTAAGACTTTCCATAGCAAGCCGACCTCTATTTCCAGTAAACGGTCCCATGGTTTGTCCTAATAAAATTATATTTTTGCTTTTACTTTCTTCTCTTAGCCGATACAATTCTTTTTCCAAATATTCTATTCCGTAATATTCAGATATATCGTCTCCACCAATAACAATCACAGTATTTATTTTTTCTACAATCTTATTTAGTTTAATTCGTTTTAATTTATTTATGCACTTTTTTATAAAATTATCGCTGCGTTCTACATTATCTCTAAGGATATTATTAATATTCGTTTCCATTTTTAATATTTCTAAATCTATATCACTAGCTGCATCTACATAAAAATCAACATTCTCAACATTTTCATTAATTTTTGATATTAATGTTATAGCCATCATGCAGCTGCCATAATTAAAGGTATTACTTATATGTTTTATATTTATCTTCATATGTTATTGCTCCTTCATGGTCAATTCTTTACTAAAGTTTTTTATATTTACTAATTTATCATATACATATTCTAAGTAATAATTTCCTGATTCAAGTATACGCAAATGCATTTTATTATAAGCATTCCTATCAATCTTTTCCAAACACATTTTAAATTCCTTGCTTCTTAAAATTTTAGAGTTTAAATCTATCTTCTCAAAAAATAATGCTTTATTTTTTTTATTAAACGTATTATGTAACACACGCATTAACATATAAAAATATGATGAATAAAAGGAGGCTTCATATGCTTTTATATCTGCATTAAATAATTCCATAAAACTATATAATTCACGGTATTGCATATTGTATATTTCAAAAAGATTTTCATAATATCTATTATCTAAGCTTTCTTTATCCGTTAAAATATAGTTATATAGTGGCTTATTAACTACAATTATATCTTCATCCATAAACTTTAAATATTCTAGATTAAATAACAAGTCTTCTCCCAGTGTTAAATTTTCTTTGAATCGTACATTATTATCTTTAATTATTTTTGTTATGTACATCTTATTGCAGGGCGAACTTATTAATTGTTTTTGATAGAGAATAAAGAAATCCTTTTTCTTTATCCTTGAAATGTTTGTACTTGAAGTTACATTCAATTTATTAATTATATTCTTATTTTTTCTAATATTATGTATAGTAATACCACTTATTACCAGGACCTTCTTATTATTTATTATTTCTTTGTACATTTCATAACACCAATCATCATCGACGTAATCATCACTGTCAGAAAAAACTATATACGTGCCTTTTGAAATGTTTATACCAGTATTTCTAGCTATACTAACACCTTCATTTTTTTTATGTATAACCTTTATTCTACTATCTTTCAGAGAATATTCATCACATATTTCAGGGGATTTATCCTTTGAACCATCATTAACTAGTATTAATTCAAAATCTTCCATTGTTTGATTCAGAATTGATTCGATGCATTTTGATAAATATTCTTGTGCATTATAAACAGGAACTATTATGCTTATCAAAGGTTCTTTCACTAGCTTCTCACCCTATTCAATCATTTTTTTCATATTTTTATAAATACCTGGACTTATTAAAAAAATAGTATTAATTACTTTATCTTTAAAACCAACTTCATTATTATTCATATATTCAATAAACTTTTTCTTATATTTCTCTCTAATTATTTTCAGGATTTGCTCTTCATTTTTGCTATTTTGGCATTTAAAGTAATATTCTTTTAAAACATTTACATATGTTTTTATAGTTTGTTTATATAATAATTCATTATTTATTTTCTTAAAAAATTCTAATCTTTGATCTAATGCCTCTAAAAAATCTAATCTGCTCATATTGAAATCACTATTCATTATACTGTTAGGAGTCTGCCTATAATAATAAAGCTCTTTATCTACTAAAACTACTTTATTGGCTTTATATAATAACTTATATGTAGTAAATTGATCCTCATGTATTTTCCCATTTGGAAAAACTATATCATTAAATAAATAACGCCTATATAATTTATTCCACGTCACTACTGTTTCAATGCATTTCTCGTTATATAAATTACATAACGCCTCTAAATTCCTTATTACTTCTGCTTCATTAGATTCATTATTATATATGCTTACATTTTCATCTTTGGCTTTTATAAATTTACACTGAACTATATCTGCATTATGTTTTTTTGCTTCATTATATAACTCCTTATACATGCTTTTATCTATCCAGTCATCACTATCTACAAATGCTACATATTCTCCACTTGCAATTTCTAATCCAGAATTCCTTGCGGAACTTAATCCACCATTTGTTTTATGAATTACCTTCACTCTATTATCTAAACTTTCATATTTATCACATATAATTCCACATCTATCTTTAGAGCCATCATCAACTAATATTACCTCAAAATCTTTAAAGGTCTGTGATAATATTGAATCTACACACTTTTCTAAATATTTTTCTACATTATATACAGGAACTATTACACTAATCTCCTTCATTAATATGCTCCCCCTACTATTGTTCTTCAGGAATATTCAAAAATAATACGGCACATGCTGGTCTATTATTTTTTTGATTGTGCCTTGGTCAGCATGCTAGACTATTTTCTTTCATAGACCTTAAAAATATTGAAATATCCTTATAGCACTTTTCTTAACAACTGAATATATTTTTTATTAATACTCAAAAATTCACTTAACTTTATTTTTCCTTTTATCAAATTTTTAAACCTGTATATTGAATATATTTTCAGTCTATTTCTAATGTAAACTTTAAGACCGGAATTTATTTTATCAGAATTCATTTCCTTTAATTTATCTATAATAAGTTCCATAGAGCACGCTTCATCATTTAACGTATTTATATTTATATTTTGAGTTGTTGATAAATAATTTATAACATAGTTATACACTTTACTATTATCAAATTCTATTTTACTGCTTAACATTATTGCTTCTATTACTAATGGTATATCTTCATATTTCTTTCCTTCTATGAATCTAATACCACCTTCTTTAAAAAGTTTGCTATTAAATATTTTATTCCAGCTATATCCTTCTACTTCATCTGTTAATAAAAATTTATTTAATACTTCTTCCTTGGAAAAAACTATATTTTCTTGTAATGTAACTACGTCATTTTTTATATTGTCTTTAACTATTACATAATTAAAAATCAATATATCCAAATTATTTTCATAACATTTTTTTATAAATCTAGAATATGAATCAGTTCCAGATATATAATCATCACTATCAATAAAAGTAATATAATTTCCTTTTGCAATTTTTATCCAATTATTTCTAGCTACTCCTTGCCCCATATTATCTTGGGCTATTACCTTAACACAATCATATTTCCGTTCATATTCCAATAATATATGTAGTGAATTATCTCTAGATCCATCATCAATCAGTATTATCTCTTTCTCTTTCAAATCTTGTTCTAATATGCTATCAATACATTTAGATATAGTTTTTTCTGAATTATACACAGGTATTATTATACTTAAGTCCAACGCCCTACCTCCCTAGCCGTCATATATAAGGCACATTAAAAAAATAATAGACCAAAGATACGCTTTGATTGTGCCTAATACTTATTTATTAAATTTCTCTGTTAATTTAATAATTCTTTCATATCCAAATATGTTAATTAAAATTTGTTTAAACTTTGATTTGCCTATTTTAGTTTTACTTCTCCATGATCCCTCATAATGATGTATGGTATATGTATTTTTAGTAATATCAGCCCTTTCCCATGAATGATTCTTAGGATAAAAGTATTCCTTCGAATAAATTGTAATTATATTTCTTACATTTTCTATTTTTTTATTTCCCATATATCCTTCATGTGCAGCCAATTCAGTAATGATATTTGGTATAGCTATTTTCTCCAAATCATCTATATAATCCATAAAATCTATATCATCATAATAATTAATAATCTTTTTTATAAATTCATTTTTAGCTTTAGCACCTAATATAGCAGCATTTATTATTTGGTCTCTTTCTATTCCTGCAAAAGATTCATTTTTTATAAATTCATCTAAACTTTTCAAAACCTCCATATCCGTATCTAAATATATTCCACCGTAATTATACAAAACCCAAATTCTACAGTAATCCGCCACAAATGCCCACTTCTTAGCGTTATATGCTTTTTTACTAAAATCAAATTCTTCTATATTAAAATTTTTTTCATTCCATTCTATTATCTTGTAGTCTGGCAAATTTTCTTTCCATGAATTTATACATTCTCCAATTAACTGCGGTTTATCTTTTCCTCCAAACCAGCAATAATGTATTACCTTAGGTATAGTATTCATCTTATCCTCCGTCTATCTATAGCATTGCTACTACTATTATTATTGTTATAATTTTTATTATATTGAAGTTTAGTGCGAATTCTATTCTCACCTAAATAAGTCCCCAAAGCCATAAAACTAGCTATCCCCGTAACATCAGTAAAAATTGCTTCCGCCGTACTTGCAATTAGAATATATGAAAATAGTAGCAAAGCTGCCAGCATGTTGCTTTGACTTAAGTAATATCGTTTTTTTACTGATATAAATATAGATATTAATATAGCAATAAATATTCCTAATCCAATAAATCCAAACTGTCCATAAATATATGGCCAGAATGTATCAGCAATATAATCATACATATCACTTGTTAATCCATTTACATTGTTAATCGAATACATTTCATATATAGGCGAATAATATTTACCTGATAAATATGATGCAAAGGTTCCAAATCCGGATCCAAATGGAAAGTAATTACAGGCCAATTCCCATCCTACAATATAAAGGGCAGGTCTTGCAGCTATAAGCCCATAGGATGCAACGTCCAATATTTTTTTGTAGCTTATCAAAACTCCAAATATTCCAAGTAATAATATATGTTTTAATTTTATGTTTCTCAAATACCTCATTACTTGTTTTCCTAGAAAATATGCTAAAATAAATACAAATGCTTTATTTCTAAAGCTTAAAATTAATATAACTATAGACTCAAAGATAATTATTGAATCCCACTTTTTATGCTGATCTGCTAAAATCACACACATCATGATTACCATAGATGAAACTAAATAAGTTGCATGGCTAAATAAAAATCTAAAGCTTCTTAATCCGTATCTCACATCATTATTCATTCCTATTGAAAAAAATATATTAATGATTGAAAATACAAATATAATATTTATATAAATCCGCGATCTTTTAGCTATACTTGTTAATAGCTTTTTTTTATCTAACCCGTTAGATAATATCAGTGTGCATATATAAAAAATCGGAAACTTTATAATATTAAAAGCATCTTTATAAACGGCATCACTTTCAGGCTGAATTTTAAAAATAACTGTGCTCACTACTCCTATAATCATAAAAATTAACACAAAAGTTATAATTCTTTTTTCCATTTTTAGAAGTGCACTTTTACGAAATTTATTCATCAATGCACACAAAGTTAAAATTATTAACAAAATTGTGCATACCGCGTCTATATATGTAATGCTTGGAAAAATCGAAAAAAGGCAATTTTGAAATAATAATATCTCAAATAAAATATTAAAAAAGAAAAACTTTCTTTTCTCCTTTCTCTATAATTTCTTTATTAACTTACTGGGAACCCCACCGTAAACCCCTAACACTTCTAAGTCCTTTGTAACAACTGAATTTGCTGCTACTATTATTGCACTTTTTATAGTTACGCCTTTTGTAATAGTACAATTGCTACCTATCCAAACATTATCTTCTATTTTTATTTTTTCCATTGTAAAGCCTTGTTTTGTAATAGTTATTCCCTGCATATCATAACGATGATCATGATCATAAATGCCAATATTAGATCCAAAAAGGCAATCATTGCCAACATGTATTCCAGTCAAAGATATTATATTGCAATTAGTATTAATGAAAGTATTATTTCCAATATATATATTTCCTTCCACACATTCTAACCTACAAAAGTCATCAATATATACATTTTCTCCAAAGCATAGCTCATAGCCCTTGTTTATGTTAACCCTTACGCATTTTCCTATATACAAAGATTTTATATTACTTAATTTAAACTTTACTTGCCTTCCAAGCCTTAATTTCATTATTACAATTCTAATAAAGGATTTTATATATTTAACAACTTTACCTATCATTATCTCTTACCTGCTTCTTTTAGAAGTGCCTTATATACATCTAAATGACAATTAAAATATATCTCACCATTAAATTTTTTATTAAATATTTCTACACATCTTTTCTTCATTATTATATATTCCTCTTTATTGTGATATATATTCATTATTTTTTTCTTAAATCCATCAATGTCTTTCATTTCAACCAAATACCCGTTTACTCCATTTTCAATTTCTTCATTTGTACCTGGTATATTAGTTGCAATAACTGGCACTCCTTGCGAAAATGCTTCTAAAGGTGTTAATGGCAATCCTTCAATATACGAACATAATAATACTAAATCTATATATTTTAATTGATTTATGACATTATCTTTATTTCCCAAAACAAATACTATATCCTTTAGTGCATTTTTTTCTACAAAGCTTCTTATATTTTCTTTTTCCTCTCCATCACCTATAAGAACAAATCTTATATTACTTTCTTCTTGGCTAACACTTTTAGCAATATTTAAAAAATCATATACACCTTTATAATCTATTAATCTACTAATCTGTGCTACAACAAACCTATTATCAGTCTTTAGTTTGAGCAATGTTGCATCTATTTCTTGGTTTGCATTTTCAATATTGATAGTATTATAAATAGTAGTTATTTTACTTTCATCTAAACCGCATTTATTTACTAAAGCTTCTTTAGCACCATTGCTCACTGTTATGGTACTAACACCATCTAAAGTCATCTTAGTAAATTTAAATTTATCCTCAATACATAAATGTTGCGTATGAACAATTGGAACTTTACTAATTTTTGATATTATTTTTGCGATAAGGGTTGTCATTCGGTGATGACTATGTATTAAATCTATTTTCTCCTCTTTAAGTATCTTATTTATAATTCTTAAATTCTTAAATATATCTAACACGTTTTTAGAATCAGTATTTACGATTTTATAATGCTTAATTCCCATATCCTCTAGTTCCTTTACCAATTCTCCCCCCATGCTGGCTACTACAATTTTATTGTCATCCTTAAATAATTTTGTTAGTTCAATAATACATTTTTCAACTCCACCTACACCCATTCCCCTGTTAACATATAATATATTCATTGCTTACTCCTCTAAATTAAATTTCTATTTAAATTATTTCCCACAAAGTAAATTTCTATGTAAATATAATGCAATCTACCGAAATCAAATACATTTGTGTTCCACAGGACTATGAAAATTTCGCTGAAAGTACTAAGAGGTAGGTTGCACCCACTTTAGCTTGCTCCAATCATTCGATCGGACAAGCAAAAGTGGAACAACCTACCTCTAAGTGCTTTTAGCATCGAAATTTTCAAATGCCTGTTTCACACAAATGTATTTGATTTCTGGTATAGATGTGCACTCAAAGTCTTATAAAGGGATATATATATATACATTTACTGGACGAGAAATCGGAGTACAATATGTTACTTATTTCTACTGCAGCAATTCACTTAAATTTAGATAATTTTCTCAGTTATTTCAACTTAAAAGCATATCCAAACAAAGAAATTAGATACATGTTTGTGCAGCAAGCATTTGAAAATGAGCTGTCAAAAGCACTTAGCTGAAGGTTGTTCCACTTATGCTTGTCTAAATGAATATTTGGAGCAAGCATAAGTGGATGCAACCTTCTGCTTAGTGCTTTCAGCGCAATTTTCATATTCTTGCGAAATAAACATGTATCTAATTTCGGTTAAGTATAGACTTCATATTTAATATCTCTAGCGGTAAATTATAATCTAACAATCAATTTATCAAAACTTCTGATAAAATTATCTTTTCCAGAATTATCAATTTTGCATTTTAAACTCAATTCTTTATGATTATTAATTTTAGACGCCAATTCACCAATATCATATACTGCTATAATTTTATCTGAATTTTCTAGTCTTTTTGTAAAAAGTATTTGATGATTATCAACATGTTCCTTAAATTCTGGATTCCTTGGTACCACTATTGGCACTTTATTATACTGTAATGCTTGAAATATACTTCCTGGGCCACCATGGGTTATGACTATATCACTCTTGCTTACATATGACTCCATTTCATCATAGCCTAGTAATTTTTTATATTCATAATTTTTAGGAATATAGTTGCTGTATCCTATTTGAGCAAATACCTTATGTTTTATTTCTCCTGTTTCTACTAACCTGTCAAGCTCTATTAGTAATCTATCTAATCCTTGTTCGTGTGTTCCTACAGTTACAAATATCATTAAAATATCCCTCCTATAACTTGGCCTTTAGAATAGAATTTCTTTTGTTCTTCCCATTGTAATATTAATAAATCACTTATTGGATGAACTAGTTTTCCTGTTATAGTCGGTTTATCAATTCTATCATATACTTCTATATAAACTACTTTTGCACCTAATAATTTCCCTATATAAAAGAATGGTATAGCAGGTGCAGCCCCCGTACTAATAATTAAATCTGGTTTTTCCTTAAGCAATACTTTTATTGATAAAAATGTATTTTTAATAAGATTTTTAATGCTTCTGTTAGTAGGGAAATAGCACCAATATTTACGTTCATCATTTAATATAGATCTTGAATCTTCCTTATCAAAAGTAACCCAAAATCTGTCCTTGTCCTTCCACCATTCCTTCAATTGCATTAGATGTGTTAAATGACCTCCACTTGATGTTACAAAACATATCTTCATTTCGTTATTACATATCTCCATTTAGTCATTCCTCCTTCTATCTTGCGTGCTCATCACCAAATAGTACAAAAAATGTTTTAAATATTAATTTTATATCAACTAACATACTTCTCTCTTCTATATACTTAATATCAAGTTTCATCCAATCTCTAAATTCAATGTCATTTCTTCCTGACACTTGCCAGTAGCAAGTAAGTCCTGGCCTAACACTTAATCTTTGTAGCATCCAATCCTCAAAATGTTTAACTTCACTTGAAATTGATGGTCTTGGTCCTACTAGACTCATTTCACCTCTTAACACATTAATTAACTGAGGAAGTTCATCTATACTTGTCTTTCTTATAAATTTACCAACTCTAGTTATTCTAGGATCTTCTCTCATTTTAAACATTGGTCCGTTCATTTCGTTTTTATCATACAGCTTGTCTTTTAATTCTTCTGCATTAACTACCATTGATCTAAACTTATATATACCAAAAGTTTTGCCGTCCTTACCTACTCTCTTTTGTACAAAAACTATTGGTCCTCTTGATTCAATTTTAATTGCAAGTGCTACTATAAAGAATACTGGAATTAATGCTATTATCCCAACCAGTGAACATACTATGTCCATCATTCTCTTAAAAAAACAATATCCTCTTCTTGTTTGAATCTGATCTCTAAACAAAACGCCTTGTCTTTCTATGTTGATTTGTTGCAAGCATATCCCTCCTATGATTTTATTACTAAAATATTACTTATTTTTATTTTTATTTTGTATTTAATACAAATTCTAATTAATATTTTAGTGAATTTCTGACATGAACAAATTATAACACAGTCTATGTAAGAAGTTAATTATTAATTGTTTGTTATTTATGCAGAATATGTATAGTTAAGCAGTTATATTTTTCATTGTTACATTGTGTCGTATTATTTTGAAATATTTAGTCATATGAAAGAAAACAAAAATAAGCATAGCATCAAATAATCATTTAGTGCTATGCTTATATATTTAATTTTCACTTGCTTTTCAGTATACTCTTCCCCCGTTCAGATCTCTAATTGAACAACTCTCCTATATCAACTCCAAATTCTTCAAAAAGTTTTGATTTAACAATTCCAGTTTCAATTTTAACTAGGCTTTGTTCATACATTTTATCTTAATTTAATGTATTTAACATAACAGTATTTAATATAGGATTAACTATACAATATTCTTTTACACCATATTTCATTAGTTAGTATATATTTTATAGTATCATATTAATTTTTAAAAAATGAAAATATTGATTTCTTTTCTTTAATTCTTTGACCTAAAAAATCAACATGTTCACTATTTAGAATTTTTCTCGAACTATCTTCAAATATATTTTCAATATTATTGTCATACTTATTGACTAAATTTATTGCATTGGATAATCCTGTATTCCTGCTTTTCGTGTTATGAGCATCTGATCCAATAAAATTGTATATTTCATTCTGTAAAAGAATTTCGGCAGTCTTTTTTACATCTCCACCAAACTTTCCTTCTAAACTTCCTGCATTCATTTGAAATAAGTATCCCTCATTAATAAATTTATTAATATATGAAGGTTTTTCTATAATAGGTCTATATCTTTCAGGATGGGCTATTATTGGCGTTATATCTCTAATTTGAAGTTCATAAATTACATCCAAAATATCATCATCAAATCTTCTCATAGGAAATTCAATAAGCATATATTTTGAATCATTTAAAGTTCCAATCTTTCCTTCTATATAATTTTGTATTATTTTTTCGGTATAATAAACTTCTTGTCCACTATATACCCTTAAATTTATTCCTTCATTGTTTATAATAGAATTAATTTCTTCAACGAATGCTTTTACTTCTGAAATCACAGCTTCACCATACTCTAGCAAGTAATGCGGTGTGGCTATGATGCCAGAAGTACCATCTTTCTCTGCATTCCTTAGCATCTCTAACGTCATATCCATATTTTTTGATCCATCATCAATTCCTGGTATTATATGTGAATGAATATCTAATATCATATTTACTCCTACTTATTATTTTTTTGATTGTGCCTTATTACTACTCTCATCACTTCCATAATAATAGTAATATTTTCCCTTAGTATTTTCAACTGCATGTAAAACAGTTCCTATTATATTAGCACCTACCTTCGTTAAGAGACTTTTAGCTTCGATTACAGATTCCTTATTAGTTCTTTGAGCTCTTACAACTAGAATCGTTCCATCTGCCTTTGTTGAAAGTATCTGAGCATCTGTAACTGCCTTAAGTGGTGCACTGTCTAAAATAATTATATCATACTTTTCACTTAATTTTTCTATTAATCTATTCATAGCTGATGATGCTAACATTTCTGACGGATTAGGTGGAATTTTACCTGATGGTAATATATCTAGATTATCATTACGCTTTTGTATCGCATTTTCTAGTTCTTCTTTACCTATAAGCACTTCAGAAAGACCAATTAAATTAGATATTTTAAAGTTTTTATGCATTGAAGGTTTTCTTAAATCACAATCTATTATTATAACCTTCTTATCATTTTGAGCAAATGATAACGCAAGATTTCCTGATACAGTAGATTTTCCTTCAGCTGCTTCTGCACTTGTGATTACAATTGTTTTTATTGGTTTGTCAAATGAGGAATATTGTATATTCGTTCTTAAAGTTCTATAAGCTTCTGCTGATATTGATTTTGGCTTTTGTTCTACTACAAAACCTTTGTACTCCTGTAATTGCACTGCTTTTTTAATTCTTCTTGACTCTAACATAACATTATCCCCTTCAATCAAAATCATCAGGAATTACACCGATAACAGGTACCCCTAGTGTTTCTTCTAACTGATCCTTTGTTTTAAATGTATTATCCATTAGTTTTAATAAAAATGACAATCCAACACTAATAATAAGCCCACCTAAAAATGCAATAGCTGTATTCATAGTTTTATTAGGGCTAGCTGGACTTTCTGGTACTCTTGCACTTTCTATTACTTTTACCTTACCATTTGGTATAAGCGCAGTAGATGATCTTACAAATTCATTTGTAACGGAATTCACCACATCTCTTGCCAATGTTTTATCTGTATCTATATACTGAATTTCCATGATTTGAGTATCAGTACTTGGAGTGACCGATAAATTTTTAAGTACCTTGTCTGAAGTCGTATTTAAATTATCTGCTTTAATTGCCCTATCAACCAAATCATTCGTCTTCATCAATTCCGCATATGTCTTTATTAATTTTTGATACATTTGAACATCATTAGTATTATAATTTTGATCTTTAGTATCTTCCTTTCCTACAAATATCTTTTCACTTGATTTATACTTAGGTGTAATCAGAAAAAAATTGATACCCGCCGCTATTAAAGTTATAGCTAATGTTATTGAAAGTATCATTTTCCATCTTTTAATTAATACATCAAAAATATCATCAAATCTTATAATTGGTTCATTTTTTATAAATTCTTCATTCATTTCTCAAACTCTCCACAACACTATTTTTCACCTTTTAATTTTGCATATTTTAAAAATAATAAGTCAGCATACTAGTATATTTTCTTTCATATGCCTTAGTATCTGCAAAAAGTTCTTCTTTATGCAATATTAAAAATTTTATATTTCCCCTTATACGTTAATAAAGCAGTAAGAATATTTTGTATTCTTACTGCTTTACTTAAGCATAATCAAGAAAATAACAGATCAGTACGCTTGGTCTACTATTTTCTTTCATGTGCCTTAAAACATATTCAAAAAAATGAATGAAATACAGTTATATGTTGATTCTGAATAATTAATACCAATCCATCATATAAATGCTTATTTTATTAGATTTTACTTAATTATAACTGTTGCTGTACCAAGAGTTGTATAAGATAACTTAACATTTTTACTATCATATACAGATTTAACTGCAGATACTTGTACATTTCCTGTTTGACCCTTAGCAATTTTATATACACCATTGCTTACTGTATCTATATATGCATCTCTACCATTTAAAGTAACATATACATCATTTAAAACTGTATTACCATTTGCATCAGTAGTTGTTCCTGGTGTAAAGTTAGTTGTAACTTTTATAGTTGTTGTTCCATCTGCATTAGGTGTTTCTACAGCACTAATTGCTGCTGTGCTGCTTGAACCACCGCCGCCGCCTGATGAACTGCTGCTGCTTGTTGATCCTGTTGATTCTGTTGAACCTGTCGATCCTGCTGTGTTTGTTGGTGTTGTAGCAACTCCAGAACCTGAGAATGCTACAGTTGGAGTTGGTATTTTATCACCTATTGCTTCTCCACTTGCTGCAAAAGTATAAGTTACTCCATTAATTGTTACATTTCCAGTTTGCATTGCTCCTGATGGTGCTAAATAATATACTTTTCCATCAACTTGCACTACACCTGTTTGCATTGCCCCTGATGCTGCTGTAAAGTACCATGTACCTCCATCATTAACCCAACCTGTTTTCATTGCTCCTGACGATTGTAGATAATACCATGTACCTCCGTCACTTACCCAGCCTGTCTTCATTGCTCCTGATGGCTGTAGATAATACCAAGTATCTCCATCTTTTGCCCAACCTGTCTTCATTGCTCCTGACGGTTGCATGTAGTACCATGTACCTCCATCATTTACCCAACCTGTTCTCATATATCCAGTTGAATCAAAATTATACCAAGTTCCATCTATGCTTCTCCAACCAATAGAATATGAATTTCCCTCTGTATTCCACCATCCATTAGAGTCTTGCTTCCATTGTGCTGAAGCACCAATTGGAGATAAAGCTGCTACTGTTGTTGCTACTGCTACTGCTGCAACTATCTTTCTTAATTTTAAACTTTTCATTATTATATTACCCTCCTTAATAATCTCGCTATTTTAACTATTCTATTACCTATAAATCCTAATTTAATAAATGATTTTACTAAGTAATAATTTTTCGCCTAGTTTTCCACTTTCTTATAATCATAGGCATAAACATAAGCATACCTATCGAGACTGTTATAATCCCATACTCCGCCAAAACTGCCGAAAAATATTTTATGGCATAAGAAATTACTTCTTTAAAGTAAACTGGACCAACATTAATTTTTTCGTAAACTTTAAAAACATAAACACCAACAAATATTAAAGATAAAATTAACCCTACTGATAAAAAAGCTCTTCCTATTTGTTTTAATCCATAACTTAAATTTTTCCTATTTATACTTATCAATATTGCCATAAAAATTATAGGTAAAATCATAAATAACCAAAACATTTTATAAATTATTGATGTTATTTTTGCAAGTTTTTCAACTTTATTAGATTCTAATATTTTATTTATGTCTATTTTTTCAACTTCCTTTTCGATGCTGCTATTTGCTTCATCAATCAGTTTGTTTTCCAGCATATCTAACTTACTTTTAGCACTTTGGGCACTTTTATCTGCTGTTGAACCTTCTTCTTTACTATTTGAGGCTGCTTCATTAGCATAATTTCCTGTAGTATTATTATTGCTATTATTCTGTATAGAAGAAGTACCATTATCGTCTAATTGACTTTTGTTGTTACTTGAAGTATCATTTTGGGCTTCATTTTTAGTATCATTTTCTTTGGGTTGATCATCGATTGTTATACCGTAACCAGCCAATATTTTCAATGCTTGTTCTTCTGTTATGCCTTTTTTCTGTGCCTTTTCAATTGCTTGTTCTTCTGTTAAACCTTTTTGCTTTAACAGTTCTCTCACCTTAGCTTCTGCTTCATCTTTTGTCATTAATCTTTCTACTTCTAAGGCATCTTGTCCAACTTGCAGATTTTTTTTAACAAACACCATTTCATTAACCTGAGGTTTGCTTACAAAACATGCTGTATTTTTAATGTTTAAGTTATCATTAAAAGATACTTCTTTATCAGTTGGTTTTATAATATTCTCTATAGTAGAATGCAAAATATCTGCAACCCTTTGCTTATATACCTGAGTATCTATTGGCTTTACGTTATTTTCACCAGTTTCCAAATACTCTATAATTCCAGTAATTGCACTATCTGCTTCTCTTTTTATATCATCTTCTGTTAATATGTCTCCCTTAATATCATAATCAATATTCTTAGCTTTTAATGCAGCATCTATTTTCTCATATACTGCATCTTTAACTTGCCCATAAACATTATTTTTATCGAGCATACTTGTATATGTATACTTGTTAAAAATAACGCACTTGAGAAATATAGATAATATTGCTAGTACAATACTAAACGCTAGTGCTATTTCAATGATATTAGAAATGCATTTTTTTGCTTTATTCATTCCTATTTTAATAATAATTTAGCAGCACTAACTTGTTCCCAAGTTATACTGTTAACTCTATCAATAATTGTTTGTAAATTATCAGAGTTAAGTTGAATTACAACACTTCCACCTTTTGATATAGACGCGGTGGTCTTACCTTGATAATCTTTACCAAAAGTAACATCAAAACTTGAATCATATGCTTTTACTATATCGACAACTTTGTCTTCTGCTGCTATTCTATCAGCTCCAACTTTATTATCAATAGCTTGCACCTTTTGTGCAATTTCCACAAATTTATTTTGGAATTTAGTGAACGTCGCTTCATCTGCAATAATCTTATTTATAACAGTTGCTACTGTATTATCTTTATTGTTATCAATTTTTGTCACAAGTGTATCTGCAGATTGATAACCAGAAAGTTCAGAATCAACTGCATCTAAAACCTCTTGACTAAAAATAGAACTAATTTTAGTATTCTTATCAACTCCTGATAATACACCTACTGGATTTGTACCATTTTCATATTGCTTTACAGCTATATTTATTAAATCAGCATTACTTGGTATAACAGCTGCTGAAGCTCCAACAGATGTAACGCAAGCTAACGCAAGTCCAATCGCTCCTGTTGATAATAATTTTTTCATTTTCATTTTCATCATATCCCCTTTCAATATTATGAATGTGTAGTATTTTTAAATTATGAATATAATACTTCTATTGGAAATTAAAACCTACATATGATTATATTATAGTATTTAACCTTTAATTACAATATTTTTTGCGTTATTTTCATTGACTTTCACAGATTTACAATGAAAATGTATACAAAATAAAATTATATTTACACTTGCAAATTATTCATAATTTCTTTGAAATTTTCCAATTATCATGGTAAATTATATTATGAAGTCGAAATTTTATGCAGTTACTTTTCCAATAAAATATAATGTTGACTAATAATATACTATATAGGGAGTGTTAAAATGAAAAAATTTGAACTTAAAAAGTTATTTACATTGATGGCTGTGGCAGTTGTAGCTTCAATAGCTGTATTGCCAACTGGAGCATCAGCCGCTTGGAGACAATCAAACAGCGGTAATTGGAGCTACACTGAAGGGGATAGTTATGTTTCAGGCTGGAAATCAGTAGATGGACAATGGTACCTCTTTAATTCTGACGGAAATATGCAAACTGGATGGGTTAATGATGGCACTGCATGGTATTACCTAGCACCTTCTGGAGAAATGAAAACTGGATGGGTTAACGATGGCGGTAAATGGTACTATACTAATTCATCAGGTTCTATGGCAACTGGATGGTTACTTGATAATGGTGCTTGGTATTACTTAAATTCATCAGGCGCTATGCAAACTGGATTAGCTGACATAAATGGCAAAACTTATTACTTAAGTGAATCTGGAGCAATGAAAACTGGAAATGTTACAATTAACGGTGTAAATTATACCTTTGCTACAACTGGTGAAAAAGTAAATTCAGAAGCTACATCTAATACTACAGTTACTAATACTACAGCTTCTACAACTACATCCACTACTTCAACTGCAACAACTAGTACTGGTTCTACTACATCAAGCAGTTCAGGTGGTTCATCAGGTGGTTCTGGTGGATCAGGCGGTTCTAGTTCAAGCAGTACAACATCATATTCTAAAAACTTATATGGAACTTGGACCGTTGGAGACTGCGTTTCAAATAATGGAAACTTATCAACTGACCTAACATCTTCGTTTGTAGGAAAGCAATTAACAATCAAAGATAAATCAATCGAGTACAAGGACATTGACATTCCTGCTACTTCTATTACTGAAGGTACTATGACTACTTCAGATTTTAATAATAAGTATAATGTAGGTGCATCTGGTAATACGGTTACAAGCGTTTCTACTAATTTAAACTATAACGGAGTTAGTGCAAATGCAACTATTTATACTACAACTAATAAAAACAATGAAGAAGTACATTATGCTTTATTAAACGGAGCTCTTTTTAAATTAGAAAAGTAATACCAAATATCACTAACTAGTTTCACTTAATATAAAAGTATGCTATTACAATTATTGTCCTAAGAAAACTTAGGACAAGCTGTAACAGCATACTTTTATTGTATAGATATCCAAATGTGAACTTAGACTTATGTGATATCCTACCGAAATTCCATACATTTTTGTTCCACAGGACTATGAAATTTCCACTGGAAGGTTCTAAGCACAAGGTTGTGCCCATTTCTGCATGATCCAAATATAAAATTTTGACAAGCAGTAAATGGTACAACCTTGTACTAAGAACCT
>JARLHR010000246.1 GCA_031292145.1 Clostridium sp. | reverse complement strand
AATGTGAGAAGTGAAGTTCCTTGAGAAAGAACTTCACTTCTTATTTTTTCCACATAAAATTTTATTTAATCACCAAACCAAGCCGTCGCTTTTAGCGATTTAGTTCTAATTTACCATTATGCATCAAGTATAACATATTCTGTAAGTTAAGTGTTCTGAAAAAGAATAAAGTTCATACAAATACTTACACTTGTAATTTGTAAATAAATGCAATTATAGTATAATATTCATATGTAATAATACATAATAGTAATAATAGAAGGAGAAAAATATTATGATATTAATAAGCAAGACTGAAAGTGATTATTTTTCATGTTTAGATAAGATTGGGCTAAAAGAAAAAGTTAATATTGATAAGAACGTATTAATTAAAATTAATTTGGCGCATCCTGCTCAAAAAGGACACCCAAGAACAGATATCAAATTACTTTCAAATGTAATACAGTATGTGTATTTAAATGGAGGTACTTGCGCAATTGCTGAAAGTGCAAATGGATATTTGAAAAAAAATTTGGAGCATGAAGGATTAGGCGATATTATTAGCAAATATCAAGTAGAAATAATTGATTTAGATTTTGAAGAAATAGAACAGTTAAGCATAAATGGAGAGAAACATTATATACCAAAGTGTTTAAGGAATTATGGAGTAAGAATTGCCATACCTGCTACATCAAAACGTCCTCAAATGATTTTTTCGAACAATGTAAAATTGTTTGTTGGTGCAGTTCCAAGGTGTATGTATCAAATAGATAATAAGGTTGTTGATTGGCGACCACGTATACATATAGAACTTCATAAATCTGTTGCAAATATTTTTAGTGCAATCCAAAACTATTCACCATTTAGTTTTTTTATAAATGGAGGGTTAGCAATGGATGAAAATGAAGGAGAGTTTATGTACGAGGAAACCCTAATAGGTAATGATGGTATTGAACTTGACTTACATGTTCTAGAGAAATATTATGGTTACCTTGAAACACCAGAATACTTAAAAAGACTTCAAAAGAAATAATACATTATTTCGTATTAAACTTATATTAGTAAACAGCTATTATTGATTTTATTGTAATTTAATGATAATATTACATATAAATAAATAAAATTTCATAAAAGAACAAATTATTACAATTGGAAGCTATGAAGAATTCTTTTTATTTGGGCACTTTAAGAATTTAGAGCTAGTTGTGCAACCGACCAATTAAAACTAATTACTTATTTATTAATTAGTTTTAATTGGTTTTTATATTTTTATAGGGAGGAAAGTTATGATTAAAATTTTAATTGTGGATGATTCAGTTTTTTCACAGAAAACGACTGCTAATTTAATAAAAAAAGTTTTAGACAACAATGTTGAAGTTTATTTTGCAAAGGATGGAAAGGACGGCTTTAAAAAATATAAAGATATAATGCCAGATTATACATTGTTAGATTTATTAATGCCTGAATTAAATGGTCAAGGGCTATTAAAGCTAATTAAGGAACTTAATAATGAAGCAAAAGTATTTATAATATCTGCAGATGTACAAAAAAGTGTTAGGACGGAAGTTGAAGAATATGATGTTCTAGCTTTTATTAATAAGCCCTTTAATGAAGAAAAAGCTCAATTGGTATGTGATATGATAAGGAAAGATATAAATGGATAAACAAGAATTAACATATGATATATTAAGGGAATTATTTAATATTAGTGTTGGTAAAGCTGCAGATATGCTTTCAGAAATAATAGATAGAAAGATTGTTTTAAATGTTCCTAATGTAGGAATTTTTGATTCAAAAGATGATTATGTTAATCTTGGAACGAGTCTTCCGTCAGTATTAGATGGAACTTTAATGGTATCATCTATTTCATTTGAGGAAACTTTAACTGGAAAGGCAAATCTGATTTTCCCAGTTGAAAAGATGAGAAAATTTATAAAACTTTGTTCAAATGATGAAGAAGATTCCTGGGAAATGGATTTTACTGATGTTGATTTCGATATTATCAAAGAAATAGGCAATATAATTTTAAATTGCATTATTGGAGAAATTGGAAATTACTTAGATATAAATTTAACTTATAGTGTGCCAAAGGTAAAAGTATTTGATAAGATAGATTTTAATAAAGATATTGAGGACAATGGAAACAACTGTGTATTACTATTATACATAACATTTATAATTGATGATACCGAAATTGAAGGTGCAATCATAATTGATTTAACATTAAATTCATTAAATAAATTAATTGAGAAAATAGATATTATAAGGGATGAACTTTATGAATAAGGTTTTATACGATATATTGAATAGTGTTAATGAAGGAATCGTGATTCTGGATGAACAATTAGATGTTTGCATATGGAATAAATATACTGAAGATATAACCCACATTGATAGTAAAAAAGCTGTAGGAAAGAAAATATATGATTTATTACCTAATTTAAATAAAAATTATTTTAATAAAGCCATAAACGATGTTTTGGTTAAAGGCTGTAAGATGTTTTTTTCAGCTGCTATGCATAAAGATCTGATAAGTGATAAAGGGAACTTTAATATAAAAATAAGTACTTTTGAGAGCGATAATTCTAAATTTTTACTTTTAGAGTTTATTGACGTTACCAATCAATTTATACAAATAAATATTTTAAAAAACAACATTCAAAAATTACATAAAGTGAACATGGAGCTAAAAGAAAAAGAAAGCATTATAAAAAAATTAGCTTATTACGATAAATTAACAGACGTTGCAAATAGAACACTATTTTATGAACTTTCAGAAAAATTTTTAGCTAATGCAAAAAGAGAAAATTCATTATTAGGTTTAATGTTTATAGATGTTAATAAATTTAAAAATATAAATGACACTTACGGTCATGAAGCAGGAGATAATGTACTTGTTAATGTAGCTAAGACATTGGCAGACAGTGTAAGGAAAAATGATATAATTGCTAGATATGGCGGAGATGAATTTCTAATATTATTGCCTAATATAAAAAAACATGATAACTATAAGCGTATAGTTTCAAGGATAACAAATAGTAAAAATAGAAAAATAAGTATTAATAGTGAAGAAGTTAATATATCATTAAGTATAGGAGTTAGCTTTTATCCCAATGATGGTGATAGTATTGATAAATTAATAATAGAAGCAGATAAAGCCATGTACATTGCAAAAAAAAGAACTGGAAAAGATTGCAGCGCATGTAGTTTGCTTCAAAACAAATAATAAATATTTTCTACTGCGCAATTATAAATAATACGAGCATAAAAAATAACAAGATGTGCTTTTTATTAATATTAAATATTCTTAACTGCAGCTGGTACAAAAGCTTCTTTAAGTGTAAGTGGTGTTAAAAGCTACCATTACAGAAGCAGAGGTTAATTCACTTATGGATACAATAATCTCAAAAGACGTTTTTAAAACTAATGCTGGTGGCTTTGTTAAAAAGTCTGATGCTAAGCTTACTGCTAAGAACGTTACTGATTACACAATTGCTTAAATTTCTAATGAAAACAGATGGCCGAGAGCCATCTATTTTTTTATATTTAACGACGATAAAAATGTCGTGGTTAAAATTAACGGTTATTTTTCTGCTTTAAGTATCTATCATTAAAATCCACTATACACTTTGTTTTAAGCAAGTTTTTAAATCTTCGTCAGGTTCACTTATTGTTTGTAAGTTAAATGTATCAACCAAATATTGTAATACATTAGGGCTTATAAATGCTGGAAGTGAAGGTCCAAGGAACATTCCTTTTATACCTAACGAAAGCAATGCTAATAAATCGGCAACTGCTTTTTGTTCATACCAAGAAAGAATTATTGATAATGGTAATCCATTTACACTTGTATCAAATGCATCTGCAAGTGCTGTAGCAATTCTAACTGCTGAATAAGCATCATTGCATTGGCCAACATCTAATAATCTTGGAAGTCCTGCAACTTCTCCAAAGTCTAATTTGTTAAATCTATATTTACCGCATGCTAGGGTTAGAATAACACAATCTTCCGGAACCTTCTTTGCAAATTCAGTATAGTAATTTCTTCCTGGCCTTGCACCATCACATCCTCCAATTAAGAAGAAATGTCTAATGCTTCCATCCTTTACTGCATTAACAATTGTTTCTGCATTGCTTAAAGTGGCATGATGACCAAACCCAACAAGAATTTCTTTTGGTTCTTCTGATTTTGTAAATCCACCAAGTTCTAATGCTTTTTCTATTATTGGTGTAAAGTCTTTATGACCATCTTTGTCAGCAGGAATATATTTAACTCCATCCCATCCAACTACACTTGTTGTAAAAATTCTATCTTTATATGTTTCTCTAGGTCTCATTAAACAATTTGTAGTCATTAAAATACAACCTGGTATGCCATCAAATTCTTTTTGTTGATCTTGCCAAGCACCGCCATAATTTCCTACAAGATGTTCATATTTTTTAAGTTCAGGATAGCCATGACTAGGTATCATTTCACCATGAGTATATATGTTAATTCCTTTACCTTCAGTTTGTTCTAATAACATATCTAAATCTCTTAAATCATGGCCTGAAACAATGATAAATGGTCCCTTTTTAATATTTACATTAACTTTATGTGGACTTGGATTCTTATAAGTATTCGTATTAGCTTCATCTAATTTCTTCATAACAGCAACACTCATATCACCAGTTCTCATAGTCATTCGAATTAATTCTTCAACGCTTAAATTATCATTTGTTGTACATTCTAATCCTCTAAAATAGAAATTATCAACTTGATCATCATAATAACCTAAACACCTTGCTTGATGCCCATATGCACTTATTCCCTTTAAGCCATAAACTATTGTTTGTCTAAGTGATCTTACATCAGCATCCAAATCCTGATCAAACATAATCCCGGCTCTTTTTGAATCTTTAAGCATTTCTTCCTTAGTTTCACTTAAATTATAAGTCGCTTGTTCTGGATATTCTTTATCAGCACTTACTCTATCTCTCAAACTTTCTTTTATTTTTTGAGAATCCTTAAGCATTTCCACATGAACTTCTGCATCAAAATTAACATTTGTAAGTGTTGTAAATAATGAATTTTCTACAAAACTAACTATACTTTTATCTATTTCTTCGCCTTTTTTTATAAGATCCATGGCATAACAACTTATACCTTTGCATTGGTATAAAAGTAAATCTTGAAGATTAGCTATTTCAGGTGTTTTTCCGCACACACCCATTTTAGTACATCCTTTTCCCCCTGCTGTTTGCTCACACTGATAACAAAACATAGGATTTTCCTCCATAAATATCACTCCTTAAAAATTAATCCTTATTATTGTTTGTATAAATTAATTTAATATTCTTAATTACATAACAATAATAGGCATTTTCTTTGACTAATATATTAAGCTTGTTTTTATTTTTTTCTTGTTGTATAACAAACCATTTGAAGCATAAAAATAATACCTCAGATTAATATTTGAGGTATTATCTTGAAAAATTTATTTCTTTGTAATCCCGATTCTCCATAACTCAGGCCCTTGCTCCAAGTATTCCCATTTAAATTGATTTAGAAGCTCTTAATTTAATAGCTAAGTGATTTACGTCACGACACTAAAATCTTTTATATTATAAAATTAAATAGTTAAATAAAATAATTTATTTAGAAAATAAAATTTTCTTTCATATCTGTAAGCATATAAACATTCTGTAAACTAGTACTGTACATGTCTTTAGAATTTGCATTTACAGTTTTTAATGGCATTATACCAATAGCACCAACTACACAAATTAATATAGCCACAATAATAAAAGATAAAATTAGTTTTATTTTAACTCTTATGTTTTTTAAAAACCCTACTATAATATCTCCCTACCTCAACAATTTAATTAATTCTGTTATCCCAATCGTAACTTTGTTTACTTAATAACTCCTCTATTTTATCCTCTGAAATAGGCTTGCTAAAATAATACCCCTGAATAACGTTACAGCCTAATTCCTCTAATATATCCATTTGAAATTTATCTTCTACCCCTTCTGCAATTACCTTATATTTTAAGTTTCTTGATAAATTCATAATACAATCTATTACTGCTTTATTCTTTTCTTTATCTATGTTATCAATAAACGATTTATCTAATTTTAGAGTATTTATAGATAATTCTGTTAAATATCTAAGAGAAGAATATCCTGTTCCAAAATCATCTATGGCAACCCTAATTCCACTTTCCATAATCTGATTCAAAATCTCAACTTTATCACTATATAAATCAATTAATGTCCCTTCTGTTATTTCAATTTCAAGAGTACAGGGGCTAATTTTATTTTTCTTATATATACTTATCAATTTATTGATAAAATCATCTCTTTTTAGTTGAATAGGAGATACATTTACCGATATAGTTTCAAATTTATATCCTTTACTTTTCAGTTCATAAATTTTCTTACATACACGTTTTAAAACCCATTCTCCTATTTCTATAATACTTCCTGCTTTTTCTGCTATATGTATAAATTCTGTAGGCGAAACATTACCAAGTTTTCTATTTTTCCATCTTAATAAAGCTTCGAAGCCTATCACTCTATTTTCTATAGTATCTATTTGTGGTTGGTATAAAATATATAATTCATTATTTTTAATAGCTGTTTTCAGCTCCTGTTCAATTAAAAGCTTTCTAAAGTATGAATCAGCTATTGACTTTTCAAAAAAACTAACCATGTTCTTTCCATTTAATTTTGAGTTATACATTGCTAAATTAGTGTTTTTACATAAATCATTTATATCCATAGAATCCTTAGGAAACATAGATACTCCAAGGCTTACAGTTATAAATATCTGCTTTTCCTTAACTTTAATAGGTTGTTTAAAGTAATCAACAATTTTAATACAAAAATTTCTCAAATCATCAACTGTACCTATATCATCAATCAGTATTATAAATTCATCACCACTCAAGCGATATACTCTTCCATATGTTCCTATACGCCTAGTAAGTAACTGTGAAAATTTTATTAAAAATAAATCTCCATAATTATACCCAAAAGTATCATTAACTAATGTAAAGTCATCAATATCTAGAAGTATTAATGCACCATTTTTTCTACACTCCTTATAATTCTCTAAAACCTTCTTAATATTATCTATAAATAAAGTTCTATTGGGAATTTGAGTTAAAGAATCATAATACGTTAAAAATTTAATTTCTTTTTCTAATTTTTTTCTTTCAGTAATGTCATTTATTGACCCAGATATTAATTCAATTTTTCCATGTGAATTTTTAATTCCATTCCCTTTTATTAGTACCCACTTAATCTCATTATCTTTATTGTAAATTCTGAATTCACTCCTATATATTTTGCTTTTCCCCTTAATATATGAATCCAGCTCCTTTAGAGCGCCTAATTTATCATCTTCAATTACAAATTGTTCTATGCACTTATAAAGGCTCTTAAACTTAGTACCATTTTCCCCTACTAAATCTATTAATTTATCTGAAAAAACTATATTATTATTTTTTAAGTCCCATTCCCAAATAATCAAAGTTACTCCATTTAAAGCTCTTTTGCACCTTTCTTTATCAAATCTCATATTCTGCACCTTCATTACCAGTCATGTATTCCAATAACAGTTTGTCCATTTCTTCACTAGTCTTTTGAAGCAATTGTCTGCCCTTTTCATCTAAGACATCCATATTTTCAGATAGCTTATTTAATATTTCTCTTAGACTTTCAATATCACTTTTTCCAACCATAAAATCCTCCATTTTTACTTATGCTACTAAATTTTAGTAATATTTTTTCTTTTAAAATTGAGTATTGAAAAGTTCCAACAATAAAATTTTTCTTTACATTTATAATTTATATGGACTTTGCTGCTTTCAATTTTACTTTATCAAAAATAATTCTTACATATCACTTCGCTTTATACTTTTAGCAATTTTCTTTTACATTATCAGCCTTTCAGCCTAATTTAATTATTTTTTGACATTCTATTTAAATGAGTATATATTAGTTAAAACAAAATAAATATTTTGTACGAAATTTGTTGAAATTTTCCTCGCTTGTTATTTATTTAATAATAAATAGCTATTTAAATTAATAAATAAATAGTTTGCATTCTCCAAAATATCCAATAATGCCACAATATAATAAAATATTATATTAAAATTTGGATTTTAACCTAAAATATGCTATAATTTATCGTACAAAATATTTATATTGTCTAACTTTAAATTAGGGAGAATCAATATGAAAAATAAAGCTGAAAATAGAATTAAATATTTAACACAACAAGAAGCGAAAACTCTTTTTAATGCTATTGAAAATGCATGTACTTCCCACACTATCCGAGATTTGGCAATTTTCAGAATTGCTTATAGGTGCGGCCTAAGAGTTTCAGAGATTGCCTTACTAAAATTGCAGGATTATAATTCCTCAAAAGGAGAACTATATTGCAAGAGACTTAAGGGAAGTAGCAATAATACTTTAAGATTGGATTCTAAAACAAAATCTATTTTAGATAAATATATTTCTGAAAATAATATAACTTCAACTTCTCAAATATTATTTACAAGTCAACAGAATAATCCAATTGCAAGACAAACATTAGATTATTTGATGAAAAAATACTGTTCTATTGCTGGTATCGAAGATAAATCAAAATACCACTTTCATGCTATTAAACATACCACCGCTGTTCACTTAGCTGAATCAGACATGGATATAAAAGAACTTCAATGGTGGTTGGGTCATAAAGCTGTTACAAATACAGAAATATATTTTCAATTTACAACTAAACAACAAGATAGAATGTATGCTAAACTTGATGAAAAAAGTGAGATGGTATAGAAACATAATAAATCTAATTCAAACTAAAATTTAATACTGAAATAAACCCAGTATTAAGAACTTGTCTTTATACTGGGTTTAAAAATTTAATATTTAGTTATTTAAATCTATTCTAAACATTTTGGACTTGTTATTTTCTTTCATGTGCCTTAAACTTTTTATTAAAGACCTATCTTTCCCCCATATTTTATTAATATATTTTCAATACGTTTATTCTTGCATAAATCCAATGGTGTGTGCCCTACATTATTTTTTGAATTTATATCTACACCGAGAGAGATAATAACTTTTAAATACTCTTCAAAATCGTCATCATCACCACAAAGTATATAATCATCATGTAAAATAGTATTGTTATACTTGTCAGTATGTTTGATATCTGCACCATAATTAAGAAGGAGATTTAAAAGCTCTACCGAAAAACTAAAGTTACAATTAAAGATAGGAGCTTTGCCTGTTATGTTTTCAATATTTACTTTAGATCCTCTCTCTAATAATAATTTAATAACATCCATTCTGGGTCTTATTCTTGCGCAGGCTCTATGCAACGGTATTTCTTTAAAATTACTTTGATTACTGTTTATATCAGCACCATTATTGATTAAAAGTTCTATTACTTCAAAGTAATTCTTTCCACAATTATCTATAGCAAAATGAAGCAGGCTCTTACCATCATATTTTCCATTAACATTACCGCCATTTCTTATGAAACTATTAAGTTCATCTAAATTCCCCTTTTCTATTATTCTTGAAATAGATTTTGGTCTTGAACCAAACAAAATTTCATTAATTTTCATGATAGTTACCTCCAAATAAATTACTATTAAGTCTTATTCTTTCTTCTTTTAGTTCTTCTATACAGTTTACCATCTATTCCATAGATATTTCAATATGGGAGGAGCAATATCCTAGATACTTGACTCAACATACCAACTACCATTTAACTCCTTGATTTTATTTATAAGATTATCATGCTTGATCATATGTTCCTTAGTTAAGGCACAATCAAAAAAATAATAGACCAAACAGCCTATTTATTTTTATATTTAAAAATAAAAACCATCGCAATTATGGAATTATTAGTAATAAAATGGCGTTTTATTACTAAATATGTACCTTTTAAGACAAAAGTATTTATTTCTCTTGTAAATTATGAGAATATAATCACGTTGCGCAACTAAGGCACTATCAAAATGAATAATATGAGGAGTATATATAATGGGAAAAATAATTAAATGTTTAACAACTGCAACTTCAGTAGTAACTATGTGGGGTATTATAAACGTAGGCGCATCAGCAGCACCTTATAATCACCAAAAACATGAATTAATTCAGCCAGATGGAAGCATGGTTCAAGTTGAAATTACAGGAGATGAATATTTTCAACAGGTTGAAAGTTTGGATGGATATACACTTTGTCGTAATAAAGATGGTTGGATATGTTATGCAAAATTAAATGTAGATGAAACAGATTACGTTGCTACCGAAGAAGTTTACAAAGCAAATGATACGTTTAGCGATATAAAACTAGCTACTGATACTACAAATCAGGTAAAAAGTAACCTTCAAAAGCACTTAAAAATAAAGAAAGAAGCAATAAAAACTAAAGCTGATGCAGTAAGAAAAAAACTTCATGGAATGAATTTTACTAAAGCTTCAGCAGTAAAAAGCAGTGACAGTAATATAAATACCAATGGATTATTAGATTCTAAAATACAAACTGCTGCAAGTAACGTAAAAGGATTAACTATTTTAGTAGATTTTCCAGATAAAAAAAGTGATATATCAAAGCCAGAAATAGAACAATTCTTTAATGGCGTAGGCTACACAGGCTTTAACAATAATGGATCCATAAGAGATTATTATTATGATGTGTCTGGGGGAAAAGTTACATATACAAATACTTTAGTAGGATTCTATACAGCAAAACACCCAAAATCTTATTATGATGATATTAATGAAGCAACACAGTCCTATGCTAAATCTGATGAATTTGCAAACGAAGTTTTCCAATGGTTAAAATCTTCTGGATATGATCTTTCAAGCCTAACAAAAGATTCCGATGGTTACTTAAAGGCTGTTAATATACTTTATGCAGGTACAGCTGATGCAGGTTGGGCAAAAGGATTATGGCCTCACCAAGCTTGGTATGGGGATTCATCGAATATAAATGGTGCTAAAATACAAAAATATGAAATGTCTGATATAGGAAGTGATTTATCTATTTATACAATCTGCCATGAAAGTGGACATATGATCTATGGATATCCAGATTTATATGATTACGATGGAGATTCAGAAGGTACTGGTGCATATGGTTTAATGAGTAGTGTTACAAATGAAAAAAATCCAGCACCACCAGATCCATATTCTAGAAATATAATATCAGGCTGGAATACACCAATAAACATGAATTCATCTGCTGCTGGTACTACATTTAATACAATAGCTGATGCAAACGGAAACCAGTCTTCATATAAATGGTCTGGAAAAAATGCAAATGAATATTATTTAATCGAAAATATTCAAAGAACAGGAAGATATGCTGATGTACCAGATTCTGGACTAGCTATTTGGCATGTTGATGAAAATGGAGATAATTCTAAGAATAATATGACAGCAAGTAGCCATTATTTAGTATCTCTTGAACAAGCAGATGGAAAGTTTGATTTAGAAAAAAATAAAAACAGTGGAAATAGCGGTGATTTATTCAAAGCAGGTTATAAAGATTCCTTTGGTGATAGTACTACTCCAAGTTCTAAATGGTGGAATGGAACATCCTCTGGTTTAAAAATTTCACAAATAAGTAAATCAGGAAATCAAATGACATTTGTACAAGCAAGTTCAGGAACAACTCCAACTCAACCTACTCAACCAACAAATCCTGATACAAGTAAAGATACAAATATAGCTGGACAAGCTACTGCATCAACTTCTTATGTATCAGATTGGGAAAAAATAAGTGCACTAAATGATGGAGTTGATCCTTCAAGCTCTAGTGATAGAAGTGGTGCTGTATATGGAAATTGGCCAGAAACTGGAACACAATGGGTTCAATATACCTTTAATAAAAATGTCACTATATCAAGTTGTGATGTATATTGGTTTAAAGACGGTCAAGGAATAGATGTACCAGCTTCAGATAGAATATCATATTGGGATGGAACAGCTTGGCAAGATGTACAAAATCCAAAAGGTTTAGGCACAGAAATTAATAAATATAATACTACTACTTTTACTCCGGTATCAACAAATGCTATTGCAATTCAAATGGATTCAAACGGAAGTAGTTCAACAGGTATACTAGAATGGAAAGTATTCGGTAAATAATATATATACAGCGTATATTCTAAACTTATGCGCTAATCTACCAAAATCAAATACATTTATGTTACGCAGGACTATGAAAATTTCGCTGAAAGCACTAAATGGGAGCTTGCATCAACATTAGCTTGCTCCCACTTTCAGTGTGACAAGCTAATGTCGAACAAGCTCCCATTAAGTGCTTTTAGCATCGAAATTTTCAAATGCCTGCTACACACAAATGTATTTGATTTTTGATCAAGAATAATGTATTTAATTAGTTAAGAACTAAGAGCTAAGAGTTAATGATGAAAAGCCTGTGGCTTTTCTTCCATATCTCTTACCTCTTACTTCTTACCTGCATAAAGTCTTTTCCTTAAATACAGGTATTACAAAAATTACAGGTTATAAATATAATTTTCAATGAGGAACCCTATCAAATTTTACATCTGCCATCTGAACAGCTACCAACATTAGAATCTCCATTGTCTTTATCTGCTGATATAAATTCTGTTACTTTTGATGAAGGTTCTTCCTTTTTTACTTTCTCAAGCAGCTCTAAAAATAATTCAGGTGGCTGTGCACCAGATACTGAATATTTATTATTAAATACAAAGTAAGGAACTCCGCTAATTCTTAATTTTGAAGCACTTGCTTCATCTTTTCTTACATCTTCTCCATACTTATTTGATTCCAAAATCTTTAAGGCTTCCTCACTATTAAGTCCTACTTCATCTGCAAGATTAGCTAATACTTTGTGATCAGATATGTTTAAAGAATCTACAAAATAAGCTTTTAAAAGTCTTTCTGATAGCTCATTCATCTTACCTTGAGATTTTGCATAATGTGATAATCTATGAGCATCAAAGGTATTTGTTGGGATCAAATCATCAAAATTATAGTTAAGACCAATAGCTTTAGCTTGATCTATTATTTGATTATTTGATGCTTTAGCTTGTTCTACTGATATCCCATATTTTTTTGCTATTATTTCATGAATATTTTCGTCATATTTCTTATTAGATGATGGATCAAGTTCAAAGCTTTTAAAAACTAATTCAACCTCATCTTTATGTTCAAATTTATTTAGAGCGATTTCTAATCTCCTTTTGCCTATATAACAAAATGGACATACAAAATCAGACCATATTTCTATTTTCATTTATATTCCTCCCATTTAAATAAATTACTACATAATCAAAAAATATGTAGTATTTATTATTTTTGAAATAATTTTTATTGTTGTATTCAAAAAATTTATATTCTAAAACTTGAAGTGTTCTTTTCTAAAGCCTTTGCCATATTCAGTAATTTTTTAGCTGTAATAGCCATTTCATTAGTTATAGCAGATTGTTCTTCTGTGGATGCTGTAACTTCTTCTGAAAGTGATGATATTTCTTCTGAATTAGAGGCTATATTCTCCACTGTAGATATAATTCTATCTTTGCCTTCCATAGTTTTTTGAAGCACTTCATTAACTTCATTTATTTTCACTGGAATATTATTTACTTTATTAATAACTTCCTTGAAAGCACTTACTGATTGTTCTATATTTTCTTTACTTTCTTCTACTATATTAGCTGCAAAATCAGTAGTTTTTGAAACATCCTTTGTTTCTTCCATAACCTTATTCACTAAACCTGCTATATTTTTAGCGGAAGTTAAAACTTCTCCAGCTAATTTTTTTATTTCCTCAGCCACTACCGAAAAACCTCTTCCTGATTCTCCTGCTCTCGCTGCTTCTATAGATGCATTTAATGCTAAAAGATTTGTTTGCTTTGCTACACTATTTATAACATCTACTATAGAATTGATTTGTGATATAGATTCATCTAAATTTCCTACTTTATTTCTTACAATGTGAAAGGATTTTTGCATATCTTCTATAGTGTTTGATAAACTAGTTATATTTTCTGCTCCTTTAGTTGAATCATTTTTTATTTCTTCTCCATTTTGAGCTAGTTTGAATAATTTACCACTTACATTGTTTAAGTTTGATGAAAAATCTTCTAAAATTTCAAGCGCATCTGATAGATCTTCAGTTTGTTTCATCCCTTGCGCAGATACACTTGTAACAGCTGCTACAATTTCTTCACTTGCTGATGCTACTTCTTCACCACCATTGGAAATGTCTTGTGAAAGATTATTTAAACTTACAGAAATAGATTTAATTTTCTTTATAAGTACTCTAAGGCTTTTGGTAGTTTCATTACTTTTATAAGCTAGCCTGCCAATTTCATCTTTACCTTTAACTGTATATTCCGCAGTTAAATCTCCTTTTCCTAATTCCCCAACAGTAAATTCCATGCTTTCTATCGGTTCAGCTATTCTTTTTCCTATTATTATTGCAGCAATAGCAACCAGAATTAAAATAATAATACCTGCAATAATAGCTTTTATTATGCTACTTGTTATTGCATTTTCCATATTATTTACAGAAATACCTACCGAAACACTCAAAACTACTTTTTCTCCTTGCTTTATAGGTACTGTTACATTATATGCAGGAGTATTTTTCCATTCTGTCATAAACGCTTCAGTATTTCCTTTCAACACCTCATCTAATTCTTTTGAGTCTATTTTTTGTCCAATGGAATCCTTTGAAGTTCCTGCTAAGAGCGTTCTATCAGGCGAAAGTACTCCTATATAAAATAAATTCCCCTCTGAGTGGTCATAAGTTTCATCAACTATAGATTGTACTTTACTGATATTATCAATTCCTGCATTTTCTATGTTTGTCTTTATAATATTAGCTAAATTACTACCATCATATTTCATTTGATTTTGCAATCCTGTTATCATTTGATAAGTTGAAAAAATAGTATTAATTATTAAAATAATTGCAGCCATGAACACAAAATTAAAAATCAAGTTTTTTCTTATAGACTTAAACATAACTTTCCTCCTTTTTTCTCATTAGTTAAAATCGCAAAGAGCTTTATATAAAAATAAATTCTTTAGTATATAAAGCTCTTATATTACTATCTAATATATTGCACTGAATTTGCCTTTCTTTCTGGCGCATTACTGATTTTAACATCTTTATATCCCAGTAATATTGCATAATATGGTGTATATCCATCTGGAAGATTTAATTTACTTTTGTACTCTGCTCCCTTTTCACTATTAAACAAGATACTAACAAATCCATTCCAGCAAGAACCTATATCTAAAGCTTCTGCTGCAATCAACATGTTTTCTGCCGCTGCTGCACAATCTACTTGCGGCATCATTCCATTATCATCTCCTGAGACTATAATAACTGTTGGAGCTCCGTAAAAAGCATTAAATTTATCATTATTCGCCATCTTCTTAAGTAATTCATCTGGAAAATTCTTTGCTGCTTCTTTAGATTTAATATTTAATTCTTCAATTAACTCTGCATTTTGTATAACTGTAAAATTCCAAGATTGCTTGTTATGAGCACTTGGTGCGTATAGACCTGCTTCAATTATAGCTTGTAATTCTTCTTCCTTTATTTGCTCAGCTTTAAACTTTCTTGTAGTTCTTCTTTCTCTTATTACCTTTAATGTTTCTTTCATTTTAATTTCTCCTCTTCATATCATAATTTTAATTAACTTCGTACGCGAACGAAATAAATATTTTTAAAAAAATGCTCTTAAAGCATTTTCTCAGTATTCTTCAAAACTTTATTAATATTTTCTTCAAAGATTTGTTTTTCATTATCATCAAAATCATTTAGCATTAAACCTAAGAATTCAGCATCTATACTCATAAGCTTTTGTACTATATATAAAGCTTCTGGTTTTAAACTTATATACACACTTCTTTTATCTTCAGAGCAATTACATTTTTTTATTAAACCTTGGTTTTCATACTTATTTATAATATCCGATAAGGAAGATTTAGATATTTTCCATATATTTGATATCTCATTGAAAATCAAGGGGCTCCCATCTTCCGGAAGTATATAAAATAATGGAATATGATTTGGTAATATTGGCAACCGTTCTTCTTTTATTTTTTTTGCAATAAACTTGTTTGAAATAGAGCTAATTTCGTTTATCTTGCTTAATATACATCCACTTTTCATTTTTTCACCTCGTTCGTTCGGGTACGAATTAATATTAACTCTTATATTGATTTTTGTCAATACTTTATTATTACTACTATTGAAGATATGAATTTATCTCTATAAAATAAATAAACCCACGAAAAATTTTAGCTTTTCGTGGGTTTCATGGTGGAGGCGAAGCATGACCTTTAGAACTCACCACTTTTAGAATTTATTTCATTCTTATCCATACTTTCTAAGGCAGATAGTCCTATATTACTTCTAATAACTTCAATAAAAGCCTGCGCAAGCTCGGGATCAAATTGTTCTCCACTGCATCTTTCAAGTTCCTCTATACCTTCCTCATAAGTTTTCCTTGTATTATATGGCCTATTTGATGTCATGGCATCAAAACTATCCACAACTGTAAGAATTCGTGCAAGATAATGTATTTCTTCTCCTTTTAAATTATTAGGATATCCCTTTCCATCATATCTTTCATGATGACTTATAATTAGAGGAATTATCTCCTGTAGAGATTCTACTGATTTTATAATCTCTACTCCATTTGCTGGATGCTGCTTAAGTTCTTCCCACTCTTCATTAGTGAGTTTCATCTTTTTCATCAATATTTCCTTGTTAATATTAATCTTTCCAATATCATGCATATATGCACCATAAATTAGAATTTCTCTATCTTTTTTACTTAAATTAAGTTTCTCTGCCATCATTCTGCTGTAAATTACAACTCTTTCAACATGGCCATATGTATATCTATCCTTAGCATTTATAACGCTTATTAAAGTTTTTATGGAAGCAACAAGTTCAATATCTTTTTCTTCAATATTCTTTTTAATTTCATCCAGAATAGATGTATAAGCTTCAACTCTGTTTTTGTCAAAAAATTTTGCTCTATATAATGCATCGTCAGCACTTTTTATCAGTTCTATGTCATTTTTTGCTTTATCTGGGTAAACAGATACCCCTATTGAAGCAGTAACTTTACCTCCTGGCTGACTTTCTTCACCTTCAAAATATGTACACTCTATCTGTTTTCTTAAATTTTCTGCTATGTCAATTGCTTGTTTTTCATTAGTATTAGGTAATATTATTGCAAACTCTTCACCACCATACCTTGCAGCAATATCTCCATCTCTTACATTTGCTTTAATAATTTCACCTATTTTTTTAAGAACATAATCTCCTTTTTGATGTCCATGAGTATCATTGTATTGTTTAAAATAATCTATATCTATAAAAATCATGGATACAGGCTTATTATTCCTTTCACCATTCTTAACTTTCTCTATTAATGCGTCACAAAAATATCTATGATTATATAGTTCAGTAAGACCGTCAATATTAATCAGATCTTCTAATTTCTTAATATGCTCGCCTTCTATCTTCACATAAAACCCCAAAGGCCAGGCAGTTAACATAAATATTCCTACCAAGATTAAGTCATTTTGAAAATAGAGATTTACTACTGCATTAGGATCCATAAAAATATCCATTGATAAAATAATTAAGGATGAGATACATGAAACTATAAGTCCCTGTTTCATTCCTGATTGAATTGTTGTTGTTATAATTATAAATAGATATAAGAATTTGTATTGGCTTTCCTCTACTCCACATATAAATATAATTATTGAAAATATCATAACAAATAATACTGTTTCAATTATATTCAATGTTTTCTTATACTTATCTCCAAGCTTATTCTTAGTGGAAAATATCCATAAAAAATAAACCAAGCTTATTATAAATAATGGTATCAATATACACATAAAAGTATAATAATACTTAAAATCCCATATTACGAAACTATCATTGTTAATAAATCTATTACATAAGACTATGCCTATAAATAAAAGTGATGCTAATTTTACGATTGATACTATATCATTAATTTGTTTTTGTTTACTACTTTTTACACTTTTCATATAATATACCTCATAATAGATATAATGAGACCAATAATATCGGTCTCATCCTAATAAATTATTCTTCTCTTAAGCATTTTGGTTCTTCTGGTTGATAAGATGAATAAAAGCATGCAGATGTTGCTACTACTGAAGCAATAATAGTTGCTACTGTTGCTATAGTCATTAAAATTCTTTGTTTCATAATTTCACCTCCCTCTGTAACTCTAGTTTAAAGTAATATTATTAAAATAATTTATTTAAACTTCTATAAACCGCATGTCCGCTTTGAGTTAAAGAAAAAACTTGCCATAGTATTCCCATGTAAATACATAAAGAATACGTTAATAGTAATCTATTTTCTACAAATAAATAACTTACAATAGTAATCATTACGATAATCAAATAAAAACTTAAAATATTAATAGAACTTTTCTTTAATTTAGTTCTTTTTTCAATACTTCTAATAGGCTTTGATACACTGTCGACAGGAGCCAATTTATATAGTATGTAATATGACCATATAAATACAATCCCTCCTACTAATATAACAAAACTTATATTAATATTCATATACTTAGATATTAATCCCATACCAACACTTACAATAGTTCCTATAATTGCACAACTTCCTGGTGAAGGTGCATGTGCACCTCCTGAGCTCTTTCTTAATGAACTTATTATAAACGATACTATAAGAGCTTCAATTGTAACATTAAAAATAAATCCAAATATTATAACTAATGCTATACATATTCCCATTTGAATAAAAGCAAATATTCCATAGTTTATTACAGCTTTTCTATCATCATCTAAATTTAACTCTTGAGCAATATTATTTGAAATTTTCTCGCATATTTCATCAATTCTAAACATTTTTAATCTTTCCCTTTTTATTTATATAATAGTAACAACTAATTATCATTATAAAACCTATTAACGATGGCAAACCATATAGTACTTTTATATTTGGATTTGACATTATTTCATTTAATTGATCTTTAAATATGAAACTTAAAGTTAACACATTTAATGTTTCAAGGGCAAATAAACATATAATCGATATTATTGTAGATTTTACCGCCTTAATAACATCTATCTTATTTATACTAAGTAAAATGATAGTTTGTATCATAATAAATAAGATAGTATGCACTCCATAGTTTATTGGTAACATTCTTATAAGAAATGTACTTATTGCTAGCAACATACTAGAAATTATGTATTTTTTTACATCAAGTTTTGTGCTAGAAAACAAATATGCTGCAAATATGTATATTAATGATTCTGGAATTGTCCTTACTATAAACTCAAATACTGTTAATCTTAACATGTTTCTCCTCCATTAGTTTTGTATTACTGATTTTCTTTATAGAATTATATATTATAATAAATATAAATACCCTTATAAATACATCCCCCATGCTGAGAATGCTATAACCTAGATCAATAAAATCAGTTAATATCTTTAGTTTGCTTTGTGAATCACCTAAAATATGAATATCTTTTACTAAATTAAATGCTTCTGGTTTTGCATACCCTGTAAAATACGATAATGTGGGGTAAACCGGCATAAAACCGCCATTAGCTTTTATTGCAATGTCATTTAATATACCACCTATAATTACGAAACCTGCACCTATTATTGAATTTATATATATATCATATTTAAAGACTAATAATAAGTAGGTACTTAAATAAAAGGGTTTCAACCTTGTCATAAATCCAATAAATTCGTAATTCCCAGAGAAAATAGCAACTTGTCCGATTAAATAAATTATTTCAAATATAATCACAGGATAAATAGTCCACGACCTAAACAATGGTTTTATTTTATATCCCTTTATTTTTGCAAATAAAAATGCAATCAATATTGTTTCTGGCATGATTTCCCCCTATATAAACTCATAATTATATTCCTCTAATATTTTTCATTATTATTTTACCATCTGGTTAAATAAATATAATCAGATACATTATAATACTTTTTTCCCTATTTATCTATCTTTTTTTATTTATTATAATATGATTTATAATATTGAATCCGAATCACCCCTCAAACGTGTTTGCTCTACAACTAAATGGTGCTTTATTTGTTGCGTACCTGCATAAACAAAACCTATCTCTTTGTTTGCAGCTTCATTGCTTTTTTCATTTATCACCTCATCTTTAATATATACAAATTTAAGTTTCATCATTAAAAAGCTAAAAAACACGGAATCATAGAAGACCATGTATACAGATAGAAGGATTGAAATATATATTTCAATCCTTCCATTAGCACTTCATTAACTATTGTCTTCCATTTTCCGTGTTTTAAAAAACTTCTTATTCTTTTTATTATATTAAACTCTTTATAATATTTTTTTATTATGCAGTAGCTTGGCTATTTAATTTTTTTGCTTTTTTGTTATTAAGCATTTTGAATACATACGATACAATGAACGGACATACTATAGCTGATACTACGCATGCTGCTGCAACTTGTGCTGTTGCTATTGTTGCTATAGCAGCTAATGTTGGATCTGCTGCTGCAATAGCTGCTGGTGTTGCTACAGCATT
>JARLHR010000031.1 GCA_031292145.1 Clostridium sp. | reverse complement strand
CTAGATATACAAAGTATGACGACATCAATTCCCCATATTTAGTATCCATTTCGTTCATTTCGGCCTCATTTTTAAAATCACTTTTTATTGTTCTCAAACCAATGTCATATGTCATTTTCAACATAGCAACAAATTTTTCATAATACATTTTCTTAAAATCAGGATGGATATCATCTAAATATTCGTCTGATACTTTCTTACTTTCTTTTATTATATCATTATATTTTTCAATCATAGCATAATTTTCTTTTTTATATCGAGGATAAAATGCCATTATACTATCTTTATTGTCAGCGTATTTACTAACAAATGATTTGGCATTACTTGCTAATGCATGGCTCTCAGTTGCTGATTGTTTAAACATTTCTAAAGTATGGATGAACGTCTTTTCATCATTTTCAAATTTTTGATTCGTATCATTTCTCTTACAACTATAACATAAAGTTATAGTTAATAAAGTGGCTAAAATGCAGATGCTTATTTTCATTTGATTATTGTTGACTCCCTAAAATTTCTTTTGTTTTTTGTTGATCATACTCTTCTGCAATCTTAGCTGTGAGATACCCCCACAACGAACAGAAAAAGAAAAATGTGATATATTGATGTATATTAAACCCTTCTCCAATCCAAACTCCAAGGCTTAGCATTGTGAATATAAAAATAAAACTTTTAAGTCTGGGAGAAAAGGCTGAATAACTTCCAAAATAGGAAAGTGCAATCCCGAATAATAAATACCAGTTGTCGTTTGAATAGGCCCAATAAGGAATTGCAACTAAAGGTGCAAATGCATAAAGAATGACAAATAAATTAAACATGTATTTCATTATTATGCCTTTTGGTTAAATGATTTTACTTTATCTTTTATTCTTGATGCCGTGTTGAGACACAGGTTAGAATGCATGTCCTTCTGCGTCTGAATCTGTTTCATCGGATGTTTGTATTTAGTTTTTTACTTTCAGTTAAATATTTTTTTATTGCACCTCTAATTAGAGCAAACCCATATGATAAAAATATTAGAAGCAGTAGAGTTCCAAGTCCTACTTTTCTCCAGAAAAACTCCGCTATCGTATGACACTGATTTGTCATGTTTTTAACTCTGTTGATTTCTGGATTCAGTGGAATATATTCAACTTCAATTGGAATTGGTTTCTCATTTGCATCATGTAAATATCCAGGTTCTGAATTTCTATCGCTTGCATGAGATTTAATTATTTTTCCATCTTGAGTTGTGAAAGTATATTCATAATAGACATCATAAACCTGGACCGCTGAACGTCCCTCTTGCTCTGCAACATCTTCATGTTCTTCAGAATAAATAATAAACCCATTTGTAGTTATTCCTTGTGTAATTAGCAAATATTCGTTGTAGGGATTTCCAATGATAGAATAAATAAACCAAAATACTGCAACTAAAGCTACAACTCCCCAGAAGCAATTTCTAATTAAATTGTAAACCAATTTTCCTCTCGGCGAAAGTGATTCCTTATACTTTCCCCAGTCAATTGTCATGGCTATCAGAACAGAAACAATAAGGTCAATTAAACGCCATATTTCTTTTCTAAAACTAAATGGTATGAAGGGATTGAATAAGATTGAAAAGGCACAAAAGAAAATTACAGCTACGATTCCTGTCTGCCTTGACTTATAAGCGAAATAGATTGATGCAATAAAGACAGTCCAGCGGACAAAATTGAAATAAAGGTATTGCTGCTTAGTTGTTGCTGAAATAATAAGTAATGCAATTATTCCCAGTTTCAAAAGTGTGTCAAATAATTTGTTCATTGTTTGTAAATTAAAAGTTAGCATTGTCGTCTTTTAGTAGTCCCTGTATAACTACCCAATAAGTATTTCGTGCATTTTAAGGCCGTTGTTTTAAGCTGATATTTTAATTTATAAAACACCAACAGCATAAAGCAGTCGGCTTGATGAACATGCTGTATAGTATTTTCAATAAACAAGATTATTCCTCAATAATGTCAATGAATCACAATTTTCTAATTGAAATTTTTCAACAATCATACCAAGGCTATTTTTTCTTAGAACAGATACATTTTTCGCAATTTCCATTTCCATTAGTCCCATAGCGGTACCATAAATTCTTTGTTCAGTTCTGAAAACCATTTTATTGAGACCTATGGCCTCTAAATTTTCTTCAGCATATCCAAATCCAAGAAAATAAATATTTTTTGCTTCGGTTATAATCTTTGTTATTTCCTCTCGAACTGCTTGTCTTTCTTCATAAATTATTATAAGGTTTTTCGAATTATCTTCAAAGTAATCTTTAATTTTATTTGATCTATAATCTAAACCACCACCGTTTTCCCAAGGTAATGGAGCAAGTTTTCCATAAACGTGGATTATTTTCAAATTATTCATTATATTATTTATTTCATCACGTTTACTTATAAATGAATTGTACAGACTTTCATAAATAAAATGCTCGAATGATCTATCATAATTAAATGTAATTATAGAAATTTTATTCTCAATGAATTTTGAAATATTATCAGGTGTGGTAATATCCTTAGTCAAAATATTATATAAATAAAAATACCAATCATATTTTCTATCTTTAAGATCTTCTCTAAACTTACTTTCAATTTCATAATTTGCTAATAAAAAAGTAATTATTTCCTTGCCATTTACATAAAACGACTTATTTCTTGATAGGAATAGATCAATAGAACTTGTACTTGATTTTTTAAATGATTCTATTATTTGGGATACTTTCTTAGTATATGGATGATTATCAAAATCTGAGTCTTTGTTGTTTTCTCTTGCAAATTTTTTGAATAGGGGGAGGAATCTATTTATTATTTCTTCTCTTAATTCTAAAGCTGTAGGATACCCGTAGGGTTTACTTGCACCTGCTCCAAGTATCAATACTGTGTTTTCTGAGATCATTTAATACCTATAGTAATTTATATTATTTCTACTTGTCGCTAACCGATAACCACTTGGATTGAAGGGATCATACTGAATCGCTCACAATGCTTGAATAAAATATGATAATTCGGCTTTTGTTTGTACAAATCCGATCTTCTTTGCGAAAGTCAACTCAATGATACCAACTTTTGCTGGCAAACAAGTAAATCCAGCCAAAAGCGGTCAAACAAGAGCGATGATTGCTGCTATTGGTTGCCCTAAAACAAAGAGATATATACAATTACCAATTGCCACTGGCCATTTCAACCAGACGACAAAAATGGCTGATCAAATAGATAATCTATAAATTATAATATATAGCCATCGAATCATTGCAATTAAAAGAATAATAAATCCAATATTTGTAACTGCTACTTTTCGCTTAATATTAGTAATGAATCCCACTATAACATGACCTCCATTTAATGGTGGTATTGGAAATAAATTAAATGCAGCTATCTTTGTTGATAATACAGCGTAGCCATAAATATATGTATGATTGCTAAGCATTATTGAACAGTTGTCAATTAATTTTACCCCAACCATGACAGATGAAAAAGAACCAAAAATAATTTGTCTGAATCCATGAATAAATTCCTGGGTTGCGGTCGAAACTGAAAGTATCATAAATGAACTTAATAATATTGCTACTGGTCCCGAAGTAGATAAAAATAATCGAGAAATAGTACTAAGTTTGGTGAACTCTTCAATATCATAACAGACTCCCGCCCCAGTTGGAATATACCCAAACTCAAACTTTCTCTTCTTCGACCAATAAACATAAATCGGTCTACCATAAAATATTTGTACTTTGTCAATCGTTAGGCCAACCAATCTGCAAGCCCAAAAAGTTCCGAATACATGAATGAGCGTAGTTATAAAGAATATTGAAAATATTTGTATGAGGATTAGCATACTTTTACACTTTAATTATTATCCTAATTATTTAGAAATATTTATTGTCCAAATCCAATTATTGTATCTCGGATGTTAGGTTGAAAGTTTTGAGGAAGAAGACTTATTAAGCCAATATTTATTTCTTTTAGTCTGATATAGTTTTTACTAGAAATAGCCAAATTTCCCGCCTCAATTAAACTCCTAGCTTGAACTTGGTCATTAAATAGTTGGGGTTTTTCTATCAATTCTTGGAACCTTGTCTCAAGAAAACTTGGAGTACGCCAAGCAATATTTGCTGCTAAATCTAATAACTCTTCTCTGGCCTCAGATATTTTTATAGGACTAATTGAATTCAAAAATATTATTTCTTTTCCCACTATATCATTAAATATCTTCCTATCATGATCATTACCATGATCATTCACCCATAATGAACACCATTCTTTGTCTTCATTATATTTGTTTTTTAATACTAAAATTCTTTTGTCCCGAGTAATATCATCTATTTGTTGAGCAATCTTTCTTTTTCTATCTTCAAATTGATATTTTTTGTCAGTAACATCATCATCAGTTAAATCAGAAGCATTATTCACCAAATCGGCAACATCATTTTTTAATAAATCAAGCTCTTCAGCAGTTTCATAGTCTTCTCTTTCAACAGCTTCATTGATTTCATTTCCTAAAGTGTTTTTTAATGTACCGACTTCATTTTTTATTTTTTCAACCGAAAGATTTCTTTTAGATGAATTGAAAATTTCACTAAATTGTTGATCTGACATTGGTATATAAGCCGTTACTTTTAGATCTCGGCTTTCCGACATTTCTAGCGTTATTTCAATCTCTGTATTTTTAAGAATATCTCTTGTAACTTGTCCTCCGTTAATTTCTATATATCCAATTTGTTTATTGGATTCAGGCATAGATGTTTGTGCACCCTCTAATATATTTAATATTATTTTATCAGTGGATCCCTTAATAATTGTTTTATTAATAGTATAAGTTTTTTTCTGTTTTTGAGGTAGAATAGAATTCTTTTGAAAGAACAAATCTAACTTCGTATTTATACCTTCATAACCTGAATTTATATTATCTGTTTCAATACAAATATCATTTGGAAGCGGTTGACCTGCCACATTGTATTTGCCATGAGCAATTCCAATTAAATCAACTCCTGTGTCAACAATATTGTTCTGTTCATCATATAAATTAAATCTAAAAAAGTTATATGAATTAGCTACTAGTGGCAAATCTTCTTGAATTCTATTAGCTGCCTTTTTTAGCCCACTATCATAGCCTTTATCTTCGCGCGTAATTCTGTAAAACAAACCATCGATATTTCCTTCAATTTTGCAAGCAAGGATTTCTTCTAATTCTTGAGAAGTTTTTTGATATGCAAGTTTAACTTTAACTTTTGGGCTTTTCAATCCAATATTATCATTTTCAAAGTTTTTTTCTTTTGTCCCAGCATAAAATGCTGCTCCTATCGCAATGGCTGTAACTGGATCAATGTCACAGTTAATTGGGATCTGTAGAATTTCCTCTACTCGTCTTCTTACATATGGAATATATGTAGACCCACCAACTAGTAAAGTAAATTGAATATCTGATGGTTTTAAGGAATTACGAATAAGCATCTTTTTTATCATCTCTAATGTCTTATCTATAGTTTCTTTAATTATACCTTCATATTCGGATCTGGTAATTTCAATTGTAATATCAATATCTTCTCCGTCATCATCAACAAGTTCTTTTATTTCTATTTCCGCTGAAGTCCTGCTCGATAGAGTTATTTTGGCTTCTTCAGACAATTTCAAAAATCTATAATAAACATGATTATACTTTCCACTGGCACTTTTTAATTCGCTTTCTAAATTATTAAAATGGAAATTCTTATTAAGAAATGGAATAATTATCTTTTCAACACACAGATTGTCAAAGTCACCGCCTCCGAGGAAATTATCCCCTTCATGGTCAGTAACCTTCATTTCTCCATCTTTTATTTTAATAAGAGCAACATCAAAAGTTCCTCCTCCCAAGTCATAAGTAAGCCATCGACCATTTTCTAAATCCTTAATTTTGTGTTTATTTGCATATGCTAAACTAGCTGCTATAGGTTCTTGTAATAATACAACTTGTTTGAAACCAGCTAAATAACCTGATTCTTTTGTAGCATTTGCCTGAATAACATCAAAAGATGCAGGAATTGTTATAACAGCAGCCTCAACTATTTCTCCCGACGAGACAAAACCTTTAAGCTCTTTTAACACTTCGGCAGATAGCTCTATTGGAGTTTTAGATTGGTTAATTGTTTTAACTCTAAAACTTTCAGTAGTACCCATTTTCCTCTTAAATGCACTAAAGACGCTCTTAGTGTTATCCTTTTCAAGATTTTCTCTGGCTTTAGTACCTACGATTACTTTATCCTTTTTATAATAAACAACTGATGGTAAAGTTTCTCTGCCTGTTTCCAAAGGATTCTTGAAAATCTCAACCTCGCCTTTTATAAATTTAGCTATAGCTGAATTAGTTGTCCCCAAATCAATTCCATAATCAATCATTTTTGTCATAATATTATCCTATATTTTTTGACTGCACAATTACTACAGCTTTTTGAACAATTATTTGTGAATCGCCTAATTTGTAGAATATGATTGGTTTAATCACTTCAATAATTTCAAGATTATCATTTCCTAATCCAGAAATATTAGCTTCACAATCAATTCTTGTCTCATCATATTTCTCCCCGATTGGATTATGATAAATTAGCCCCTGCCCATCAGGAAATATTTCCGTTGCCATAATTTCTTTAAGACGATCCATATTTCTCTTAATAGAATTTGGTTCTTTTATTTTTTGAACTTTATTCTCCATATCAAACAATTGATTAAGAATCATTAAGTAAGGTTTTAATTTTTTTTCAGAAACACTAATCATTTTGACTCTCTGTTTTAGGTAATGTATATAAAAAGTCTCTCAGAAGATAAATAGCCTGGGAACCCGAAGAACTTCCTGATCCTTGTTTTGATTCTGGTGGCATAGAACCAAGAAATGTTCCGCCATATATTGCTTTATTCTTCGCCAAATCAATAATTCTATAATTACATATGCTCTGTAATGCAGAGGCTCCATCACTATATTTCCCAACTTCCTTAGAATCGCGCCAAATTTGAATAATTGAATTAACTTCATCTACAGAATTAGCTTTTAGAGAATCTGGGAGATCGTCATATAATTCATCAATACTTTTAGAATCCATATTTATTAACAAAGTTTTTCTTAACAGATATGGATTTCGCGTAAAGTATTGAATTGAGTCCAAAGGATAATTATTAGTAAAACCATTCTGCACCACTCGAAATGATTTATTAAAACTAGAAATATTTTCAGAATGAACTATAGATAATGTAATTAATGAAATAATTCCACCGAGCAAAAGAAATATCCATATCCTTTGCCATAAATATAATTTGAGTTGGCCATGGAATGTATATCCAAGATAGCCGTCATAATCTAAAGAATACCGAGCAATTGGGATAATAGGAATGTATAAAAATGTGAAATATAAAGTATCCTCATATATTTTTGTCCCGACACCGTTAATAGTACCTAAAGATGGGGCCTTATCAATAGGCTTACCTCGTGTCTTTATTTTTTCTTTTATTTGAGATAATGTACTGTAATGATCAGAAAGGTTTTGCATCGAATCGCTATCTACTTTAATCTCCAATCCAATTTTGATCATCTTTAATGCAGGATCAATAGCCTCATATTCTTTCCATAAGATAAAAGAAAGGTTATCAATTTGTTGAACTATCTTATATCTTAATTCTTCTAATATGTCAGGAAGGGAATTAAGTTCTTTAATATTGATAATTAAACTAATTACTTGAGGAAGGCCTCTAAAATTAACATTCTTGCTTTTCCCTTTCCCTGGTTTTATCTCTTCTATAATAGAGTCGATTTTTTTAACAACAGCATTGTACTTAGAATATTCATTATTATATTTATCTTTTTGACTTTCTATTTCAGCATTCTTAAGATCATCATCATAATTCTTTTTGATAGTATAATATCCAGCCGATATAGTCTGATGAGCTAGTCCATCAGTGAGCATATTGAATGATATTCTAATCAACTGAAATGCAGGATCATATAAAAAATAAGGATCATTGTTAATGTCCCTTGCAAGTGTTCTAATAGATAGAGCAATTTGATTGCGAATACCTTGGAAATATGAAGGCAAAAGATTTATTAGATCAATATTAACCATATTGGAAATATGTTCTTGAAGGCCTTCAAATTTACAATTTATATAAGAACTATTTTTATCAGAAACTTGTTTTGCTATTACCGTAATATCTGTATCAATAGAGCGTAAATGCGTGTAAAGGCTTATATAACACTTCTCATAAAACTCTTCAGTAACAATAGGTTTGATTAGTAAAATTCTTTTTATATTGTCAATATTTCCATTTATAAAATTGTCAAACAAACATGTGTCATACTGTTTAGAAAAATAGGGATTTAAAAATTCTATAAATTTAATATTTTTATAAATACTTTCTGTTTTATAATTTACAAAGAATCTCATGTCTCCAGAAATTAGAAACATTTTTAACGCGACATTATGAAAAATGATAAAGTGGAATTCTTTTTTCTCAATATTATCTAATTCATCTATAATTTTTAAGCAATCAGATTTATTCAGTTCATAGTCATAATATGAGAATGTATTTGAATCGCTTAATTCAATATCGGCAAGTAGTTGTTTGGTTGCCCTTTTTATTGTTGCAGCATCAATTTTTGAAAATCTATCTGTGTTTATGCTTAAAAGCTCATATGGATTTATATAAACCATGAGTCAACTATAAAATTTATTTTAATAATTTTAAAAATCAATTACTCACAGAAAAGGACGATATTATAATATAAAAACAGAATAATAATTGCTATGAGAAGGGAAGTTGTCTAAGGGTATACGCATAATATCCATATATTTAATAATTATATTTCCCGATCAATGTTTAGTGCTACTTTTCAAACTTAATCATTAAAAATGAAGATTCAAATCTCCGATTTTGAAAGATCGAATATACAAAAGTAGCGTAAAGAAAAATTATATTTTTTTACTTCCATTTATCTATCCGCAAATTCCTTTTGTACATTGTTGGGATATCAGCTTGAGGCATTAACCATCAAGTGTCTTCCAGTTCAAAACTAGAATATTATCAGAACAAGACTCCTTCAGTTTCTCCTCCGAGAAGATGTAGCCCTAAAGTATTACAGACTCCAGAAGATTAATGAAGGTAAAATAAGCCTTAAGGTAGGGGAACGGGTTCCGATATTTGGTCCAAAGGAAGTTGGTACTGGAAGTGTAGATGAGCCTGTACCTCTGTCCACTTTGATAGAAAGACTTAATGAAGCCTTCGGTACGCAGTTTACAATGGTTGGCCAGTTATTCTTTGACCAGGTGAAAGAGACCGTTGTAAACAATGAGGACTTAAAGGAAGTAGCAAAGGTTAACTCCCTAATAAACTTTAAATTAGTCTTTGATCAAATGTTGGAAAGGCTTTTCGTTGACAGGATGGAAGGAAATGAGGAGATATTTGTTCGTCTGATGAATGACGATAAATTTATATATGAAGCAGGGAAGCACTTAGTAAGGGATGTTTACTCCACTATACTCGAAAGAGCATCAGATGAAATTAGTAATGAATGATGATATGAAATACGCTTGAGTGAAAGTTTAATTTCTTGACAAGACATGAAAGAAAAGTTACATTGTATTTAACTAATCTATATACTTAATGCACACAGTATATCATGTTACACCAATATATTGTAAGAAATATCAAGGACTTGTTGATACAATGTTAGCGTTATATGATTGAAGGAGGTAAAAATCAAATCATAGAAATGTAATTAAACACGAACATATTCTGAATAGAATAAAGCAAATTATTGTAGAAATTCTTATATTTATTTCATCAAACACTGGTCAAAATATTTGTTTCTTTGAAATTGGTGAAGGAATTGCAACTTACAAGTGGGGTTCAGGGTCTAGTCCATGTACTTGGGTAGGGGTTCGAGTCCCCTTTCGGGCACTAAAGAAGCTGCAATTCTTAATTGAATAGCGGCTTTTTTTATTTTAAATCATAGGGATTGT
>JARLHR010000245.1 GCA_031292145.1 Clostridium sp. | reverse complement strand
TTATCTTAAGTTCATATTCATTCTTTTTAGCTAATATCTTTTTATAGTTTCTTAATCTTATTTTAATATCTTCATACATTAATACTTACCTCCTGTGATATCATCCTTAGCCTTACCCCAAACCATTCTAGAACTTACATAGACGTTATCTATCATCTTTAATATTTGCCCCACTCTGTCCTTAAGAGCTGGGTTCTTAGCTATTCCTCTATTTTCATTAATTCTTATTTGATATAGAATTGTAGACCATCTGTCATATTGTGTTAATGCCCTTCTTTGTATTGTGTAAGCTCTTGCATATTCATTATCAGTTAAGGTATTTATATCATTCATAAGATTATTGAAATTATCTAGATCATCTTTTGTTATGAACTTACTATCTAATTCATTCATGAGTTTCCTCCTTTTGAATTATCAAGCCTGTACATATTGCAATATAGCTTGGTCACAGGCTTGTAACTCTGTTTATTTTTGAATAATTACACTTCTTTTAATTCAAATTCAACACGTTCAGTATCTTCAGTCCATAGTTTATTAACTATAAGTTTTACCACTTGGCTATCATCATCATAAGCAATTTTATTTAGCGAATCTAAAATTATCTTTGCTACATTATCTGCATCAGGTTTTTTGCAAGGATAATCTATGCCTTCTCTTATTGCCTTTAACCTTTTCTTTGTATAACTTTTAGGTACTTTATAGTAAATATTAATTGTTGCTCTAACAGGTCCATCAGTATGTTTCCTATCCTGTTGTTGATAACAAATCTTCACCCAATTTTCATAAGTCACTGTATCTTTCGGTGTTACTGCATGGCCTGTCTTAGTATTAAATCTAGGTCTTGCTTTAGCTTTAATCGTGCCTTCTACTACAACCATTTAATCTATTTCCTCCTTGATCATCTTTCTAATGAAATCTACGCCTTTTTGGAATACCATTGTTTTAATGTTTATCTTGGTTTCACCACTAGGTATATTATATTTTTGCTCTAGTACTCTAAAGTAACCTCTATCTACAAATGTCTGATAAGGAATGTTATTTCTATCTAAAACCTTTTTATTTCTTAATATTTCAAATACCTTATTCCTTCCTAATCCCTTTATTCCAATTACTTTAGCAACGTGTCCCATTTCAATACTATCTTTAGATCCAGCAACATCATCATAAAATTCAGCTTTTGGTGCAAGAGTTTCAACTTTCTTTTCTGCTTCAATTCTAGCTGCTCTTTCCTCTTTTAATTTAGTTGCTGCTGCAATTAACAAATCTGGGTTATCTAATAATTCATCTGTTGCATACATCCCATGCTTTCTTATTGATGGCAATACTTCATCAAATACCCATGATTCAAATTTTTCTGCACCTGGTAATTCAGATTTAGCAGTTAATCTATAAATATCACCCTCAGGAATAACATTCATTTGTTGTTCTCCACTTTTGGTAGGGACTGCGTGTTTCACGCACCCCTTACAATGTCTTGAAATTGCATCATTGGGGTTTTTATATCCTAAAGCTTTTGCTATATCAATTCCTACTGCATAATCTTTATTATCAATTTTTATCCATCTTATTTCTCCAAACTGTTCATCTTTAAAAATTTGCAATTCATCCATCTGTTTTCCTCCTCGTTCATGAAATTGAGTGTCATATGAGAATGTAAACTTACTACTGTGACATAATTACACCCTCATATTTAGTTTTATTTTATCTTTAACTGAACCCAATTCTTATTAGCTCTAATATAAATTTTATATCTTTGAAAATCTGCTACACTTAGACTTTCTTTGTACTTTTCATATTGAAGAACTATAATTCTTTTAGTTACTGAAACTATTTCTCCAATCTTATCTTTTTTAAGCCTTTTCTTTCCGACTTCCTCAATACTTTCTACTTTAATCTTTTGTCCTATCTCAAATTTCATGGTTCCACCACCTCTAATTGGCTTTCATCCATCGGAAATATACCGCCTTTGCCTTGTCCAGTAGTCATTAGCACATATACTACACCTGGTTCTATCAAGTCTATTTCTCCTGTTTCTCCTGCTTGTATTCCATAACGTTCATCTTCTGAATCTACAGATATTATTTTAACTGTTTTCCCTTCATCTTCTTTAGTCATATTTCCATCAACCTCCTTGAAATTAATTTCTACTTGTTTAGCTTGTACCTCACCTTTGCATAACCTTTTCCAATTTTTATTGTTCATTTTGAGAAATCTCATATTGATTACCTCTTTTAAGTTGATTACTTACTTTTCTATATAATTCATAACATTCTTAATTACCATGTTTATACTTCCATCGCCATTTGGCACTATCTCAAATCTGCTAGAATCATGATAAGTTTCATCATTGATGTACAAGTCTATTTGCTTATCTATATTAAGCCTTGTCCTTTTAAGTTTCTTTTCAACCCAAGTTTTATCAATTGCTATTTCCTCATTTAATCCTTGTTGTTTTATATAATTTGAAAAGTCTTCTTTTACCTGAGGTTGTTCTGAAAATAATTCTGTTGAAAAATCATCTATGTTTATGGTATCCTCTTCTTTTAATTTAGTTTTTATGGTGGTTCTAATTTCTTCTGCTTTTCTTGCATCATCTGCCATATTCTTTCTTATCCAATTTTCAGATGATCTTACAAAAGTCTTTGTCATATCTCTTTCGTTAGTTACTATGGTTGCCCCTAAGAATGTATTTACAAAGTAGTTAGCTCCATATTCATCTTCTTTACTAGCTTTTTGCTTATCTAATATCATTAAGTTAAAAGTTTCATCTGCTCTAATAGGCTTAATGAATGCAGCCTTTTGTATCTTTTGACCTTTACCTGGAAGACCTGCAACTTGTGGAATTATTCCAACACCAATCTTTTCATCTACAAATTGAATCTCATGAGTGAAGTTCTTAACATAATCCATTTTTAGTATTGCAATCATTGGCCCTTGATCTGTGGTTATTGAAACTACAATTAAGTCTGAGTTTGGTATGTTGCAATTTCCTTTCATAATCATGAATAGTTGCTTTGCTAATTCTTTTGATACATCGATCAAGTCACTATCTATTCCATTTAAGTAATCTTGTACAATTTCTTTAACTATATTTCTTTCAGGGCTAAACCTTGCATACTTTAAATCTTCATCTTTTAGAATCTTTTCTATATGCTTGTATATAAATCTATAAGTATCTTCATCCAATTCCAAACTGTATTCATTCAGAATTGGTTCTTCTCCATTGCTATCTAATACATGGATTACCGCTTCATTTATGTTAATGTCATTTATATATTCCATTGATTTGTCACTCCTTATTATTTGAAATTGATACTTATTTGAGAATAAGTACTTAAACCAGTAAAGCTTTTAATATCTATTCTCATTTAAGTACTGTATTTTATTTGCCTTTTCACATACTATATATTAGTTGCTGTTTATGATTTAATTACTGCATTTCGATTTAAGTTTTTTGTATACTTTACTTTACATAATAATTATTTAGTAACTATACTCTTATAGTGCTTATTTACTTGTTTCTGCATCTAATATTAGGATTACGAATTAATTTAATAATCCTTTATTCTGATATACATTACCGATTATTTTTAATACACATAAGCTATTTAATATTTCAAAAACATGAATATATTTCATATCTTTTCTAATTTCTTTGGCTTCAAATCTTGCTTTTGAATCATTATATTGAACAATACATTTATACTTTCTTTTATCTCCAATCATTTCTTCCACTTCAATGATATAATTTTCATAAATCATATCACCTTCAACATCTGTAATTCCTATTGGTCTTAATATCTCAGCATCACCTAAAATACAATCAATAGAACTTGCATATGTCATATATGGTTTAAAATCTATCAATTCAAACTTATCTTTATCTATTTCATTTACTACTTTTAATGTAAAATCTTTAGCTTTCAAATACTTCACTCCTTTTAATTAACTACCTTGGGTTTTAGTATTACGAACTTAGTACCATTCATAAACATAATAGTCTTCTTTCCATTTATCTATTAAATTTTTCAAAGTAAATAACATTCTTTCATAATTTTGAGGTTTGTTCTCTTCTATTTTCTCTAAAATATTATTATTTTCAATATAGGCAATACATTTAACAGGCTCAATAAATCTTTTGGCAATGTTTTCTGCTTCTTTTTGAGTTATTCCTTCGAAGCACTCCCCACCACCAAAAGAAGGAACTAAGGTATATAATATTTGCAAACTATAGTTTTCTAAGAAGTTATTAATCTCTGATAATGTAGACGGATATATATAATCCCCTTCACATTCATCTATCATTTTAAACTCATAATCTCCACTATAATCCATCATATTTCGAATTTCATATTTTCTAAAACAATCTATTGAATACGACATAAAAAATTAACCTCCCTTATTTCAACTAGTATGATATATAATTACCATTCCTTTAAATACTGTGGAATTTCTTGAAATTTATCTTTCCATAGCACGTTAGCAGTATTTAAAGCATACTCTGTATATATATTAAAAATTACTCGTTTTGCTTTCCTTTCTTCTTCTGTATCTTCCAAAAGCTCCCACCATTCATTTTTTAACTTTTCTAAAACTTTTGTTTGATGTAATTCTCCAACTTCTTTGATTATTCTTGTTGCTAGGTCTAATTCAGTTACTAAATCATTTATTTCCATTTTTAAAACCTCCTAAATAGAAATGTAACCTCTTATTATATCCACAAGTGTTCTACTTCCATCACAACACTTAAATTCGTTACATGTAAGCTGGCTTAAAGAAATTCAACACTTAAAATTTCACCTCACTTTGCTGCACAATATCTACATATTCTGCATTACTTAATAACTTTTAAATTTGGTTTATTTTTCTCTGGTTTATATCCTTCACAAAACTCATTAATATAGTAATCACAATTAGCATGAACATATAAATAACCTTTGGTTTTTTCCCAACTTATAGAATATATTTTATTAAGTCTTATTTCAGTTTCGTTATCATATAATGTCCATTTATCAGACCACATCCCTAATGGTGGTATTTCACTATATAAAGAAAATGGTATTTTTAAGTCTGCATTTCTTATACAACCTTTAGAATCCATATTGAAATATAAGCATCCAGTTTCATATCTATTTATATCTTTACCTCTACACTCTCCACCATGCTTATTACTTCTTTGGCAATATGCACATTCTAAGCGGTTTGGTAAATCTTTAGGTCTATCCATTTGCACCACCTTCATTCTTTTTTATTCTTTCAAATTCAATTACCCACACCCAAGGATCAGCATCCCAACCATACATTTCAATTTGATTTTTATTTAATGTGCTATTCCAAAGATTTTCCCAAAATTCAAACATCAATTTGGTTTTCATTTCTCCGAAATAATTTTCAAATATTTCGTTATATACGCCCTCTTTTAAAACATCCTTAGTTGTCATATTTTTAAGTCTTTCAACTCTCACATCAGTTACTTTTAAGAATATTCTTGCCGCTTCCTTTGGCATAAATAATGATGGTTGCCATCCGTTTCTATAAGCGTATTTAATTAACTCTTCATACCTATCGCTAGATAGAATAACTTCTTTTAATTTTTCATTTGGCTTTGCTTTAAATAAAAATTTAGCTTTTTTATCAAAATTACTCATGCTCTGCATTATCCATGTTTCTCTTACATAAAGAATATCTCCAAC
>JARLHR010000244.1 GCA_031292145.1 Clostridium sp. | reverse complement strand
AATTAATAAATATTTTATATTAGGTTGTGAGAAAACGCATTCTTATTGTGGAATTTAACCTTAGAAAATTAATTAGAGTTCTATTCTTATGGAAATAACTCCACATGTTTTGAGTGAGGACTTCCAAAATGATCTTAACCGATATGCGTTTCTGGGAAAATTTGCATCTATTTTGTATCATGAGATAGGAAGTTCTCTTTGCAAAATAAAAATGAATCTGGATTTGTACAAGGACGAGTTTAATAGTAGTGTTGAACTTGAAAGATTGTATAAAATATTCTATGAAGAAATTACCCGCCTTAACAAACTTTCGAACGAAATAAATCAATATTCGCGGCATACTGAAGCAATTCCCATAAAAATAAATATATATAGGCTTTTTGAGAGTATTAGGGAAAATGTATCTAAAAAACTAAATGAAAAAGAAATAAATATTCTAAATTTTACTCAGGATGGTACGATTATAGGTGATTATATAAAACTTCAGACCGCATTTCTAAGTTTTTTTAATTACTCTGTCGACTCATTGAATACAAATAGCAGTATAGAAATATCATCACGAACATTGGGTGAATCAAATAAAATATCGATTATTGTTAAAAATAGTGGAGATGGGTTAGTAAACATGAGCCAGATATTTAATCCGGCTGATATTTCCAGATCCGGACTGAGTTTATTGATTTTCAAACAATTGATTATTGATCTGGGAGGTTCCATTAGTCTCCTTTCCTCAGATAAGAATGATTCCATGTTAGAAGTACAATTACCCGGTGTGTTAAATGGATAAAATTCTCATAATTGATGATGATCCGAATATCAGAGAAACTTTAAAGGTTTTACTCAGCAAGGAATATAAAGTAATACTTGCTGAAAATGGAATTACGGGTATCCAGAAATTCAAAAGTGAAAGTCCTGATTTAATTATTACCGATCTAAAGATGGATGATTATGACGGGATTCAAATCCTTAAAAAAGTAAAAGAGCTTAATAATGATATACCCGTTATTTTAATTACAGCTTATGAGGATATTCGATCTAGTATAGATGCGGTTCAGTTTGGAGCATATGATTATATTGGGAAACCTCTTGACATAGAAAAATTCAAAATTTGCGTTAAAAGAGCTCTTAACTGTAAAAAGTTAAATGACAAAATTTATAATATTGTATCTCAGGGAATAGATGAATATCAATCAGCATTTAATTTTGTAGCAGAAACCCCATCGATGAAGCATATTGTTAAAAATGTCGGTCATGTTGCAATGAGCAGAATGAATGTTCTTATTCAAGGGGAGTCTGGAACAGGAAAAGAACTAATTGCCAAACTCATTCACTACAGCGGCGTAACAAAAAACAGTCCTTT
>JARLHR010000243.1 GCA_031292145.1 Clostridium sp. | reverse complement strand
TAGCGCCTAACGGTGTAAGAGTTCGACTCTCTTCATCTGCACCAAATGAGCGGAAATGACTCAACGGTAGAGTGCCACCTTGCCAAGGTGGAGGCTGCGAGTTCGAATCTCGTTTTCCGCTCCATTAATATTAAATATACATGCGGGTATCGTATATCGGTAATACTCCAGCCTTCCAAGCTGGAAAGGTGGGTTCGATTCCCACTACCCGCTCCAAAAAACAACTGTAATCAGTTGTTTTTATTTATATACAAATAAATTTGCACTTGTAGTTCAGTTGGATAGAGCGTTGGACTTCGAATCCAGAAGTCGTGAGTTCGAATCTCACCAGGTGCACCATAAATTAAGTAATACCAACACTTTAGTGAAAGACTAAAATGTTGGTATTTTAATTTTGCCCTCTTTTTTGCCCCTTATAAAATGGTTATAAAAAAATACAGCCTTTAATCAGTCTGCATTGACATATGTAAATCATTTAATTTTGAAGCCGCTATTACTTTCATGCTTTCTAATACATGAGTATATGTTCCAAGAGTAACTGATGTATCACTATGGCCAAGTAATTCTTGTACTGTCTTAGGTTTTTCACCAAGTTCAAAAAGTCTTGTAGCATATGTATGTCTCTTATGGGGAGCTCTCCATAAAAGGCAGATCCTTGCTTAACAATTTCCTTTTCTCACGTAACTCTTTAAGTCTATTAGGAAATTTACTCATAATATCACCACCATATATAAATTATGAACGATTTCTTGGATTATAAATACTAAATAAAACAAATAAAACCAATATATGTGGATGAGATGAATTAATAGAATATTATATATTTTTATCTGATTTAAATATCATATGAAACTTTTAGAGAACATTAGATTGGTATATAATTTAATCATGTGGTCAAATAATATTGATATGATGAAAAAGTAAATATACAAAAAAGCTTACTATAAACAAATATGTTACGGGAAAAGGGACGCATAATTAAAATTGACAAATGGACAATCAATATAGAAATATATTTGGAGGATAATATGGAAAAAAATATGGAGTTATTTCATGGTAATTCTATATCAGTAGAAAAACCTAAAGTATTAGTTAGTGGTTTTTATAAGGACTTTGGATATGGTTTTTATTGCACTAATATTGAGAAACAAGCTAAAAGATGGGCTTTAACAAAGAAACCTAATCATATTGTTAATATTTATTCTTATACTGAAAATAGTGAATTAAAGATAATCAAATATGAAAAGATGACAGATGAATGGTTAGATTTTGTTGTATCCTGCAGAAGAGGAATTAGCCATGGATATGATATAGTAGAAGGTCCAATGGCTGATGATACCATTTGGGCTTATATAGAAGCTTATATAGATGGAGAAATTACAAGAGAAGCATTTTGGGTGTTAGTAAAATTCAAATATCCAACACATCAAATAGTATTTTGTAATGATAAAGCATTGGAAAGTCTGAAATTTGAAAGGAGTTATTCTTTATGATAAATGTATTTTTTGAAGATGAAGAAATTACAGAAAATGATTTATATTTTATGTGTTATATGATTGAAAGAGTAGCTAGGACTTTGCATATAAGAAACAGATATGTAGTTAATGCAATTGGATATGATGAACTTGCAAAGAAAATTAGCCTTGCAAGTGTATTGCACTCTGAAAATCCTCTTAAAGTGGTGGATGATTGGATTAAAGAATATGACTTGAAAAAAGGTGATTTTGATATATTAGATGTAGATAAGGAATTGGTTGAAAAAACTCCATCTGAAATGCAAATGGGAAAAGTATATAAAAGACTAATACTAAATACATTAGAACCAAATGAGGATTATATTCATGGTTTAATACGAGTATATAATTCTGAGATTTGTGATATTATTGATAATTATAATTCTAGTGCATATTATGAACCATTACCTACAATTATTCGAAGTTATTATAATTCATCATTTAATTGAAAATATGTGCAAATTATTTTTGAATATATTTTAAGTAGTGAGGATGGGGAATGGAAAGTATGGAGCAAAGAAAGCTGAAGAATTGATTAAGAAGTATTTAAGGTCACTACAAAATTAAATTTTACTGCAAAAATATTAGCATTGTATTTAATGGTAAGTAGTAAAGGATAAATATTCAAATGAATGGAGGGATGAGAGAGGTTATGGAACTTGACATATTTTCGCTAGTTGAAAATGATGAAATTGAATGTAAGAAAGCTGGAGGGGGATTGCCTAAGGATCTATGGGAAACTTATTCAGCATTTGCTAATACTAATGGTGGGACAATTCTTCTTGGTGTTAAGGAAGAGAAAGGAAAGTTTTATCCTGTTAGAGTAGATAATCCTGAAAACATTATTAAGGACCTATGGGATAATTTGAATAATTCCAAAAGGGTCAGCTCTAATATATTAAGTAATAAGGATGTTGAGGTTAAAGTAATAGAAGATAAAACAATTGTAATAATCAAGGTGCCAAAGGCAGATAGAAGACAAAGACCAGTATATATTGGTGAGAATCCTTTTAATACTGAATCTAAAAGTCTAGGAACATTCAGAAGAAATTATTCTGGAGATTATAAATGCTCTAGTGAAGAGATAAAAAGAATGTTAGCTGATCAAGGAGAAGTATCACAGGATAGTGTTATTTTAGATGGGTTTGGCTTAGAAGATTTAAACATTGAGACTATAAATAGTTTTAGACATAGATTGGGAACATTAAAACCACAACATCCATGGTTATCGCTAGATAATAAGACTTTTCTTTATAAGTTAGGGGCTTATAGAAATGATAGAAAATCAGGAAAAGAAGGAATAACTGCAGCAGGACTTTTGATGTTTGGAGAGGAAAGAACAATTGTAGATGAATTTCCTAAGTATTTTCTAGATTACAGAGAAAAAATTTCAGATGAAGTAAGATGGGATTATAGAGTTATTTCATCTGATGGAACATGGTCTGGAAATTTATTTGATTTTTATTTTAAAATTATAAATAAAATAACAGACAATTTAAACATTCCTTTTAGAACTATTGATGGGATAAGGCAAGAAGATACAAGGGTTCATAAGGCTGTTAGAGAAGCAGTTGCAAATGCAATTATACATGCAGATTATAGATTACCTAGAGGAATAGTTATTGAAAAGGGAAAAACTTATTTTAAGTTTTTTAATCCAGGTAATTTACGAATAACAAGGGAAGAAGCACTTAAAGGTGGAGTCAGTGATCCAAGAAATGAAAACATATTTAAGATGTTTAATTTATTAGGTGTTGGTGAAAGAGCTGGATCTGGTCTTGAAAATATTCATTTAGCATGGAGAGAGCAAAAATGGATAGTTCCAGATTTAGAAGAAACCTATGATCCAGATAGAATTACACTTACTTTAAAAACAATATCAATATTGCCTAAAGAAAGTATTGAAAAATTTAAATCAGTACTTAAAGAAAAATATTCAAAATTAAGTAAAGATGAAGTCATGGCTTTAGTAGCAGCAGAGCAGGAAGAATGCGTAACTAATAATAGATTGCAACAACTTCTAGATACCCACACAGTAAATAGTAATAAAATATTATCTTCATTAGTAGATAAGGGATTTTTAGAAGTAGATGGCGTTGGAAGAGGAACTAAATATCATCTTTCTAGTATGTTTGATGTTGGCATTTTAGATGATGCACAAGATGGAAATACCAATATTATGAATGATGTAAAGCTTAATGAAGATGAAATTAAAGTATTAAATTATATACAACAAAATGGTTTTATAACTAATGCTGCTAGTAGAGAAGAATTTGGATTAACAAAGCATAGAAGTACTGATTTATTTAATAGTTTAGTATTAAAAGAAAAGATAGAACGAGTAGGCGGCGGAAATCAAACCCAATATATATTAAAAGAAAAATAAGTAAAATTATGTTATGGGGCGAATAACCGGCGAACATGGGGCGAAGGACGAACGAACTCGGCGAACATACGGCGAAGAATTAGTAAGTGATTATTATTATAATATGGTAAAGTTTTTGGAAGACTTTTATAATTAAAGATACTTAAAACAGAAAGGGGAGTGTAAGAATGCAAAATATAGATTATAAAAAATTTCTGCAAGTACTACAAGAAACTAAAGGAATTCATAATTCACTAAATGAAATACTAAAATATGATTTTATATATCATTCAAATAAAATAGAAGGAAGTACGTTTACGACAGAAGCTCTGCAACTTTTATTTGAAAAGAATATAGTTAAGGGAACTCATAAACTAGATGATGTTCAAGAAACAGTAAATTCATTTTATACATTTGATATGGTAATTGATACTTTAGATAAAAAGCTGACTTTAGACATGTTAAAAGAATGGCATGGTAGTCTAATGTATAGAACTAGTTTATATGATATGGGGCTTGCTGGAATATTTAAAAAATATCAAAATAAAATACTTGGAGCTGATTTTGAAACAGCAAGTCCTTTAGAAGTTGAAGATAAGTTAAATATTTTAATCAATAATTTTAATTCACTGGAAAAAGTAACAATTGAGGATATAGCAAGATTTCATCTAGAGTTCGAATTTATTCATCCATTTCAAGATGGCAATGGTAGAATAGGACGATTCATATATTTAAAGCAGTTATTAGATAATAGACTAGAACTAAAGTATATGAATGGTGAATCAGCTGATAAATATAAGAGTGCATTAGGTGCGGCTTCAAAAGATGATATAAAACCATTAATTCAGTATATAGAAGATCAAAAAGATTTTATAGTAGAAAATAAAAATATGTTTTAATGATTGGTGCTATGCAGAAAAATAAAATGGAATATAAATATGGCAAATAACCGGCGAACATGGGGCGAAGAATTAATCAGGTGATTATTTTATAATATGGTAAAGTTTTTGGGAGATTTTTATTAATGAAGAGATTTTGCAGACGCTGTCTGCAAAATTGTCATAGCATAGTTTTGTAAATTCATTCTACTTAAAAAAAATTAAAAGTTACTTATAAGTAAAAAGTATATTAGAGTTATGCTTTTTAGGGTAAAATATAGGTATATATTTAACTACGTATAAAATAAGCGTGTCTACTTAACACAAACTTGTTGTTGCTTAAAAGTAAGTAAAAAAATAGATTTAACTATAGAGTGTGGTTGTAGTGATTAAAGAAAGTAGCATCATTCTATAAAAAATCTGAAGCAATATTTTGAAATTAAGAAATAATATAATTTTAAATAGTTTTTGAGTAAAGTACGGAGTAAAAGCAAAAAAGTACTGAGTAGATTTGAAAAACAAGTAAAAGCGATAATAAGCAAGTCCTAAGTAAAGTACGGAGTAAAAGTAAAAAAAGTACTGAGTAAACAAGTTTTAAATGAATATAATGATATAAAGTTCTAATGATTGCAACATTATTATTCAAAAGAGCGACGAAGAAAAATAAGTGTTAAAAATTATCGGATAACATGCCAGATTTAAAGAAGCTTGAGTTGAAAATTACCCCATTTTTGCCCCTTATCCAATAATATTGGACAGTAATATTTAAGAAAATGGAACATATTAGGAGACGCATTCAAGCCATTTATGACTGCTTGATAGTAAAAAATGCCAAGTTATATATTTCCAGAAGTCGTGAGTTCGAATTTCACCAAGTGCACCATAAAAGTAATGATACCAGCAGTTTAGTAAAAACTAAATTGTTGGTATTTTCTTTTTATAATATATAAAGTAGTTAAAAAAAGGTTTCGAAAAATCTAAAACTATAGCCAATATAACAACTACTATAACAGCTATATCTGAGCAAACAAATGTTTTAGTATTAAATGCTAGCATCGAAGCAGCTAGAGCTGGGGAACAAGGAAAAGGAGTTGCAGTAGTGGCAGAAGAAGTTAGAGAGCTAGCAGAGCAATCAGCAGTGGTTACACAAGAAATTTCAAAAGAAATACAAGACATTCGAAATTAAATAGCAAATGCTGTAACATCAATGGGTGATAGTATTAAATATTAAGTAATAAATGTGAGTGATATAATTAATTAAATTGAACAAAATATTGAAATATAATTATATTTTTGAAAGTAGCATATTATAAACAGATTATAAAGTGTTTTGGGATGTTTTATCGATTGGAGGAAAACAATTATGGACAATAAACAAGCTCAATGGTGTATTAATGAAATATCTAGATTTTTGGCTGTAAGAGATATTAGAAAGCTGGAGTGCAATGAATTGGAGAAAGCGTTTGGAATTAAAAAAGTAGATGTATTAGTGTTATTAGGAAATTCTATTCCATACACTATTAATTGTGCTGCAGAAGCATATAGAAATAATTTATGTGATAAAATTCTCATTAATGGTGGAATAGGGCATTCAACATCAATATTAAGGGAATATATAAAAAAAGATAAAAGGTTAAGCTTTATTGAGGTGAAAAATAGAACAGAAGCTGATATGTTTTTTGATATTATTACTAGAGTTTATGATACTCCGAGTGATGCAATTATTATAGAAAATCAATCTACAAATTGTGGCGATAATGCATTGAAAGCAATAACCTTATTAAATGAATTAGATATTTCATATGAATCTCTCATGTTAATCCAAGATCCTACAATGCAGCTTAGAACCTATGCATCATTCTCCAAATACATTAATAATAAAAAAGTAGAACTTATAAATTATGCACCTTTCATTCCAGTTGTAGATAGTAATTTAAAACTTACCAATAAAGATATTAATGGTATTTGGAGCGAACAAAGATATTTAGAACTTATCATGGGAGAAATACCGAGGTTAAGGGATGATATTAATGGCTATGGGCCTGCTGGAAGGAACTTTATTGTTCATGTTAATATTCCGAGGGAAATAGAAGAGTGTTACAAAAATTTAAAAGTATTGATTGGCGACAAAAATTTATATGCAAGATAATTCATCCGATGTTTATTATGTGGTAATATTGTAATATTGAGGTATAATATGTATATAGAAGTGGAGTTGTAAAATATTGCAGGATAAAAATTATAAATTAAATGTGAGGGAATATGGAGATTTATATTTATAAAACTTATAATGAATGGTTCGATGACAAGGTGACCGAGGTTTTGCAGGGAGATGTTAATTCTATATATAATGGAGTCTTAGCAATTGATACAGTAATTGATTATAAAAAATACAGACAAATAATTTCCTTTAAGAATAATTTTGCTATTGTGTATAAACTTTCTTATGGATTTTTGTCTTATGCGAAAGAAATTAACATATATTCTAATATTGATTCTTGGAAAAGTTCTGCACCTGAGATTTCATTTAATGGCGAAGTTTGTGAAAGTGAATGTAGTAACAGTCAATTTGTATTTATAAGTGAAGATGGTTTTAAACAGTACATATCTTTAGATGGAATTTATGCTGTTACCTATGAAAGGTAGGCGCTATTTATGAAGCTTTCAGAGATAGATCTAATGGGTGTTTATAGAAAATGGAAAGTTAATTTAGGACCATTTCAAGGTTATTTTAGAAGTACACCTTTTGTCTCATTGCAGACTTATGAAGATTTTTCATTAAGTGAAGAAAACAATAATAAATGTAGGCAAGAGGTATTAAATAGAATAATACAAGCTTCTAGCGAAGATGATTTTGTAATAGTTGATTTGCCTTTTGATGAAATTTTAAATTTAGCTTTAGTGCTAAATAATGAGTATCTTGTAAAACCAATAGTAAATATTAATTTATTATTTCATCCGTTTGGAATAATGGGAAATAAGGACAATATTAGTAAATTAATATTGAATGGATTGAATTTAAATACTATAGATTCTAGGAAATTTATTATGTTGATTCCGTATGATAGATACGATGATGATTTACAGGTAAGGGATTTAAAAGATAATTTAAACAATCAATATGGTATAGGGGAGGATGATCTTCCTAATACTGAGCTTTTAAAGGAGTTGGGATATAATAAGGTAGTTATTTTTACTGAAAGTATAATTAAAGATGATTTAAAGGACTATATCGATTTTATAAATAAGGATATAAGGGTGGAAATAATAAAGGTGATGTTATAATGAAGGATTTTAAAGAAATAGTAAAAGAAAATAAGAAAAGAGCGTTATCTATAGCTGTAGCTACAGCGTTTGCAGTTAGCTGCCCGCTTGGATTTGCAGGGTGTTATACTCCTAAAACAGAGGAGGATAAAGAGCAACAAAATAATGGTACTAGCAGCAGCGGTGGTGGATATTCTGGAGGATGGCATGGATTTAGTGGTGGATCATCAAGTGGAAGTTCTTCAAATGGTGATTCTTCTATCAGTAGTGATTCTTCCAATAGTGCTAAAAGTGGAATAACTGAATCATCTGGAGGTAAATCGGCAGGATACTCTGGAGCAAAAGGCGGAAGTTCATCTAGTTAAGGCATATACTAAGGCACATTCAAAAAAATAACAAGTCCATTTGCCAGAAAAGTTCCGGATTGCAGCATAGCTGCTCTTTTCTACTGTGCCTATTTTCCATAATGCTGTGTCGGCAAATTGACCTAATAGGCCCGCTATGAGGGCAATTCGTCTCCTTGCTTGATGAAAAATATCCGCACATTAGAACAGAGCAGCTATGCTGGATGGCGGAACTTATATTGGCAACTTTGGACTCGTTATTTATTTTCATGTGCCTAAAGATTTATTTTTTATAAAATAATTAATAGAGTAGGGTGAATCATGGAAAAACAGATTAGCTACACTGAAGAAGTTTTGTTTAATAACTATATGGTAAGTTCCTTAGGTGAAGAGTATGTTCACTCACAAATACCATTTTATTTTGATAAACCCACCTATGATGATATGGTATTATATAGCGAAGAAATAAATAGAATTTCTTTAAAGATATTAAATGAGATTACAGGTAATCATAAAGCTGCGTTAAATTATTTTGATGATTTTCCATTTAAGGATGAGATATTTAATTTAAAGTGTCCAATAGCTCCAATGTTTTGGACGAGATATGATACTTTTAGAGATATTGATAATAATATTTATTTTGCTGAATTCAATTATGATAAGCCTTGCGGACAGAAAGAAATGCATTTGGCTGGAAAAAGCAGCTTTAAGGGGAATTTAAATGAGCATTTTATAGATGATTTCATAAGCGAGCTTACAGAAATTTGTTGTACGTATGCTAAAAATAGAGAAAAGATTAATGTTGGTTTTTTGATGGATCCATGCCATTATGAAGAATTACATCATAGTTATTACATTAAGCATATTTTTAAAAATACTAATATCAATATAGTTCAGGTTGGACCTGATAATTTAACGGTTAAAGATAGATATGTTTATGGATATTCTAAGATAAAATTACCTATTATTTTGAGATTGTTTCCAACGGAGTTTTTTTATGAAATTTCTAATATAAATGACATTTTAAATTGTGTTAATGAAGGAAATTTATTATTAATTAATGACCCTAGGATTATTGCTATCCAAGGGAAAGGTTTTTTTGCTTATTTGTGGGATTTAGTTAAGAAGGATTCAAAGCTTCTTTCCTCAAGGGATAAAGATATTATTAATAAATGCATTCCTTATACAGAGATATTTAAATCAAATCATATGGATGAATTAATTAGGAATAAAGATAAGTATGTAATAAAATCTTCATTAGGAAGATATAGTCAAGAGGTTTATATTGGCAAGCTTTATTCAGAAGAGGATTGGAAAAATCAAATAATAAATATATCGCACAGTAATAAGATACATGTAAAGCAGGACTTAATAAATATTAAGCAAGAATATACATATGTTCCAAGTGAGAATGATATGAATGTTTCTGCTTTGGCCTTTGGGAACTTTGGCGTTTATATAATAAAAGATAAAGTGAAAGGATTTTTAGTTAGGTGGAGCAGGAATCTTTTAACTAATGATAATTATACATTGATGTGTCCGTTAGGAGTTATAGATTTTCCAATTTCAATAAAAACATTTAATACTGAGAATAGAAAAGAAACTTGGGATAATGTAATAGATGAAGCAACTTTTAAGTATGGTTTTACAGGAGCATATGCAAATGTGAATGAGTATATTTCGCTGAATTCGTTGATTATTAGAAAAGATATTTATAATGAAATGCTTTCTGTAAGCAATAAGTTTTGTAGTATATTAAAAAGAATGTATCCATATATACAAAAAAATATAGAGCTCTTTGGGCCAATATTGGGGATACCTAAAGAACTGTATAAATTAGTGTCTATTTCTCGTACGTCCGCACTATGTGCATTAGGCAGAATAGATTTTGCTATTGACAATTATGGTCACTTGAAGATTTTGGAATTTAATTCGGAAACTCCTGCTGGGATAGTAGAGGCAATAGGTATAAATGCTATAATTAATGAAAAGCTTGATATTGAATATGAAAGCCCAAACAAAAACCTTAAAAGTGATATAAGGGAATCATTTTTTGCCATATTGGAAGAATTGAAAAAGACAAAAGAAATAAAAAATATTGCAGTTGTAACCTCTTGGTATTATGAAGATATATACACAAGTAAGTTAATAGCTGAAATTTTAAAAGAATTACACGGTTATAATGTTATATTTGGTAACATATATGATTTACAGGTGATAAATAACAGGATTTATCTATATAAAGAAGAGATTGATGCTATATATAGACACTATCCATTAGATTGGTTTTATTATGAAGCGGAAATGAGAAAGTTAATTGAGCCTTTGAATTCGGGAGATTACTTAATAAATCCTGGTCATACATTAATAATTCAGTCAAAGGCATTTTTAGCAGTAATATATGAACTTTTAGGAAAGGATTTTTTTTCTGATGATGATGAAAAATTTATCTTGAAATATATACCTTATTCTTGTTTAGAACCAGATAAAAAGCTTTCGCCAGATTATTTAGTTAAACCATATCTTTCAAGAGAAGGTGAAGGCGTTAATTTGAGTTGTAACGGAATTGAAAAAAAATTAGATGATGTTATATTCCAAAATAGAGTCAATATTCAGCCGTTAAATAATAAGGTTTATTCAACGATAAATGAGAAAAATAAATATCAATTTCCCATAATAGGGGTATATATGACAGATGATAAACCATCGGGAATATATACAAGAGCAGGAGAATTTATAACTGATAAAAATGCGATATATATGCCTACATATATCAATTAAGATTTGATTTTATAAATATATAATAGAGGAGGAGAAGTTAGTGAGCGGTATGTTGAATAATATTGTAGTTAGCATTGTATTTGGTTTAATCGGTATTTTACTTTTAGTTTTTGGGTATTGGTTTTTTGATAAAGTATTAACTAAAGTTGATTTTAATCAAGAACTAAGGGAAAAAAATGTTGCAGTGGCTATTGTCATAGCTGGATTTATGATTGCTATTGGTATTATAATTGCTGGAGTAGTGTCTTAAGAAACAATATTTCTAGCAGATTTTTTATGGATTTATAGAATTAAAAGTGTATCTAATGCTGGTTAACATGTCAATAAGTCTAAAATGTAAAACTACCTTGATAATGAAAATTATCTTAGGTGGTTTTTTTTATTTTAAAATCATGCATTATTTAGACCAATAAATTAAATAATAGTATTAAGATATATTTTAAAATTAAGAAATGGTTAACTTAAATAATGCAGCGTGTTAGGGAGGAAGAAATATGAAAAAAAGTGCACTAAAGAAAATTTCATCAATGCTAATAGTATTTATTTTAAGTATAGCAATACCTTTAAATAATGCTGCATATAGTTTGGAGTTAAATGTAACAAGTAGCACAAATGATAGAAAAGTAGAATTTAATAAAGATACAAGAATACAGGATGATTTTTATAATGCGGTAAATAAAGAATGGTTATCAAACACAATGCTTGAAGAAGGATGCATTTCTTATGGAACGTTTGAGGAGGTATGTGGAAGGGTAAATCAAGATATACTTAATATAATATTAGATATACAAAGAAATAAAGAAAAGTATGATAAGAATAGTAATGAGTTAAAAATATTAAATTTATACAATAACTATTTAGATATAAAGAAAAGAAATGAATTAGGAATAAAACCTATAGAAAAGTATATTAATAAAATTGACCAAATAGAAACTATAAAAGGTTTAAAAGATATATTAAGTGATTATGAATTTTCATATTTTCAACCACTAATTAACTTAAGTGTTGGACCAGATTATAAAGATAGTAATATTAATGTTTTATATATATCAAATAGTAATCTTGGGCTAGGAAATTCATTTTATTATAAAGATAATAGCGGAAGAGGAAATGAAATAAAACAAGTATATATTGATTATGTTGATAAATTACATAAGTTGTATGGAGAAGATGAATTAACATCAAAGAAAAATGCGGAAGCTTTTTATAATATTGAAAAATGCATTTCACAAAACATACCTTCTTATGAAGAAGAGGCTAGAGATGAAAATAGAATACAAAAATCCTACAACGTTTATAGTCTTAGACAGTTAGAAAAGTTGATGCCTAATATTAACTTTTCAGAATTATTATCTCAATTAAATATAAATAAGCCAAGTAAAATTATAGTGGAAAATCCAGAGGAATTAAAAGTAGTAAATTCGCTTATCACAGAAGAAAATATAGAGAATATGAAGAGCTATCTAAAAACTACTGTGTTACTAAATACAGATAACTTTTTAACCTCTGATTACAGGGATGCAAGTAGTAAGTTAAGAAAAATATTTTATGGTGCAGAAGGCACTAATATGAATGAAGTTTATGGAATTAGATTTGCAAATAGTCAACTAAACGAAATAATGAGTAAGTTGTATGTAGATAGGTATTTTGATAAAGAGTCTAAAGACGATGTGAAAAATATGTCAAGAGAAATAATAAAGAACTTTGAAAACAGGTTGCAGAATAATTCTTGGTTGAGTAATTCAACTAAAAAAAAGGCAATAAAGAAATTAGAAAATATTGATGTGAAAATAGGTTATCCAGATGAGTGGAATGATTATAGTGATATAAAAGTAAACTCATATGAAGATGGTGGCTCGTTGATTGAAAATATAATAAATATTTATATAGCGCAAAGCAGAAATCAATTTTCTAAATTAAATCAACCTGTTAACAAAAATGAATGGCATATGGGGGCATGCACAGTAAATGCCTATTATAATGCGTTAAATAACGAAATTGTATTTCCGGCAGCTATTTTGCAGCCACCATTCTATGATAAAAATGCAAATAAAGAGAAGAATCTTGGTGGAATTGGCGCTGTTATTGGTCATGAACTCACTCATGCCTTTGATAATACAGGATCTCAATTCGATGAAACTGGTAAATTAAAAAGATGGTGGAGTGATAAGGACTATAAAGAATTTACTAACAGAAGTAAAAAGGTAGTTGAATATTATTCAAATATTAAAATTTGTGATGATAAGTGTGTAAATGGTTTTCTAACTGTTGGAGAAAATATAAGTGATTTAGGTGGAATAGCTTGTGTTTTAGATATTGCTAAAAAAATTGAAAATCCCAACCTAAAAGATTTGTTTGAGAATTATGCAACAATTTGGCGGGAAGTTTCAACTAAAGAATTAAAGGAATACTTATTAAATAATGATCCTCATGCACCAAAAAAAGTGAGAGTGAATGTGGTACTATCACAATTTGAAGAATTTTATAAAACATATGATATAAAAGAAGGAGATAATATGTATGTAAAGCCTGAAGATAGAGTAGGAATATGGTAAAAATACTTGGATATTTGAACTTTCACAGCGAGTGAGTACGAGGAATGTTTCTTTTTACTGTAGTTTCTCAAGTTTTCTCTTGGAGGATTTTATCTATAATTTTATTTTTATAACTTATAGCTCACAATTCTATATTGAGTTTATAAGAAAAAATTACATGAAATAACTTTTATCATTATTGAGAACTCTACAAAAATGGGGTGACTATGATTCAAATACAAACATAAATGTACAAAACAACCATTAAACACCTCCAAGTGTATCGCTTTGTATAAAAATGCGTAATATTAAGAAAATTAAAGAAAATAGAGAATATTTATCAAAAAATAGTATATTATAAAAAGTGAATAATATATATGGTGATATAATAAATTTTGTTGTCGCGGAAGTTGATGAAAAAACACAAAAGATTAAAAAAAGTGTTGACATTGATTGAAGCAGATGATATGATAAACGAGTTGCTTGAGGGCAACAAGATCTTTGAAAATTGAACAGAATAAGATAAATACATTTAAGTAAACCAGCAATTTTTATTTGAGTAAGCTAAGATTAAACTTTTTATTGAGAGTTTGATCCTGGCTCAGGACGAACGCTGGCGGCGTGCTTAACACATG
>JARLHR010000242.1 GCA_031292145.1 Clostridium sp. | reverse complement strand
TAACAAAACTGCCTTTCTTAAAATGTGTTTTTGGTTTTGCTTTGAAATGAAAACTCTTACCAACAACTTTTTCTTTGAATTTCCTTCTTGTTTTTATGATATGTTGTGCATGTTTCATAGCCTCTGCATATGGCACAGTTGATTTCACATTGACGCGGTGTAACGTCAATTTTCCACCTCCATAAATATTAAATCTATCTTTATTCTTTGTGAGCCATTCTTCTAATCCTTTCTTATCAGTTGGAGCTAGATATGATTTCAAATTAATACCATTTACCTTTTTAGAAACTTCATTTGCTTCTATAGATAACTTTTTGTATTTTTCTTGTTGAAGTTTTGTAAATGTACTACTATTAAGATTTGCAATAATATCAATATATTGATTAATTTTGTTTTTGTATTCATCTACGTCTTTTTCTAAAATCTCATTCATGTTTCTTGCAGATTCGATGGTTTTTGGTTTCCATTCTGGAAATCTTTTTATGAATTCATTAATATATGCACTACAACGATGGATTATATTTACATCATATTTTAACTCTTTCAGTTTCTCCAAATTAGTTAATTCATGTGGTTGTTTCGATGGAAATTGAGATAGTTCATGTTTAACGTTGTTTTTACTACTCTTTTTACTCAGTTGTTTTACGTTTGGAATTTCTACTTTGAATTGTTCCTGTCTTGACATGATAAGACCATTTTCTATTTTTAGATGCTTGTGTATTTCCTTTATCAAATCTGGTTTTTTCAATGTTGAGTAGCCAATAATTTTATCATAAATATTGTATTGTCTTACTATGTTTCTTAAATTTGTCACTGTTAGTTCATTAAAATCATTGGCTTTATCTAAATTTCCTCCCAAAACTCTATCAGCGATTGCCCCTAAATCTGTTACAACTCTTGCAACCTTTGGAACGTGTGCACCCATTTTTTCTAATATTTTATCAACTGGCTGGAATACAAATGATTCTTCCTTGGCCTTATACAAACCTGCAGAATGTAATAATGCTCTTACAAACACTTGGCAGTTGTTCTCACCAAATGCATCATACTTAAAATATTTATCACCTAATAATTTCTGTGCGCCATCTAACATTTGATTTAATGATAATTGTTTATTTACATACACTGGCATTGTTTC
>JARLHR010000241.1 GCA_031292145.1 Clostridium sp. | reverse complement strand
GCATGGTGGACAGGTTTTTGGAGTCATAAATTTACTAGCTGGTCGCAAATAGAGAGTCCATCTGAAAAAGGTGAAATATATGTCCATGGACATAATTTAGATTGGAAGAGATTTGTTACAGATCAAACGATAGATTTTTACAAAAATGAAATTGCACCGATAAGAGAAATAACACCTAATGTACCTGTAACAGCTAATTTCATGGGTGCCTATCCGCATATGGAATTATTTTTAGGGTTAGATTATTGGAAATTTGCGAAAGAAGTAGATATAGCATCTTGGGATAATTATCCTGCATGGCATAACGATTTTGAAACCACTGAAGAGTTGGCTGCAAATGTTGGCTTCGTTCATGATATATATAGATCATTAAAAGGTGGACAGCCATTTTTAGTTATGGAAAGTACTCCAAGCTTAGTAAACTGGCATGATACCAATAAATTAAAACGCCCAGGAATGCACTTATTATCATCAATACAGGGATTAGCTCATGGAGCAGATTCAGTTTTATATTTCCAATGGAGAAAAGGAAGAGGAGCTTCAGAAAAATTCCATGGTGCTGTAGTAGATCACTGTGGACATGAAAATACTAGGGTATTTAAAGAAGTATCAGAAGTTGGAGAAGTTTTAAATAAACTAAAAGAAATTCAAGGTACTACAGCAGAATCAAAAGTAGCAATAATATATGATGTGGAAAATAGATGGGCTATTGATGATGCACAGGGCTTAAAGAAATATAAAAAAGGCTATGCAGAAAGCTGCCAAGAAACCTATAAGGTATTTTGGGAAAATGGAATTTCAGTAGATGTTATTAACATGGATTGTGACATATCAAAATATGAACTTGTTGTAGCGCCAATGCTTTATATGGTTCGCCCAAAGGTTGCAGAGAGAATTAATGAATTTGTAAAAAATGGTGGAACATTTGTAACTACTTATTTTAGTGGGATTGTAGATGAAAATGATCTCTGTTTCTTAGGCGGTTTTCCAGGACCACTCAGAGAAGTTACTGGAATCTGGGCAGAAGAAATAGATTCTTTATATGATAATGAAGTAAATTATATAGAATTCAAGGATACAAAAATAGATGGGCTAAAAGATAGCTATGAAGTAAAAGATTATTGTGATTTAATTCATGCTGAAACTGCGGAGGTTCTTGGTGTATATAAAAATGATTTTTATGCTGATATGCCTGCGTTAACAGTTAATAATTATGGAAAAGGAAAAGCATATTATATAGCAGCAAGAACAGGAGAAGACTTTAATGATGATTTTTACTCAAAACTTATTAACGACTTAAATATTAAGAGTGTTATCGATGGTAAATTACCTAATGGAGTTACAGCACAAATGCGTTGCAATAAAGATAATAAGTATACTTTTGTGATGAATTTTACTGAAAAAGAAAAGACAGTAACTTTAGGAAAAGAAGAATATGTAGACATGATTTCGGGTGAAGCGGTGAGTAAAGAAATTCATTTAGATAAATACGGAATAAAAATTTTAAAGCAATAAATTATTATTTTTTTGAATATGCCTTAATGCTAAGGAGGATAAAAGTATAGAGGTGAGATTTATGAAATTTACAAGATACAAAAAATTACCTATTAAGAAGAAATTATTAACGGCATTTATGGTTATAGCAATTCTTACAGTTATATGTGGAGGATTAAGTTTAATTTTTTTACAAAAAACTAATAGTGATTATGAATATGCATTAAAAAATTATGGTTTCTCACAAGGTGTAATTGGAAATCTTGGTATGGAAGTTCAAAATTCTAAGTCGATTATAAGAGATATTATAATGTTAAAAGATAGCAGCCAGGTAACAGATGCTAAAAATGAACTTGATACGTGTATTGCAAAAATTCAAGAATTAATAACAAATATTGAAGAATCTAGTGCATCAAAAGGCGATAAAACATTATATAATAAAATTTCTTATGATATAGCTCAGTATGAAGTGGTAAAAATTGAAGTTATAAATTTAAGCATGGCAAAGAAAAATGATGAAGCATTAAATTTACTTAGAGAAAAAGGAACACCTTTAATGAATCAAATTACTGATGATGTTTCTGCACTTATGAAAGAAAGCATAAATATGGGTAATGATGTTGTAGGTAGACTGAAAATGCTACAAATAATAGCAAGTGCTATTATTATATTGTCAATTATTATAGCATGTATATTTACTGTATTATCCGCAATGTACCTTTCTAAAATGATAGGAGATCCTATAAAAGAAATAGCTAGAATTTCAGAAAAAATATCAAAGGGAAATTTAGATGTTTCTATAGAAATAAATTCAGAAGATGAAATTGGAGAATTGGCAAATTCCTTCTCTTTAATGATTACCAGTCTTAGAAGTTACATATATGAAATATCAGATATTTTAGGAGGTATTTCAAGGGGAGATATAAATATATCTACTAAGGTAGAGTATGAAGGTGATTTCGTAGAAGTAAAAAGTTCACTTGATACTATTTTAAACTCTTTAAATGAAGTTTTTAATGAATTGAATGAAGCATCAGATCAAGTAAATGTTGGTTCTGAACAAGTAGCAAGTACATCTCAAGTTTTATCTCAAGGAGCGACAGAACAAGCTAGTGTAGTTGAAGAACTTTCTGCATCAATGCAAGAAATAAGTGAAAAGATAGAGCGAAATGCTGAAAATGCTAGTAATACTAATGAAATTGCAGATAAATTAGTTCAGGATGTTGAAGAAAGTACAGGTCAAATGAAAGAAATGGTAAATGCAATTAATGAGATTGAAAAAGCTTCTAAAGATATTAGTAATATAATTGGAACAATTGATGAAATAGCGGCACAAACGGATTTACTTGCGCTAAATGCAGCAATAGAAGCAGCAAGAGCTGGTGAGGTTGGAAGAGGTTTTGCTGTTGTAGCAGATGAAGTGAGAAAGCTATCAGCTCAAAGTGCAGAAGCTGCAAAAAAAACTCATATTCTTATTAAGACATGCATGCAAGCAGTATCCAAAGGTAGATTGTTAGCAGATAATACAGCATCAAATTTATTTCAAGTAGCAAACAATGTAAATAAAACTACTGATTTAATTCATGATATCGCTTTTGCATCTGAGGAACAAGCACAAGCTATTAAACAAATAAATGGTGGTATAATGCAAATTTCAGATGTTGTCCAATCAAACTCAGCAATAGCAGAGGAAAGTGCAGCAGCTAGTGAAGAATTAACTGTGCAAGTAGAAACATTGAATAAAATGATAGGAAAGTTTAAGCTTAGAAGTTAATATAATTAAAACAATATTAAAGAAAATGACTGTTTCAAAACTTAAATTTTGAAACAGTCATTTATATTTTAAAAAGATTTAAGAGTAGTTTCATTAGACGAACCAAATTTATTTTCAATTTCCATCAAAATATGCCTATCATAGTAGAAGAAGATAAGGCAAAGTACACTAGGCATAAAGATTAAAAATGTAATTGAAACATTATTTGATAAATAATATGATAAGACAATAGCACCAGACTTTAATATTGTTATAGGAAATTTTTTAATCATATAGTGAATTGATAAGATAAGTAAATCTTTAAACCTAAGTTCAAATTTAGAATTTATAGGAAAAGAATATAAGTTTATTAATAAGGTTATTATTATCAATATAGCAAAGATTATATGGATTCCCTTTTCTGGAACATTTAAATAAAAATATTGAAAATCAATAAATAATACAGTAATAATAATTAATTGGGCTAGCCACAATTTTAAGTATGAAACAAAATTATCTTTATAGAAATTCCAAAAATGTGATGAAAAAAATATATCCTTTTCACATATTATTTTACCAATTGTAGAGTATAAAGCACCTAAAGAAGGTCCTAAAGGAATTAGACAAATAAACAATATCAACAAATTAAATTGGTTTGGAACAATTGTTGTGAAAATAAAAAATAATATAAGTAATATATTACAAACAGCAAAATAAAGACTACTTTGAATAAAGCCAAAAATGTAATTTGATATTGTATAAAGTTGTTTATCATAAAATTCTTTTTTCATAATGCCTCCTGTATTATATAGATAATATGTTAAGTAAACTTTTACAATAATAGTATACATCGAAATTAATAAGAATAAAATAATATTTTAGTAAAATCTATTATATTTTTACTAAAATATTATTTTTAAGAATAGATGAATTATTGAAATTGATTTTAAAAAATATTTAATGAACATGAAAGAAAATAACAAGTCCAAAATGCCATGATTATTTTTCATCAGGCAAGGAAGCAGATTGGTCTCATAGCAGGCCTATTAGGGAAATCTGCTGACGTAGCATGATGGAGAATAGGCTTGGCAGATGGACTTGTTATTTTTTTGAATGTGCCTAAAGTAATTGCTTCAAATTTGTAAAACATGTATAATTAAAGCGGAAAAATGATTTTGATAAACACTAATTCAAAATGAGTATATATCTATATATTAGTTTTTGAATTTAGCAAAACATAATGAAGGTGATAAATAGTGGGCAAAAACAGTATAAATATTTATGCAATTGCAAAGGAAGCAGGGGTTTCGCCAGCTACTGTATCTAGAGTATTAACTAAAAGTGCACGAGTTAGTAAGGAAAAAAGAGATAAAGTGCAGGCGCTGATTGACAAATATAATTTTAAACCTAATATATTGGCAAGAAGACTTAGTAATACGGAATCTAAAACGCTAGGAATCTTGTCACCAGACATACGTAATCCATATTTTGCAGCTTTATTTGTAGAATGTGAAAAAGCTGCTAATGCAAGAGGCTATACTGTTTTGTTGTGTAATTCCTTAGGAAAAAATGAATTAGAGGATTCACATTTGGAAGGTTTATTTGAGCAAAGGGTAGATGCTATTATTCAGACCGGCGGAAGAATAGATCAATTAATTTCAGATAAAGAATATGTAGAGCATGTAAATAGAATAGCTAATTCTATTCCTGTTATAATAGCAGGTAAATTAGAAGGCGCTGAATGTTATCAAGTAAAAATTGATCACGACTATGCTATAGAAATTTTAATGGAATATCTAATAGAATTAGGACATCGAGAAATAGCCTTGGTTGGTGGAACAAAAAATGCGAGATCTACTTATGATAAGCAGTTACGTTATAAAAAAATACTTAGGGAACATGCTATTAAATTCAACAAGAATTGGATTGTTGAAGGAGACACTTATGATATTGAAGGTGGTTATGAATGCATGAATCGATTATTTAATTTAAAGAAAAAGTTACCATCAGCATTAATTGCTATTAATGATTTTACAGCAATTGGTATTATGCGTTCTATAAGAGAACATGGACTTGAAATTCCAAGAGATATATCTGTAACAAGTTTTGATAACACGTTTGTCTCTGAAGTTGCAACTCCAAAACTGACAACTATTGGATATGATTATAAACTGATTGGAGAGACATTAATAGATGTTGCTATTAGTGCTATACAGAAAAAGGAGCTGCCAAGAATTCAATTAATTAAATCTGAACTTGTAATTCGAGAGTCTTGCAGGCAAATATCCGAATACAATAGATAGTAAAAATTATTTTAAAGAATTATAAGTAATTGGAGGAAAATTTCTACAATGCATTTTAAAAGACAGCTAAAGAAGAGTTTAGAAAAATTTATACAAATGAGTATTTGAAAATAAATTAATTAAAAAGTTCAAAATGTATGCCCTTAAAAATACATTCTAAAGATTGTTGTATAAGTGTTACAATGTTAAAAATGGAAAATAAAGAAAAAATGGAAATGCATTGACATAATATTGAAGTAAGTACTATAATAAAATTGTGAAATGGGTTTCAAAGATTAATATATAGAAAATATATGTACAAAATTTATAATATTAAGAATGTAGCTTGTTGATTTTTAAACTTGTTAGTACAAGTGTTGACAAAATATCAATAAAAGTGATATTCAATTTTGATATTATAAATATAGTTTGAAAATAATATATTTTTTTAGCATATTTTGAAACCAGTTTCAAAATACTTGAATGGAGGAATATTAGTGTGAAAAAGAAGTTGACACAAAGAAATGATGTACAAGCAATAACAATAAAAAAGAAAACTTTTTGGAAAAAGGTAAAGGATAGCAGAACGTTAATTTTAATGTGTGTACCAGCTATTCTATTTTTCATAGTTTTTGCTTACTGTCCTATGCCAGGTGCGTATATTGCATTTACAGATTTTAATTATAAAAGTGGTATTTTTGCAAGTAAATTTGTTGGATTTGACAATTTTAAGTTTTTAGTTCAATCTGGAAGCTTATGGTTATTAACCAAAAATACAATTTTATATAATTTAGCTTTTATTGTATTAGGTAATGCGTTACAAATTTTTGTAGCAATACTATTAAATGAAGTAAAGAATAAACTATTTAAGAAGGTATCCCAAACAGTCATGTTTTTACCATATTTCATTTCAGCAGTATTAGTAGGATTATTAGCATTTAATATTTTAAATTATGATTTTGGATTTATGAATGTAGTAATCAAATTCTTTGGAGGAGATCCAATAAAAGTTTATTCAATGCCAAATGCATGGCCGATTATTATCGTGCTAGTAAATTTGTGGCAGCAAACAGGATATGGTTCGATTGTATATTTTGCTTCTATCTGTGGTATTGATTCAAGTATTATTGAAGCAGCAGAAGTTGATGGAGCAAACATACTACAAAGAATACGTTATATTATTTTGCCTAGTTTAAAGCCAACAGCAATCATATTATTCTTATTTGCAATCGGCGGAATAATGAAAGGTAATTTTGGATTATTTTACAACTTAGTTGGCTCATCAAATTCACTCCTATTTCCAACAACAGATATTATTGAAACTTATGTATATAGAACTCTAATGAATAATTTTAATTTTGCAAACTCTACAGCAGTAGGTTTATATCAATCAGTTTTTGGTTTTGTAATCGTTATGGTATGCAATTGGCTTGTTAAAAAAGTTGATGAAGAATATGCGTTATTCTAGAGGGAGGTTAATATGGAGATTAAATTAAATAATTCTATAGAAAAGCAGAGAGCTACTATAAAAAGAGATACAATGACTAAAGCTGTACATGGATTTGCTTATGTATTCATAGTGCTTTTTGCATTAGCATGCTTAATTCCTTTTGTGCTTATGATTTCTGCTTCATTTAGTACAGAAACAGTAATTGCTAAAACTGGATTTGGAATATTACCAAAAGGATTTACAGTAGCGGCTTACGACCTAATCTTTAAGAGCCCAAGGGTTCTGATTGGATCGTATTGTGTAACAATAATTATGACAGTCTGCGGAACTTTTTTGGGGTTATTTATTGTAGCCATGACAGGGTATGCGCTTCAACGTAAGGATTTTCCGTTTGCTAACAAAATTTTATTTTTCATTTATTTCACAACATTATTTTCAGCAGGATTGGCACCTACTTACTTATGGGTGACACAATATTTAAATTTAAAGGATAGTTATTTAGCAGTATTTATCCCACTTTTAATGAGCCCATGGTTAATCATATTAATGAAGAACTTTGTAAAATCTATTCCATATGAAATTACAGAGTCAGGGAAAATGGATGGTGCAGGAGATTTTAGAATTTTTGTCTCATTAATTTTACCCATGCTAAAGCCGGCTTTAGCAACAATAGGATTATTTATTGCTTTAGGATATTGGAATGAATGGTATAATTCAATGTTATATCTGTCTTCATCAGTAGAATATAAACCTTTACAAAATTACTTGTATGGAATTATTAATCAAGCACAAGCGTTAAAGAATTCTGTAGCAGGAGCAAATGTACCAGTAGGCGCGATTCCTACTCAAACTTTAAAAATGGCTACAGCAGTTCTTGCAACAGGACCAATTATTTTTTTATATCCATTTGTACAAAAATATTTTATAGCAGGTATTACTGTAGGAGCTGTAAAGGGTTAATTTAAAAAGAGTATGATAATATTTCCCATTTTGGGACTTATATAAATTTATATTATTTAGGGAGGCAATTATAATGAGTAAAATAGGAAGAATGATTCTAACTACTTTATTAGCTGGGGCTATGACTTTTAGCTTAGTAGGGTGTGGTGGAAGTGCCAGCAAGCAAACATCTGGCAAAGCTGCTACTACTGTAAAATCAGATGGTACAATTGATACGTCTGAACATGTTAAAGTGAAATTTGTTGTTTTAGGAAATAAGCCAACTAACGGTAGAATGGAAGAGGCACTAAAGCAAGTAAATGAAAAATTAAATAAAAAAATAAATGCAGAATTAGAACTTCAATATGTTGAATGGGCTGACTGGCAAACACAATATAATCTATTATTAGCTAGTGGTGATAGTTCAATTGATTTAATTACTACTGCTACAGACTGGTTAGATGCATGGCCAAATATCAAGAAGGGGTCCTTCTTGCCATTGACAGAAGATATGTTAAAAACATATGCACCTGAAACATGGAAAAGTGTACCAGCAGGACATTGGGATCAATGTAAATATAACAATCAAATCTATTTGATTCCAGAAGATAATTATACTCAATACACAAACCATGGAATGTTTTATAGAGGAGACTGGGCTAAAGAGGCAGGTCTAGGCCAAATTAATAATTTTCAAGATTTAGGAAAGTACTTCCAATATGTTAAAGATCATAAAAATGGTGTTATTCCTTGGGATGTATCTGGAACAGCTGCAAATGCTAATCAATTTGCTGGTGGATATATGGAATCTAATACTCCAAATATAGAGATTGATGGAATTCCAGTTGGTTTATCTTCAATATTCTATGGAAAATCTAAGGATGATCCATATACATTAACTAGTCCATATATGGAAGGTAATACATTAGAAGACTTTGCAACATTAATGAAATCTTGGGCAGATGCTAAATATTGGAGAGAAGATGTATTAAATTATGATGGAACGACTCGTGATTTAATGTATGCAGGTCAATCTGGTGCAGATCAACATCATAGTCAAACATATTATTCAGAAGCAAGACCTACTATGGATATAAAACAACCTGGTTCTGATTTGCAAATGTTCCCATTTTCAGAACCTAGCAAAAATCTTACAAAAATGCTTATTACTCATGGTGCATTAGCTATTGGTGCAAATTCTAAAAATCCTGAACGTGCTTTGATGGTATATGATTTACTTCGTAATGATAAAGAAATCTATGCATTATATAACTATGGTATTGAAGGTAAAGACTATGTTATTACAAAAGATAATAAATTAGGAAGACCAGACGGTTGGGATAAGACAAAAGATTCCTTGGATATAAATTTCTGGTGTGGACGTAATGATAAATTAGAGATTCCTGATTCTACACTATATGCTGGGACTGCTGATATGATTAAAAACTATAATAGTTATGCAATTGAGTACCCTTATGGTAAATTTATATTTGATAATTCTAAGAGTTCAACAAAGATCGCTGCTATGGCTGATGTATGTGCAAAATATATTCCTAAAATTGCATTTGGTAAAGTAAGTGATCCAAAGGCAGAAGTTGCAGCTTTCAAACAAGAAATGATGGCAGCTGGATACCAAGATGTATTTAATGATGTTCAAGAACAATTAAAAGCTTTAAAAAAATAAGACATTAATTAAATAAATAGCATAGTTAAAATGTAAAATAACAGAATAAAGAAGGTTGCTACAAAATATCGTATATATATGAATAATTTTGTAACAATCTTTTTTAATTAGAGTATAGCATGGATACTTCACATTTATTGTATTATGTAAATTGTGTTGATGAAAGCCGTAACGTATTAGAAAATGATGAAATATTAGGTACAATAATAGTAAGTTTTCTAAATCTACACAGGAGGTTCATATGTTTTTTTCTTTAAATCCAAACACATTACCACAAATAAGACTAATGAATTGTGTAACTATTGAAATACCATATATACATCAAAAGCGAAAAGCAGATGAATATATTTTATATATTATACGAAAAGGAACAATGTATCTTATGGAGAATGGAGAAAAATATGTTTTAAAAGAAGGAGACTTCTTTTTACTTGAGCCATCATATACACATAAAGGATATAAAGCGTCTTATTGCGAATATTATTATATTCATTTTAAACATGCAGATATTCATAGGATAGAGAAATCTTTGGAAGCTCAGATTATGGAAAGGATTGTAAAAAATCGCGTTGGGTGTCTTCAAAGTAATTCCTTTTCCTATGAAATATATGAAAGGGAGAATTTATTCATTCCTAAGAAATATAAATTCTTTAATTATAGCAGTTTTACTAAGACTATATGCTTGTTAAATGAGGCAATTGAGCAAAATAGAAATCAAATTGAGAACTATAAAATACTTTGTTCATGTAAAGTACTAGAAGCATTTATAGAAGTGGCAAGAAGCTTTGTTTTTTCAGAGATAGAAAAGTTATATTCAAAAGTACCTAAATCATATAAAAAAGTACAGGAATTATTAAAATACTTAAATACAGAATATGCCAATAAAATTACCAGTGTTACAATTGAAAAACAATTTGCTTGTAATTTTGATTATATGAATAGGCTTTTTAAGCAATTAACTCAAAAAACTATTTTTGCATATCTAAATACAATTCGCATAAATCATGCTAAGGAGCTAATTTCTACTACTTCCTTAAAGTTGTCGGAGATTAGTATGGAAGTAGGTTTTAATGATGAGTATTATTTTAGTAAGGTATTTAAAAAATATACAGGTATTCCTCCTACAATATATGCAAGAGGAATACTAAAAAATAGAATTTTACAAAGTGATTTCTGCTAATTTTAAATTATCTCCATGAACACGTAGATGAATTGGAACTTCTCGAGAAGTCTTGCGGATATATAAAAGCAAGCGTCCGCCATAAGCTCTACGGTAATGAACTCCATATTCTGTTACGTCGGAAAGATCACCATTTTCTAATCCTAGTAATTCTCCAGGGCCTTGGATTTCTACATGAAGCATTGTACTGTCATTTATAATGTGGCGTCCTCTGGCATCAGTGATAGTAGTTTCTATTTGGATAATATTTTCATTGGAAATCAAAGTAGAAGGTTGATTTTTCCATATAGAAAGTTCAATTTTACAGGAAGAATTTGTTGTTTCTAGTGTATCCTTTATTTGTTTTGCTTCATCAATATAAGTTGCAACAACCTCTAATTTTCCTTCTTCGAAAGGTAGAATCCATGAAATATATCCAGTTTTATAATCTATGGCTTTAACACCAATACTTTTTCTGTTACAGAATAATTCAGCTTTTGTAGAGTTTGTATAGCAGCGTACTAAAATAAGCTCGCCAGGAATGTAATTCCAAGAATTATGCATGGGTTTCCATTCGTTTTCATCATTATCATCTGAAATTGCAGTTACAATTTTTAATACAGGTTTTGTAGACCATAGGCTTTGTCTGAAATAATAAGAAGTTTTTTCAAATCCAGCTAAATTTAAAACTCCAGCTCCAGAGCCGTGAATTGGCCAGCCATGAGCTTCACCTAAATAGTCAATACCTGTCCACAAAAATTGTCCTGAAATATATTTATTTTCAAATACTGCTTTCCAAGCTTCAAAACTATGGCTATTCTCACTTCCGAGGAAAGGTTTTTGAGGAAAACGAGAATGGTCTTGCTTGTATAAATGTTCTTTATAATTATAGCCAACTATATCTAAAGAATCGATAAAGCCAATTTGTGTAGATAATTCAGGAAAGGCTACAGCAGCTGTAACAGGACGAGTAGTATCAACTTCTTTGACTATTTTTGTAAGCATGGATGCAAGTGTTGATAAACGCTCAGCATTTGGTCTGTTTGAATTAAATTTTCTTTCTTCAGCAGGTTTATTAGCATCATTGTTACCAGTCATATCAGAGAACAGTGGATGACAATAAGGATCGTTTGGATAATCAATCTCATTACCAATGCTCCACATTACTATACTTGGATGATTACGATCTCTTTTGATGAGAGATTTTAAATCTCGTTCGTGCCATTCGGGAAAATCTTCATAGTAGCCTTGGTGTCTTGGCGGATATACATTATGCCCATTCCACCATTTGTTTTTAGGTCCTTCCCATTCATCAAAAGCTTCGTCCATAACTAGGAAACCAATTTCATCGCATAAATCATAAAGTTCTGGCATATGTGGATTATGGCTCATTCTAATGGCATTGCAACCCATTTCCTTTAATTTCATAAGTCGACGTATCCAGACTTGAGGAAGAACAGCAGCACCTAAACAGCCTGCGTCATGATGCACACAGACTCCTTTGAATTTTGTGGAAATTCCATTTAGGAAGAAACCTTTATCCGCATCAAAAGAAAAACTTCGAATTCCGACTAGATCAGTTTTTACAATATTCCATGATTCTAAATTTTTAATAGAATTGCTATTTTCAACAGTATTTTGTTCGACTTTAAGTTTTGTTATTAATTTGTAGCGGTTAGGTTGTTCTGGTGACCATAATAAAGGCGAATTAATAGAGCCTTCTGTTAAAAGTGTTTTTGTTTCACCTTTTAAAATTGATGAAGTGCTAGAAAAGCAAGCAACTTCATTTCCAGCAGCATTAAGAAGAATGCTCTTAATAGTTACAAGTGCATCAAAAGCACTATCATTTGAAATCTCATTGCTGATGGAAATTTGCGCTTCATCTGAGTTGACAAAAGGTGTCGTAAAAAAGATACCATCAGGTGTGGGATGTACTAAATCTTCTACTATAAGCTGAATCTTCCTTGTAATGCCTGAACCTGTAAACCATCTAGAATCAGAAATATCACTATGATCTACTTTTACACTTATAAGGTTTTCAGTGTCACCAAAACAAACTTGATCAGTAATATCATAACGAAAAGTTGTATACCCATAAGGCCGCTTGCCATTATAATAACTGTTACACCAAACTTGACTATTTTTATAAATACCATCAAAAACAATCCATATTTTTTTACCACGAAAAGCTTCAGGAAGGGTAAAGGTTTTATGGTACCAGCCTATTCCACCAGCAAGATAACCTGTTCCGCTTGAGTATTTTTTATTAAAAGGCTGCTTTACTGACCAATCATGAGGTAAGGTTATTCTTTCCCAGTCAGAAGAGTCATAACCCTTTTCCCAAGCATTTGGACAATCACCTAAATGAAATCTCCAATTTTCGTTTAGACTTATATATGTTGTATCCATAGTTAAATTACCTCCACTTTATTAAAATTAAGTTATTATTAATTTTTATAAATCACTAGTTCATCATAAGACTTGTAAGATAATTTTAGTATAGTCTTTTATATAATAGATACAATGGAAATTGGAGAGTGTACTTGTAAAATAGAGACATAAAAATGGTGTTTTTTATAATGGCATGGAAGATTAAATTAATTAAATAGAAATTAGACTTAGATATAATAATTGAAAATGAGGTGTATATATGTTTAAAAACGATGCAAATTTATACAATGTAAATATTAAGAATAATTCACTTAAAACTAAAGATGATTTAAGAGAAGCATTATTTCAAATAGTAACACCCTTAATACCATTTCTAAAAGAGCAAAAATCTGGACATTTAGCATTAGGAAGTAGTGGATCGGTTTATTGTGAAAATGCAAGAGAAGTGGAAGCTTTTTTACGACCGTTATGGGGAATAGGACCACTGTCTACTACAAAATCCCAAGAAAATTTAGAACTAACTGAACATTTTGTAAAAGGATTAATAGCAGGAACTAATCCTAAAAGTGAATCATACTTTGGAAAGGTTAATGACTATGATCAACTTATAGTTGAAATGGCATCAATTTCTTTATCATTGATATTATCAAAAGATATATTTTGGGATGCTTTAACGAGTGAAGAGCAAGATAATCTATACAATTGGTTAATACAAGTGAATGCTCACACAATTCCTAGTACAAATTGGCTATTTTTTAGAGTATTAGTTAATATTGCAATGAAAAAGTGTGGAAGAGAATGGTCTGAAAAAATAATTTCAAATGATTTAGATAAGATAGATTCATTTTATTTAAATGATGGCTGGTACTTTGATGGATATGAAAAACAAATTGATTATTACATTCCTTTTGGAATGCATTATTATGGATTAATTTATGCAAAAGTAATGGAGGTGGAAGATCCAAAACGATCAAAGGAATATAAAGAACGTGCTAGGGTTTTTGCTCAAACTTATAAAGAGTGGTTTTCGGTGGATGGATCAGCTATACCTTTTGGAAGAAGCTTAACTTATAGATTTGCGCAAGCCTGTTTTTGGTCTGCCTTAGCTTATGCAAATGTAGAGGCATTACCTTGGGGCGTTATAAAAGGTATTGTAATGAAAAATTTAAGATATTGGTTTAATAAAAATATATTCTCAGCAGATGGTTTGTTAAATATAGGGTATGCTTATCAAAATTTAAATATGGCAGAGGGATATAATGCACCTGGATCTCCTTATTGGGCATTGAAAACATTTTTGGTATTAGCTGTGTCAGAGGATCATCCATTTTGGACATCTGAAGAACAAGATTTACCTTTTTCAGAAAAGAGTGTACAGAAAAGTTCTAGAATGATAGTTTGCCATGATAAAACAGGTAAAGAAGTTCAAGCATTTACATCTGGACAACATTCACATGAGCATGCTCATGCTGATGCCAAGTATGAGAAATTTGTATATTCAACAACTTTTGGATTTAGTGTACCTAAAGGTAGATTATTACTAAAACAAGGAGCGTTTGATAGCTGTCTAGCGTTATCAGAAGGGGATGGATATTTTAGAACTCGTTATGGATGTGAAAGTTATTATATAAAAGAGAACTATATTGAATCCAGTTGGAAGCCTTGGAATGATGTTAAAATAAAGAGTTTTATTATTCCACTAACTCCATGGCATGTGAGAATACATGTTATTGATACTGAACGTATGTTAGATGCTGCAGAAGGAGCTTTTGCAGCACCAGCTAGTATAGGAACACAAAAGTTCTCAGAAGATAAGGTGTTTTATAAATTTGATGATTGTATTATTGGTATTGTAGATTGTAGTGGAAATCAAAAAGCTGAAATGATTACACCTGAACCCAATACTAATCTTATATATCCACGTACAGTTATACCAACATTAACATCTAGACTTAATCAGGGAAAGCATGTTTTAATTTCTGCGGTTCTAGGAGCAGTAGCTGTTAAAGAGAACTTTAAAATAGAAGAGGCTCCTATTGTAAAAATAGATGGAGATTTTGTAAAGATAATATTCAATGAAAAAGAAATATCAATCTATAACTATGGAGGTTAGTGAAACATTAATATAGAAAAATACAACAATTTAAAAGAAAATTATGAACGATAGAATATCATAGGTATAGGATATAGTAAGATTTTTTGAAGATCTAAGAATTATAGAAAGAGGTAATATTACTATGGAAGAAAAAAATACATGTACCATAACACTAAATATGGAGTCGGAAGGTATTGAGATTAGTCCTATGTTATATGGACTATTCTTTGAAGATATTAACTTTGCAGGTGATGGAGGAATTTATGGAGAATTGATTAAAAATCGTTCTTTTGAATATTTTGATATTAATGGGGTTTTGGATAAAAGACTCATGGGATGGGAAAAGCTTGAGAGTAAAAATGGTGAATTAGAAATTGAAGTTCTTACAGATAAACCTCTTAATATAAATAATACTAATTATCTTCATATAGATGTAAAAAAAGCAGATGATAGAGTTGGGATTAAAAACTTAGGATTTAATGATATAGGTTTTTCAATTATAAGAGATGAAAAGTATGACTTTTCTATGTTTGCAAGAAGTTTAAATGGTGATAAAACTACAACTGTTATTGCAGCAATACAAAATGCTGATACAGGAGAAATTTATGGAGAAACTTCTTTTGAAATAGTAGGTGATAAGTGGAAAAAGTATGAAATGGAAATTGTCTCTAATGCTACTTTTGCAAATGCTATTTTTGTTTTACTCTTTAAAGATGCTGTCAGCCTTGATATAGATATGCTTTCTTTATTTCCACAAAAGACTTTTAACAACAGAAAAAATGGTTTGAGAGCTGATTTGGTACAAATGTTAAAAGATATAAAACCATCGTTTTTAAGATTTCCTGGAGGGTGTATAGTTGAAGGAAGAAGCTTTGAAAATATGTACAGATGGAAGGAAACTATTGGTGAGATTTCGGAAAGAAAAATAAATTGGAATCGCTGGCAATTGCAAGAATATCAATTACCTAATCAAAATTCTGACGAATACTTTCAATCATATGGATTAGGTTTTTATGAATACTTTCTATTATGTGAAGATATTGGAGCTGAAGCAGTTCCAATACTAAATGTAGGTATGACCTGTCAATGGCATGAAGGTTTATTAGTAGAAGTTGATGAACTAGATGAATACATTCAAGATGTATTGGATTTAATTGAATATGCCAATGGAGATGAAACCACAACTTGGGGTAAAAAGAGAATAGAAGCAGGACATTCAGAACCTTTTAACTTGAAATATATAGGCATTGGTAATGAACAATGGGACGAGCAATATTTTAAAAGATATGAAATATTTCATAAAGTTATTAAGAGCAGATATCCTGGTATAAACCTTATAACTAGTGCAGGATGGACATCAGATGGTAAAGAATTTGATAAAGCCTATGAATGGATGAAAATAACTGAGCAAAAAGCTGAACTTGTAGATGAACATTTTTATAAGGAACCAACTTGGTTTATTGAAAGCGTTAATAGATATGATAATTATGATAGGAACCTTCCAAAGGTTTTTGCAGGTGAGTATGCAGCTCATACTTCAACTGTAATACCTGAAAGAAGAAATAACTGGGAAGCAGCACTTTCAGAGGCAGCATTTTTAACAGGTATAGAAAAAAATTCGGATCATGTCTTGATGGCTAGTTATGCACCATTATTCGGAAAAACAGGTTATTGTCAGTGGCAGCCTAATTTAATTTGGTTTAATAACAGTGAAGTTTATGGTACTCCAAGTTATTATGTACAACAAATTTTTAGTACTAATGTTGGTGATAGAATTATTAAAACTGAAATTTCAGATGGAGCTACAACAGATTTATATGTTGTTTCAAGTTTTGATAAGAAAAATAGTGAAATAATAATAAAGGTAGTAAATTTATCTTACGAATCTAAAAGAGCAACAATAAAAATAAATGAAATAAAAGAACTTTCATCTATGGCAACTGCAATTGAACTTTCATCAAAGGAATTAACAGATGAAAATTCTTATGAAGCGCCAATGAAAATTTCACCTGTTACAAAAATTATAGAAGACGTAAATGAAGAATTTACTTATGAATTTCAGGGATATGGAGTAACAGCATTAAGATTGCGGGTTAAATAAAAATCTTTTGAAGGAAGTGTTATTTATAAAAGATTAAATGTAATGTAAGTAATAAGTAAAGTACCCAAGAAGGTAGAATCAAATAAAACTGACGATACCTTCTTGGGTGCAAATTAATTTATTGTAAATATATCTATATAATATTAGGCACAATCAAATAAATAACAAGTCCATCTGCCAGCCTATTTTCCATCATCCTTCGTCAGCAAAATACCATAATAGGCCCGCTATGATGGCATTTTACTTCCTTGCCTGATGAAAAATATCCGTGGCAGCTTTGGACTTGTTATTTATTTTGATGTGCCTTATCTGTTTTTGGAAGAAAGATTTATAAAATATTACTCAATTTATACATTACAGCACCATGTGCAGATACCTTGGTAGTGATTATAGTATCAGTTGTAGCTAAATCCTTATGATTCCATAAATCACGTACAGATACCTTAGAATTAATTTCAAGTTCATCTAAAGAAATACTTAAATTTTGGCTTTCATCAGATAAATTAAACATAGCTACATAACTGCTATTATCATTATTGTCTTTGCTGAGCCATATAGCATGGTTATCATCCCGTTCTATTTGAATTGCGCCATATGAATTACTTACTAAATGAAGCACTTCATCATTTGTTAATAGTTCTAAAGTTTGCTCATCCAGTTTTGGTAATTCAGCTCCAATCATTAAAGGAGAACGGAAAATACACCAAAGTGTCATTAAGGTAATTTGCTCATCAAGGGTAAAGTTAGTATAACGCTCCTCACCAAAGCCGTTACCTAGGTAGCCAACTGGAATCATATCACAGTCAGGATAGCAGCCTATTGACACATGATTTTGCCAAACTTCACAGCGTTCAAACATATTCTTAAGTAAATCCCAGTTATCCCAGAAATCATCGGTAATACGCCACATATTTGCATATTTTTCTAAGTGCCAAGCTTTTTCTATTACAGCAGGACCAGGTGAAAGACTTAAAACCATATCTCGTCCGGAATTTAAAATAGCCTTATGAATCATTTCAATTTCTTTTTCAGCTGAATATGGATTGTCAATATAGAAATTAGTATTGCATATATCATCAACCTTTACAAAATCAACACCCCACTCAGCATATAATTCAAAAATTGAATTGTAGTATGCTTGAGCGCCAGGTTTTTGATAATCAACACCATACATATCTGGATTCCACTTAGATACAGAATATGGATTTGCAATTTTATCAGCAGTTACATCAGAACCTTTAATTTTCAAATGCATGTGTGCAGCATACCTTGGAATACCTCTCATAATATGAATACCAAATTTTAAGCCTAAGCTGTGGATATAATCTGCAAGGGGACGGAAGCCAGCACTATTTTTTGAAGTGGGGAAGCGGTTTTCAGCAGGAAGCTGTCTGGAATATTCATCTATATTAAAATGACTAAAATTTATGTATTGACAATTTTCTCTGTCAGTACCAGCATCAGGATCAGACCATTGGATATCTACAACTATATAGTGATATCCATGAGGTTTCAAGTGTTTTGCCATATATTCAGCATTGGCTCTAACCTCGGCTTCATTTACGGTAGTATCATAATAATCATAACTGTTCCATCCCATTGGTGGAGTTTTTGCAAATGTGTTTTTTAATAACATATTATAAAATCCCTTCTTAATAAAAATTTTTATAAATTAATAAATTTAAAGCAGTTTTTTGATGTGGTTATACTGTACAAAATTATAGCGATATGATACTTTATATTAAGTATATTACAGTATTTAGATGTGATACAAGAGTGATAAATTGATATAAAGGGTGAATTTTTGATGTCGTATGAATTTGGAACTTACGGTTTTGTTTTTTTTGATGAAATTCCTAATCCACCATTTGAACTAAAAGATATTGGGATAGAAAAACGAAGGACTCCGGATTATTATTTTGATAATAATTCTAGAGATATAAAAGGATATTTGTTTCAATATACATTAAAGGGCCATGGAATATTTGAAACAAATAATCAAGTATATCGAATTGAACCGGGGCAGGCATTTTTTGTTGAAATTCCTGACGATGAAAAATATTATTGTCCTGATGATTTAGATGAAGATGGATGGCAAATTTTATATATTCATTTTGAAGGATCTGTTGTAAAGCCCTATTATGATAAGATAATACGTAAGATGGGAAAGATTATTACACTTTCAGAAAGTAGCAGTGTTATACAATATTTATTAAAGTTTCATGAAAATTTAAGCAACGGGATGTTTATTCAGCCTTTTGTAGGAAGTGAAATGGTGTTCCACTTTTTATGTTTATTGTGTAGTAAAGTGGCATATAATCAAGAGAATTATTCCACTAGAACAAGACTTGCTATTGAAAAAATGGAAAGTGAATTTTCTAAACTTGAGGGTGTTAATATCTTGGCAGAAGAATTTGGAATTTCACTGAGCCATTTTACTAGAGAATTTACTAAGGAAACTGGGATGAATCCAATAAAATATCTTACAAACATTAGGATGCAGCATGCAATGCATCTGCTTCAAAATACAGAACTATCTATAAATGAAATTGCTTTAAAGTGTGGTTTTTCCTGTGGAAACTATTTTAGTAAGTCATTTAAGAAAAATACACAACTTACACCATATCAATTTCGAAACGAAAGAAATTAACTGCGCATGTATAAAAATAAAAAAACGAAAAAACTGCAGGTCAGATTAAAAAGCTTAATTACTGCAGTTTTGTATTATTATTTCTATATTCTCTAGGAGTGACATGCATTTTATTTTTAAATGTTATGGTAAAATAATTTGCACTTTCAAAACCAGTTTCAAATGCAATATCTATAATTGGAAGATTAGAGTGTGTAAGCAAATCTGCTGCTTTGGAGATTCGATAATTTATTAAATATTCAATAGGCGTATTTAATAAATGCTTTTTAAAAATTCTACAAAATTGTTCTTTACTTAAAGAAATACTTAAGGCCCAATCTGATAAAGAAAATGGTTGTTGATAATTATCATCTAGAAAAGCAAGAATCTTTTTGATTCGAACAGTGGTTAAAACGTCATCCTTTTTCAATTCATTATTTTCAATTGAATGGAATTGAATTATGTTATAAAACATTTGCAGAATGTAAGCTTTAATAAGAAGTTCAAAACCAAAAGATTTTAAAGAATATGTTTCAATTATCGAAGTTACATATTGGAGTGTGTTATCATATTCTTCAGATTTTTTATTAATGTAGTGAAAGTTCTTGCTTGTTTTTATAAAAAAAGGATCTAAATAGTTTTGCTGAATAGTATCATTAAAAACGCTAGAGATCAATGACGGATGAAATACTATTGCATAAAATTCACAAGGAGAATTGTTGCAGCGTGATGCTCCATGGATTAGATTTGGTGGAATTATAATAATATCTCCTTTATTCACAATAAATGATTGTAGATCAATTTGGAGCAACATGCTTCCTTCGATTATATATAATATTTCTAATTCTTCATGCCAATGTGAATATAACATTATGTCTGTTGCAATTTTATGCTCCGTTAAGTGTACAGCTAGATTAAATAAAAGATTTCCATGTGGGATTATTTCTTTTAGATTATTAGAATTATTTAATTCATTAGTGATAGCCATTTTCATTTCTCCTTATGTTAAACATATTTAAAATAATTTCATGACATTATTTTAATAGTATTATGCAATTATAATTATATCATACAGTTTACAAGGCACTATAATTATATATAAATAATATATTTTGAAGGGAGATTAATTTGGAATGGATTTTTATTTCATAGAAGAGGGTAAGTTGATTTTTGAAAATAACGGTGAAACTTTACAAATTGAAGCATGGGGAGAAAACAGTTTACGTGTTAGATCTAGAATGATGGGAGAAATAATAGATACTGATTACGCATTATTACCTAACAGCAGTGATGTAAAAGCTAAAATAGAAATTGATAAGGAAACACAAACTGCCACAATTGAAAATGGTAAAATAACTGCAATTATAAATCATTCAAGATGGGAAACTCCAGGAAGGATTTCCTTTTATAATGAAAAAGGTGAATTATTATTAAAAGAAATTAGCCGTGGTGGAGCTTTAAAACTTCAAGCAAGAGCATTTAAGCCTATTATTGGAGGAGATCACAAGTTAATAGTTTCTTTTGAAGGAAATGACAATGAAAAAATATATGGAATGGGTCAATATCAACAAGAAACCTTTGATTTGAAAGGTTCAACTTTAGAATTAGCTCATCGTAATTCTCAAGCTAGTGTTCCATTTTTATTTTCAAGTAAAGGATATGGCTTCTTATGGCATAATCCAGCTATTGGAAAAGTTAATTTTGCTAAAAACATAACAGAATGGTTTGCTGAAAGTACTAAACAATTAGATTATTGGATTACAGCAGGAGACTCACCAGCAGAAATAGAAATGGCTTATGGAAAAGCTGTAGGTACAGTTCCAATGATGCCTGAATATGGTCTAGGCTTCTGGCAATGTAAATTGAGATATTATAATCAAGAGCAGCTGTTAAATGTAGCAAGAGAATATAAGAAAAGAAAGCTTCCAATAGATGTGATTGTAATTGATTTTTTCCATTGGCCCAAACAAGGGGATTTTAGATTTGAAGAAGAATTTTTTCCAGATCCAAAAGCAATGGTAGATGAATTAAAAGAATTAGGGATTGAATTAATGGTATCTGTATGGCCGCAAATTGATCGTCATAGCGAAAATTATGAAGAAATGCAGCAAAAAGGATACTTGATTAAAGTTGAAAAGGGGGTTGATGTTGCAATGATGGGTTGGCTCCCAGCTAGTATTTTTTATGATGCAACAAATCCTAAAGCAAGAAAGTATGTATGGTCAAAATGTAAAAAGAACTACTATGATTATGGAATTAAGATATTTTGGCTAGATGAAGCTGAACCAGAATATGATGTATATGATTTTGAAAACTATAGATATGCATTAGGACCAAATGCTCAAATAGGGAATGTTTATCCACAACATTATTCAAAAACCTTTTATGAAGGAATGAAGGAAGAAGGCCAAGAAAATATTGTAAATTTAGTTCGATGTGCATGGGCAGGAAGCCAAAGGTATGGTGCATTAGTATGGTCAGGAGATATTCATTCTTCTTATGAGGATTTCAGAAAGCAAATTGTTGCCGGCTTACATATGGGTATTGCAGGAATTCCTTGGTGGACAACAGATATTGGCGGTTTTTCGGGAGGAAATCCTGATGATCCTAAATTCCGAGAATTATTAATCAGATGGTTTCAATGGGGGGCGTTTTGTCCAGTAATGAGATTACATGGAGATCGTGCACCAGGTGCTGAAGTTATTAGAAAAGATGGCAGCAATGCATTATTTACTGGTGGAAATAATGAGGTATGGAGTTTTGGAGATGAAGCTTATAAGATATTAGTTAAATATATGGAATTGCGTGAAACGTTAAGAGATTATACGAGAGAATTAATGAAAGAAGCTCATGAAAATGGTGCCCCAATTATGAGGCCACTTTTCTTTGAATTCCCAAATGACGAAAATGTTTGGGATATTAATGATGAATATTTATATGGAGCAGATATATTAATTGCTCCAATAATATATGAAGGGGCTACATCAAGAGATGTATATCTTCCTAAAGGCTCTGATTGGACTGACGCACATACTGGAAAGATATATAATGGTGGTCAAACAATTACAACGGAAGCGCCTATAGAAGTTATTCCAGTATTTTTAAGGGATGGAAAGCAAGAATATCTTATTAGTAAAATTTAAAGTGATAAGAATTAAATATTAACGCTAGTAAAACATGTAGTATATATTTCACATTTAAAATATACTACATATTTTATTTGATTGTGCCTTATATTGAATAGTTATGATTTTTTCATTTCATAGAAGGCCTGCATTTTAATAGATTGATTATAATCTCCAAATCCTTCTCCAAACAAGGTGAAGCCGCCAACATTTTTGGTGTCCTTAGGAACAGAGAAACGGAAGGAAATAGTGCTGGTGTAATCTAAGTTAAGGTCATCAATTGTAGTTTCAGAAATTTGATATCCACCATCAATAAATGTTCCATTTTTGTTAATTGACAAAGTCTTAAGTCTTCCATATTGATTACACATTTCAGGCCACCAAGCAGGAGTCAATCGTCCACGTCTAGCACCAAAATCTCCAGGACTTACCCAATATCCCAAGTCAATATTATTAATAGAAAAATGAATATCAGATGGATAATCTTCATTGTAACCAGGACTTTCAGATGAAATTTCAAAAGAAAGTTGAAGCTCTGTTAATTTTTGCCCAGCAGTTAAACGATTTGGCAAATTATACTCTATAAATCCAGTAGTAAACCAAAGAACAGATGCTCCGAAGTGCTCTGGAAATAAAAAATAACGCGGATCATCAAATTCACCAATAATATTATCTTTAGTTGATATACCACAAGTAGCTGTTATTTGACAATTAGAATAATAACCTATTCCAATTTCATCTTGATATGAAGAAATATCTATTTTTTTAGGAAGTAAGTCAATTATCATCATATCATGAAGTGGCTTACAAATCTTCATAGAGCCACGTTTTCCAGACATTGTATGAATTTCTATTAAACCAACTTCCTCTAACTTTTTTATATGAAGTGAGATGGCACTGTTAGTTAAATCAAGCATATTAGCTAAGTCATTTAAGTTTTTATCACCATCGTCATATAAAATTTCCATTATTCTTAGACGCATAGGGGCGCTTAGCGCTTTAAACATTTCACTAGCATCTTTCATTGATTCAAAATGTAGCATAAATTTATCCTTTCCATGTAAGGCACAATCAAATAAATAACAAGTCCATTTGCCAGACTATTTTCCATCATCCTACGTCGGCAAATTTACCTAATAGGCCCGCTATGAGGGCAATTCACCTTCTTGCCTGATGAAAAATATTCATGGCAACTTTGGACTTGTTATTTATTTTCATGTGCCTAAATAATAAATGTATCATAGCAGAAAATATAGTTAAGCTTTTTTAAGCTAAGAATGTTTTTAATACATTAACTACAGCATCACTATGTTTGGTATTAGAAATTACTACAAGAATATCATCGTCATTAGCAAATTGTATATTATTTAAAAGATTTAAATTCTTAACAGATATGCCATAAGTTCCGTTAATACCATTGCTATCAGTATTTTTTATCAATTCATGGGTTGATATTGGAAGTTCAGAAAATCCATTAAGTGATTCTAAATTTAAAAACATATCAGAAGAAAAGTTTTGATTAAAAAACTCCTTATTTACAATTGCAATATCTATTTGCTGCGCTGCAATATTTACCTGTAATTTTTCTGTCATAGCGAGACCTGCATTTGACTTATCATCAGTAAATATAGAATCAAAATTAATAACCAACTTTTTATTATTATGTAACAAGATATCATTAAGTTTGTCTTTTGCAGGAGTTAAGTCTTCGACATTAATTGTATTACCAACATATGTGATATTACAATATACATCTTGCCTATTTATTTGAGCAGATATGTAAGAACCTACAAAAAAGATAAGTATTAAAGTGCCTAATATATGAAGTTTATAGTAAGTCCATATATAATCTAATTTTTCTTTAAAAGTTTTATTTTCTAGTCTTTCACGCAGGGATATGGTACGATCCATTGAAAATCCTCCTATGTTTTAAGCGAAATATTCTGCTTATATTTAATAGTAATTATATACCTAAAGTTTAAAGAAAAGCAAAAATTAATATTAAAATTATAGAGAAAAAATTATCATTTGGAACCTTTTACAATTTTTAAGAAAACGTTTGACTGTAGTAAAGTAAAATGTTATATTATGAATAAATTAAATAAAAACTTAAATATTAAAGTATTTACTTAAATAAAGGGAGGATATTATGAGCAAGTTATTTGTGAATGTGCATAATAAAAAAGATAAAATTAATAAGGAAATCTATGGGCATTTTTCAGAACATTTAGGAAGATGTATATATGAAGGATTATATGTAGGTGAAAACTCAAAAATTCCTAACACTAATGGCATGAGAAACGATGTAGTACAAGCATTAAAAGAAATAAAGATACCAGTGCTTCGTTGGCCAGGTGGATGCTTTGCTGATGAATATCATTGGAAAGATGGAATTGGAGAAAATGAAAATCGTAAAAAAATGATTAATACTAACTGGGGTGGAGTAGTAGAGGATAATAGTTTTGGTACTCACGAATTTATGGAATTGTGTAGACAACTTGAATGTGAACCATACATTAATGGGAATGTAGGAAGTGGAACTGTTCAAGAAATGTCTGAATGGGTTGAATACCTAACATTTGAAGGAGTTTCTCCAATGGCTGACATTAGAAAGAAGAATGGTCATGAAGAAGCTTGGAAAGTAAAATATTTTGGTGTTGGTAATGAAAACTGGGGTTGTGGTGGTAATATGACACCAGAATATTACGCTAATGAATATAGAAGATATCAAACGTTCTGCAGAAATTATGCTGATAATAAACTTTATAAAATAGCTTGTGGATCAAATTCAGATGATTATAATTGGACTGAGGAGGTAATGAAGGTTGCAGGTAACTTTATGGATGGATTATCTCTTCATTATTATACAGTTACAGGACCTTGCTGGGAAGAAAAAGGAGCTGCAACTGTATTTACTGAAAAAGATTGGTATACAACTCTTAAGAAGACATTAAAAATGGAAGAATTAATTTATAGACACAGTGCTATAATGAATCAATATGACCCAGAAAAGAAAGTTGGATTAATAGTTGATGAATGGGGAACTTGGTTTGATGTTGAAGTTGGAACTAACCCAGGATTCTTATATCAACAAAACACTATGAGAGATGCATTAGTTGCAGGTATTAACTTAAATATCTTCAATAAAAATTGTGATAGAGTTAAGATGGCCAATATTGCCCAAATTGTAAATGTACTTCAATCTGTTATTTTAACAGAAGGAGAAAAAATGGTATTAACTCCAACTTATCATGTATTTAATATGTATAAAAACCACCAAGATGCAACGCTTGTTGAAAGTCATATAGATACTGAAAATATTGGAATTGAAGAAGAAAATAAAGTTCCTAATTTACATGAATCAGTATCTGTAGATAAAGAAGGCAGAATTAATGTTACCATAAATAACTTATCTATTTCTGATGCTTATGATATTGAAGGAATCTTCGTAGAAAAAGAAATTAAAGCTGTGAAAGCTACTATTTTAACAAGCGAAATGGGTGCTTATAATACTTTTGATGAACCAGAAGTAGTAAAACCAGAAGAATTTAAAGAATTCACAATTACAAATAAAGGAATTGACTTTAAGATTCCTAAATGTAGTGTAATTCACTTTGTTATAGAATAATATGAGTCAAAGATTTTGTAGACGATGTTTATTAGATGAACTATTTGAAGAAAAAGAATATAAGCATTTACAAGAATATATTGAAAATTTAGATAAGCACATTAAAACAGAAGATGAAGAATATAAAAAAAGACTGGATATATGTAGAGAGTGCAATAATTTAATTAATGGTATGTGCAAAATTTGTGGTTGCTTTGTTGAAATGCGGGCAGCTGTTAAGAAAAATTATTGTCCTAATATAGAAAAATTTTGGTAGATTAGCTGTAGCCTTATCAAGTATATTTCATATATTTGATAAGGCTAAATTCAATAAAAATTGAAAAAATTTAACATTTGAATTAAAATCATATAGTATCGGAGTTTTAATAGTATGAACAAATATAAAAAAATACAATGTCAATTAATAGCTAATGAGATGGTAGAGATATTAAATGAAAATGGTTATACAAGTTAAAGACTTATATATTCCTAAAGATTTACGGGGGAGAAATATTTAAACATGAAAGAATATTTTCATAAGACAATAGGATGGAATACGGTTAGATCACCATTGATGAATCAAATTGAGGATTATGTAAAGGTTATACTAAAGGAAAATATACCACAAATACCTTATAGTTCTTATGTGAATTTTTGTAAGAATGGAAGTCGAAAGGAGTTTGAAACGGTATATTTTGAAAGAAGAAAACAATTAACTGCCTTAGGGTTATATCTGCAATGGAACAGTTCAAAAGAAGCTATAGATTATTTTCAAGAACTATTATGGACAATATCTAATGAATTTAGCTGGTGTTTAGCAGCACATTTGTCATATGGGGAAGATGATTTTGGAAGTGAGCCAGCAAAGGTAGTAGATCTTTTTTCAGCAGAAACAGCACAAACTTTAAGTGAAATTATTATAATTCATAAAGACAAGATAGATTTATTATTATTCAATAATATTAAGAAACAAATTGAGGACAGAGTTATAAATCCTTTTATAAATAAAAAGTGGGATTGGGAAACAGCTACTCATAATTGGAGTGCAGTTTGTGGTGGATGTATTGGAATAACAGCTCTGCTGATAGAAAAGGAAGAAAAGCAAAAATTAGTATTAAATAAGGTTGAAAAAGCATTAGAATGTTATATTAGCGGATTTGGTGATGATGGAGCAACTTTAGAGGGGATAGGATACTGGTCTTATGGATTTGGATATTATATGTATTATAAGGCTTTGAAAAATGAAATGTATCCAGAAGATAATCAGGAACACAATGATAAAATTACAGCTATAGCTAATTTTCCGCAAAGTATTCAAATTTCAGAAAAAGTATTTTTACCTTTTTCTGATGTGCCTCCTAATATGACTTTACCATCAGGATTATTGTCATATTTGTATAACAAGTACAACATAAAGGTGCCATTGATAAAAGAAATTAGTTCTTTTGATTTTGATCATTGTTATAGATGGGCACATGTAAGTAGAAATTTATGGTGGACAAGCGAAGAAATATTAAACAAGGAATTAACAAATGATTCGTGTTACTTTCAAGATGCTAAATGGGCGGTTCATAGGAAGGATAAGTTATTTTTTGCTATAAAGGGAGGCAGCAACAATGAACCTCATAATCATAATGATGTTGGAAGCTTTGTTGCAGCTATAGATGGAGAAATAATTTTAACAGATTTAGGTGCAGGAGCATATACAAAAGGATACTTTGGATGCGAGAGATATACTTATAATCATACAAGATCATATTGGCATTCTGTTCCATTTGTAAATAATTGTGAGCAAGAAGAAGGAGACATAAGAAGTACCATTATTAAGCATGAGATTAATAGTGATTATATAGAATTTAATTTAGAATTATCTCCAGTTTATCCTTCAGTAAAAATAAAGAATTTTTATAGAAAAGCAAAGTTTGAAAATCATAAATCTATACTGACTATAGAAGATTCGGTTTTAAGTGAAGATATTGCTCAAGTAAATGAAGGATTTATAAGCTATATAAAACCAGAAGGAATTAAAAATGGAGAGATTATTTGGAGGGGAAGAAAAGGAAATATCATTTTAGCATATGATTGTAACATGTTTGATTACTTTATAGAAAAAGAAGAAGTAACTAATCACTACAATGAAGTGGTAAGTATATATAGGCTTGGATTAGTAACTCATAAGGAAAATAAGGAAGTTATAATGGAATTCAAATTTTATTATGAAATAACATAAGGCACAATCAAAAAAATAACAAGTCCATTTGCTGGCCTATTTTCCATCATGCTACGGCGGAAAATTGGCCTAATAGGCCCACTATGAGGCCAATTTACCTTCTTGCCTGATGAAAAATATCCACAGCAAATCGGACTTGTTATTTATTTTCATGTGCCTAAAGATTAAAAGTTAAAATTATAATTGAAAAATTTATGTTTACCAAAATATCGAGGAGGCGTATTTTAAGATGAATAACAATTGGAAAGAAGAAGCCTGGGAATTTATTGAAGAGAAAACTAGATTAAATAATGAGAGAATAGGAAGTAACTTTCCTCATTCAGTTAAAGATAAACATTATCAATTAGAAAATGAAAAATGGTGGACAGCTGGATTTTGGCCAGGAATATTGTGGAGAGTTTATCTTGAAAATAAAGATGAAAAATTAAGAGCTACTGCAGAGGCTTGTGAAGATAAAATGAATCATTTACTTAGCGATACAGAAGAAATAGATCATGATTTAGGTTTTATGTGGACTTTATCAAGCTTAGCTAATTATAAAATAACAAAAAATAAGCAGGCCAGGAAAAGAGCGCTACTTGCAGCAAATTTACTAATGGCAAGGTTTAATTCAAATGGAAATTATATTAGAGCATGGAATGCATGGAGTGATGGTGAAGATAATAGTGGAGTAGCAATTATTGATTGTTTAATGAATTTACCTATATTATATTGGGCCACAGAAGAAACTGGAGATCCTAGATTTAAGCATGTTGCTGTTAAACATGTAGAAATGGTATTAAATTATTTTATAAGAGTAGATGGATCTGTACAACATATGGTTATATTTAATTCAGAAACAGGAGAATTAGTAGAAAAATGTGGGGGACAAGGCTTTGCTGCAAATAGTGCATGGGCAAGAGGTTGTTCATGGGCAATTTATGGACTTACCCTTTCTTATAAATATACTAAAAATGAAGATATATTAAATGCAGCTAAAAAGACAGCACATTATTTTATAGCTAATGTTAAATGGGATAAATGTCCAGTATGGGATTTTAGAGTACCAGAGGATACAGAGGCTAAAAAATATAAATATCCAGATTCCTCTGCAGGTGCAATAGCTGCATGTGGTTTATTGCTTCTGTCAGAACAGGTGGAGGAGGTAGAAAAAGGTTTATATTTTAATGCAGGAGAAAGCATATTAAAAAATTTATATTTTGAATGTGGAACAATGGATGATTTGGAGGAAGAAGGATTGCTAAAACATGGTACAGGTCATTTCCCAGAGCAAAAGAATTTGGATGTGCCAATAATTTATGGTGATTATTTCTTTGTAGAGGGTATTTCAGTATTAAAGGGTAAAAAACTATTATTTTGGTAAAGAAAATTCGTGTGCCTTATTTTTAGTTTTTTCAAAAAACACTCGACTTTTGAAAACGGCCCCAATAATCCTCTGAAAAAATATTGATATACAATTTAAATTATCATAAAATGTAAATATGTTGTAGTATTGGTATATATAATATTGTATAATATTAATATGCAATATTGCATGAAAGAAAATTTTTTATATTTAAGTGTAAACGATTATTGGATGAATAAGAGACATTTGGAGGTATACAGAATGGGTAAATTTTTAAAGAGAAGTAAGAGAAAAACAAATAAAAATCCAAGTGATAAGAAAAAAAATAATGTTTTATTTAAGTGCGAACGTGCTATAAGGGGTTCAAAAATAAAAATTAGATTAATCATTTCTTATGGACTGCTAGTTTTAATTCCATTATTAATAATAGGAGTTACATCAGTATTGCAATCTAAAAATGCAATGAACAATAAAATTTCAAATTTTTCATCTCAGATTATGTCACAAATTGGAGTTAATATTTCAAATGAAATGAGTGATAATTCAAATTTGACAAAAACAATAATAACAGATCCACAGTTGCAAGATTATTTGAATAATAATCAAGCCACTGATTCTTTTTTAGATTATTATAAAGTTAATAATTTAGCTAAATCAGTAATAAGTAAAGCAAGTACAAGAAATGACATCGCGAGTTTAGGGATTATAAGTACTGATAATACAAGGATAGGCAGTTTCTCAACTAAATTTTCAGATGACATAAGAAAAAATATATCAGCTTTGTCTGAAAAAGCAAAGGGAAAATTTGTATGGACATTGCAGAAAAATTCATCAGGATATAGTATATATACTTCTGCCCAAGTTAATTCTTTAACTACAAGTAAAAATTTGGGAGTTGCATTTGAAGAATTAGATCCAAAAGTATTTGTTGATTTTTTTAAAAATGTAAATTTAGGTACTAACTCAGATATATCTATTGTAGATTCAAATGGGATTGTTATAGCATGTGCCGATGGAGATTTAATTGGAACAGATTATAAAGATAAGAGTATTATTGAAAAAGTTATAGGTACAGAAAATAACATAGCTAGTAATGATGATTCAACAAAATCTCAAAATCGGTGTTTTTCAACAGGTAATGGTGAAGCACTAGTATCCTATGCGCCTTTAAGTGGTTCAGATTGGTATGTAGTAGGAGTTATTCCTTATAGTTATTTAAATTCAGAATCAACTATTTTAAGAAATAATACTTTAGTAATTGGTTTAATTTCATTTATTATTGCAATGCTAGTTGCTTTAATAATATCAAGAAGTATTTCAAATCCTCTAGGAAAATTAGTTGAACTTATGAAAAAGGCTAAAGAAGGAAATCTAGACTTACATATAATAGATGAAAGTCAAGATGAAATTAGTGAAGTGATAAGTGCATTTAATGATATGGTAAGAAAAATAAATACTTTAATTGGCGATGTTAAAAATCTAGCTGAAAATGTATCTAATAATACAAAAGTAATTAGAGAGGTTTCAGAAAATTCGTATGCATCTTCGGAGGAGATTGCAGCAACAATGAGCGGAATTACAAAAGGTGCTTCAGATCAAGCTATTAGTGTTACTGAAGGATTAGATTGTATGAATAGATTGTCACATGAAATAAACATGGTAAACAGTAAGACGCAAAATGTATCATTAGTATTAGAGAAAACCAAACAAATGAAGCAAGATGCAATTGTCTCAGTTGGAACATTAAATAATAAAGCAGAAGAAACGAATAAAGCTTCAGCCAAAATTGTTGAAGATGTAAATGTTTTAAATTCAAATATTAAAGATATAAAAGCAATTGTCGAATTAATTGTTGATATAGCAGAACAAACTAATTTATTATCATTAAATGCTGCAATTGAGGCTGCAAGAGCTGGTGAGTCAGGAAAGGGGTTTGCAGTTGTTGCAGATGAAGTTAGAAAATTAGCAGATAAATCAAAAGAATCATCTATTCAAATTAATAGAATTATAAATGAAATTCAGCATAAAACTGAAGTTGTAGTAAAAGAAGCAACAAGTTCTAGTATTATAATAAAGGATCAGATGGATGCAGTTGAAAAGACAGATGCTGCGTTTAGAACAATATTTGATGGTATGGATCAAATAGATAATCAATTGAAGGAAATGGTTGCATCAATTAATGAAATCGTTAGTTCTAAAGATAAGACTAAAATGTCAATGGAGAGCATTTCTTCTGTTTCAGAGGAAACAGCTGCAACTACAGAACAGGTATCAGATGCAACACAAGAACAAATTACTGGAAGTCAAAAAGTAGCTGAGTTTGCTCAAGAATTAAATGAATTAGTTGAGAATCTAAACAGTGCAATATCTCAATTTAGAGTAAATTAAAATACCTTGTAGGCTTAAATTTTGCAGAGCCATTTTAAAATAAAATTGAATATTAATTATAAAAATACCGCAAATTTTGAATATTGCGGTATTTTATTTGTTATTTTTTATCTCATAGAAGGTTTGCATTTTTTTGATTTCATAGAATTCCCCTTTGTTATATAATAGTTAATATATATATATAATATTTGAATGGAGAGTATAATGACAAATATATTTTATTACGATACTAAGATTGGAAGAATTAAAATAGAAGAAAATGGCACAGCAATTACAAAAATACAATTTATAGGCAAAGATATTGAAGAGGAATTAGTAAAAAAAAATGAAACAGAATTACTAAAAGAAACTATGAAACAACTAGGAGAATACTTTGAAGGAAAACGTGATTTTTTTGATTTGCCACTGGAGCCAAAAGGTACAGAGTTTCAAAAGAAGGTTTGGAACGCTTTAATAGAAATTCCTTATGGGCAAACAAAAAGTTATGGTGAGGTTGCAAAAGTAATTGGAAATGAAAAGGCATCACGAGCTGTTGGAATGGCAAATAATAAAAATCCTATTCCTATCATAATTCCATGTCATAGGGTTATTGGAGCTAATGGTAAGTTAGTTGGCTATGCAGGAGGACTTGATTTAAAACAAAAACTTCTTCAATTAGAGAAAGAGAAGCAGCATACTTAGAATGTTTTGAAAAAATTTAAGTAGACTTATACATTACATAAGTTAGGGAGGAAGTAGAATGTTAAAGATAGGATGTCATTTATCAAATTCAAAAGGATTTGAAAATATGGGAAAGGAAGCTATTAAGATAGGAGGAAACACATTTCAATTTTTTACCCGCAATCCTCGAGGTGGCAAGGCAAAGGCAATTGATGAAGAGGATATAGCAGAATTTCTAAAATTAGCAAAACAAAATAATTTTGCTACAATATTAGCGCATGCACCTTATACATTAAATGCTTGTTCGGCAGATGAGAATATAAGAATTTTTGCAAAAGAGGTAATGGAAGATGATTTAAAAAGAATGGAGTATATACCAGGCAATTTTTATAATTTTCATCCTGGAAGTCATGTAAAACAAGGATTAGAAGTTGGAATTAAATATATTTCTGATATGTTAAATGAAGTACTAAAACCGGAGCGAACAACTACTGTATTGCTTGAAACAATGGCAGGAAAAGGAAGTGAAATTGGGCGTACATTTGAGGAGTTAAAAGAAATTTTAAATCGCGTGGAATTATCTGATAAGATGGGAGTATGTCTTGATACTTGTCATGTGCATGATGCAGGATATGATATTGTCAATGATTTAGATGGTGTATTAGAAAAGTTTGATAAGATAATTGGATTAAATAAATTACGAGCAATACATTTAAATGATAGCATGAACATATTTGAAAGTCATAAAGATAGGCACGCTAAAATAGGAGAAGGATCTATTGGTTTAGAAGCAATTACAAATATTATTAATCATCCAAAGTTATGCAACTTACCATTTTTCCTTGAAACACCAAATGAGCTTGAGGGTTATGCGAAGGAGATAGCATTATTAAAAAATCTTTACAAGAGTTAATCCGCCTATAAATTGTAAGGATAGTACAAATTATATTATAAATTAAAATCAAGTTTTAACCATATAGGGTTAAAATTTGATTTTTTTTCTTATATGGAGAAATTTCTTGAAAAACTTCTCGTTATAAAAAGCTAAAGAAAAATATACTTAAAACAACTTAAAAATATTGACTAAATGCTTAAAAGTACTTATTATTATTATGAGGGGTGATTATATGATTAGTGAAAAAATGCGTAAGGATTTAATCAGAAATACTATATATTCATATAAAGAAAGATTAAATTTAAATGTTAATGAGAAAAGAAGTATAGTTGGGAAAGCTATAAATTTTATTCATAAAAACAAAAGATACTTTTTTGATGTGTCTACTAGTGTTCAATTTCTTGCAGCAGATTTAAACAAACAGGTCACTATATTTACTCATTCATTGGATAATTTTAATATACTTTCTGAAAAAGAAAATGTATTAGTAAATTTAATATCTGGAGAATTTAATAATAAAAATCGTTTCTTCTATAGAACAAATTATGAAAAATGTTTTGAAGAAGTGGAATTTGATGCAGCATTTTTAGGTGCTGGAGCTATAAGAAGCGATGGAATTTATTATGAAAATGAAGAAGATGCTTTTATTAAGAGGGAAGTTGTGAAAAGATCTAAAAAAGTAATTTTACTTGCGGAACATCAGAAATATGAAAAAACCGCTGAATATAAAGGATTAGGATTAGAACAGGCAAACATTATCATTGTTGATCCGATATCAATTTCATTATTTGGAGAGATTATAGAATCACAAAATATTAAAATTAATCCTAATAGTTTAGTTATCATATAGTAGAAATCATATTGAAATCTATAAATTAAGGAACAGGTGATTTAATGCATCAAGAGGAAAGAATTTTAAACGTATTAGAGTATTTAAATGAACATAACCATATGTCTATTCATGAAATTTGTAAAATGTTTAATGTATCTAGAGATACGGCACGTCGTGATATAGTAAAACTTATAAATGAAGGGACAGCCGTTAGAACTCATGGGGGAATCAGCCTACCAATTTTACAAAATACCATTAAAGAATATAGAGAGAGAATTGAAGCCTATTCAGAAGAAAAAAAAATTATTGCTCAAAAAGCAATGGAATTTATTAAGGAAGGTAAACATTATTTTTTTGATGTTTCTACAACAGTTAGCTTTCTTGCGCAAGAAATAAATAAATCTATTTGGGTACTTACACATTCATTGGATAATATTGAAATACTTTCTGAGAAAAAAGACGTTGATGTACGGTCTATCGGAGGATGTCTTAATAAAAGGAATAGATTCTTTTATAAAGCAGATGGCGCAAATTGTTTTGAAAATATACGATTTGATACTGCAATTTTAGGTGCAGCATCTATAACAGAAGATGGGATTTACTATGTTGATGAAGAAGATGCTTCAATTAAACAAGCAGCTATTAAGAAATCTAATTTTGTAATTATCCTTGCTGAATATGAGAAATTTAAATCATTAAGTTATTATAAGGGAGTAAATTGGGAACAAATCGATGTTATTATTACTAATAAAATGCCACCTTCTGCCTTTGTAGATATAATAGAGTCTAATGATATTAAATTGGTAGTTAATTAAAATATTAAAGGGGTTGAGTTTATGAATAATTTTAAAATGATATGCTTAGATATTGATGGGACTTTACTAAATTCCAATCATCAAATTACAAAAAGAGTTAAAAGTGCAATTAACGTAGTTGCAAATGAAAAGAAGATACCTGTAATATTGGTTTCTGCTAGAATGCCTAAAGGGATAACATTTTTACAAAGGGAGCTTGAAATAGAACAGCCAATTATTTGCTATAGCGGAGCTTTAATATTAGATAAAGATAATAATGTGTTATCAAAGGAATTTATTAATGTTATTAATCTTAATGAAGTGTATAAACTAACAAAGAGCAATAACATACACATGAGTTTATATAAGGATAATGAATGGTATATCGAAGAAATGGATTATTGGGCTAAACAGGAAAGTGAGATAACAAATATTATTCCTAAAATAACAAATTTTAAGGAATTGATGGAGCAATGGAAACAAGAAGGTACAGGGCCTAATAAGATTTTATGTATGGCGAAGCCAGAAGAAATAAAGATTTTAAAGGAAAATATTAATGATGGTGATTTGAATATATATCCATCGAAGCCAACATATCTAGAAATTATGCCAAACAAGGCATCCAAAACATCTGCAATTAACTGTTTGCAAAAAGAATTTAATATAGAAGATAAATCTCAAATAATAGCTATGGGTGATAATTATAATGACATAGATATGATAGAATATGCAGGACTTGGAATAGCTATGGGCAATGCTCCAGAAGATGTGAAAAAACATGCAGACTATGTAACTTTAACAAATGATGAAGATGGTGTTGCAGAGGCATTAAAAAAGTATGTTTTATTATGATATAAATATGTTAGAACTAGAACAAAAGAAAATATAAATTGAATTAATTATAGATAAACAAACCATGAACTAGATTTACACTTTGAAAGATATACCGTACTAGAAAGAACTGGTAGTCTATTGCGCAGTGTTGCATTGATAATATGGCTGTAGGTACAACTTCTACTGTTAGAAATCCACAGCCATATTATCTAGCAACCGAGCAAAAAGACTACCAGTTCTTTCGGTAGGTTATCACATAAGTCTAAATTTTACGTTGTTTATCTATAGAAATTAGTTCATGCTGAAAGTTGAGTACTTTTTAGGAGATACTCCAACAGCTTTTTTAAAGGACTTCAAAAAGTTACTATAATCATTAAATCCACATTGAGCATATACATCATTAATGCTCAAACCATTTGAAAGCATAGATTTAGCTATAGATATTCTTCTTGCAGTAATATATTTATTAATAGTAGTGCCGGTAGCCAATTTGAAAATTCTACAAATGTATGATTCACTTAAAAAGAAATGGTCTGCTAAATGTTTAACAGTAATGTTTTCTATAACATTATCATTTATATAGCGAATTATTTCTTGAATTTGATTATTATATTTATAATATGATAACAAGGCGTCTTCATTATCGACAAATAATTTAGTGAAATAAGTCATAAGTTCTATGAAACTAGAATACTCAATTCTATCAGCGCCAAAACCTTCTGCGCTTATAATCTTATTTATAAAATACATAAATCTGTTTTGCTGTTCTTTATCTAATTGAATTTTATGGCTAAAGGTTTCATCACGATGGGTAAAACAATAGCTTAAATCTGTTTTATCTGTAGAAATGGATTTTAAAAAGTCAGGATGAATAGAAATCACTATTCTTTCATGAACCATTTTACTTATTTGAGAAACATAGTGACTTTCAAATTGATTTATAACAAATAAGTCCCTAGGATTAATATCATATAGTTTATTATCTATTAAAAATTGCTTTCCACCGGAAAGAGAATAATAAACTTCATAGCAGTCATGAATATGAATAGACATAGTTTCTTCTTCACTATGTAAATGTGCAATTGAGAAAGATTTATTTTCTATACAATTATTAATAGATTTTTTGCAGGATGTAAATTCTTTCATTAACGTCACCTCATTAAAGAATGGCCTATTAATTTTTATTATACTTGTTACTTCAAGATTTGCAATATTTTGATGAAAATATAACAAGAAACGGTTAAATTATCATAGTATAATTAACTTATTAAATAAATAGTATAAATTTCGAGGAGGAATATTTCGTGGATATAAAGAAATTTTCATTAGAAGGTAAAATAGCATTAATAACAGGTGCAGCATATGGTATTGGATTTGAACTTGCAAAATCCTATGCACAAGCAGGAGCAACAATAGTATTTAATGACATTAAACAAGAATTGGTTGACAGAGGTTTAAAAGCATATGAAGAATTAGGAATAAAGGCTACAGGTTATGTATGTGACGTTACAGACGAAGAAGCTGTAACTGAATTAGTTGCAAAGATAGAAAATGAAGTTGGAGTAATTGACATTTTAGTAAATAATGCAGGAATAATTAAGAGAATTCCAATGCTTGAAATGAAAGCAGCAGAATTTAGACAAGTTATAGATGTAGATTTAAATGCTCCATTTATAGTTTCTAAGGCAGTAATACCTGGAATGATTAAAAAAGGACATGGAAAAATAATCAACATATGTTCTATGATGAGTGAATTAGGAAGAGAAACTGTTTCAGCTTATGCAGCTGCTAAAGGTGGACTTAAGATGTTAACAAAGAATATTGCATCTGAATATGGTGAATTCAATATTCAATGTAATTGTATCGGACCTGGATACATAGCTACACCACAAACAGCACCACTTAGGGAAGTTCAAGCAGATGGTTCAAAGCATCCATTTGACCAATTTATAGTTGCAAAAACTCCAGCTGCACGTTGGGGAACTCCAGAAGATTTAGCTGGACCAGCTGTATTCTTAGCATCTGATGCTTCAGATTTTGTAAATGGTCATATTTTATATGTAGATGGTGGAATTTTAGCTTACATTGGAAAGCAACCTAAATAATAATTGAAAGCAATAAAAATAGTTGGGAGGACAGTATAATGAAAATAGCGTTAATAAATGAAAACAGCCAAGCAGCTAAAAATGAAATGATATATGGAACATTAAAAAAAGTAGTTGAGCCAAAAGGATATGAAGTATTTAATTATGGAATGTATGGTACAGAAGGTGAAGCGCAATTAACATATGTTCAAAATGGTATTTTAGCAGCTATCCTATTAAATTCAGGAGCAGCTGATTATGTAATAACTGGATGCGGAACAGGAGAAGGAGCAATGCTTGCAGCAAACTCATTTCCAGGCGTATTATGCGGTCATGTAGTGGATCCTTCAGATGCTTATATGTTTGCACAAATTAATGATGGAAATGCGATAGCATTACCGTTTGCAAAAGGATTTGGATGGGGAGCAGAATTAAACCTAGAATATATCTTTGAAAAGTTATTCCAAGGTGAAAGTGGACAAGGGTATCCAAAGGATAGAGTTATTCCAGAACAAAGAAATAAAAAGATTTTGGACGAAGTTAAAAAAGTAACACATAAAGATATGGTAACAATTCTTAAAGAAATAGACCAAGAGTTACTAAAGGGAGCAGTATCCGGAGAAAAGTTTCAAGAATATTTCTTTGCTAATTGCAAATGCGAAGAAATAGCATCTTATATTAAAATCATATTATAATACATTGATGGAAAATAATATACTTTAAGTATAAAAAAACTAGAAGAAAAGTTCAGCTTTTCTTCTAGTTTTTTTACATCTTATAATATTAAGAAAAAGATGAAAATTAACAATTAATCTTCAATTATAAAGTGTTATCTTATATAAGAATATTCTTAGACTGAATGAAGAATATTAAGATGGCATATAGCCCATTAATCTGCTTATATTCTTAGAAACATTCATAAATTCGTCTTTGTATTTGAGCAAATCTTCCATGGTATTAAAAAGAGTAACTGATGAAAGGCTGGTTGCTGCAATAATTTTTTTGGTCCTATCATAAATTGGAACAGCAATACAGATAACGCCGGTGTCATACTCAATATTATCAAGTGCATATGAGTTTTTTTTAATATCATGAATTTCTTCTAAAAAGATGTCCATATCAGTTATAGTATTTTCTGCGTATTTAATAAATTTAGTATCTTTCAGTATGTTTCTTATTTCTTCGTCAGAATACTGAGATAAAATTAGCTTTCCAGAAGCAGTACAATAAATTGGAGCCTTTTTACCTATGCTTGACGACATAGTTATATTTCTAGTGGTATTTTCAGAAGATACTTTGTCTACATAAATTATATTAGAAAAAGTTTCATCTGGAATGCAAAGATGTATAACTTCATCAAATTTAGTTGCAAATTCATGTATATATGGTCTGGCAACATTTATTAAATCCATGTTACTTATTATGGAAGCAGATAAGTTAAGTACCTTGATCCCAAGTTGATATTTATCAGTTTCAATATTTTGAGTAACATATCCTTTATATTTTAATGTTGTTATTATTCTATGGATAGTGCTTTTGCTTAAGTTTAGATTTTTAGATAATTCAATAATTCCGCAACCTTTAGGATATTGAGCTAAACAATCTAGTATATCTAGAGCACGATCTACTGATTGGACTAGATTAGAAGTGTTTAAATCTTCAGCCATATTAAGCCTCCTGTACAATTAATATCTTTATACTACATTGTAATATTTAATTTAAGTTTTAACAAATGAAAAATAAAGTTTTTATGATTATATCATTGACAATAGTTAACGATAAGACTAAAATAAAATTAAGAAAATGAAACGATGTTCCACAATGCGGAACTATATAATATTACCACATAGTAATTAAAAATACAAACTATTAAAAATAAGATAGGAGCAAGTAAGATGTCAAATGTTTTAAATCAATTTTCAATGGATTTCTTCAGATTAGACGGAAAAGTAGCAATAGTTACAGGTGGAAATACAGGTCTTGGGCAAGCATATGCAGTAGCTTTGGCGAAGGCAGGGGCAGACTTAGTAATAACAACTCACAGCAGAAATTGGGCTGAAACAGCGGAAGTGATAGAAAAAGAAGGAAGAAAAGTTGTATTTGTTCAAGCTGATTTGACTAAAAAAGAAGATAGACTAAATGTAGTTAAAACTACCATGGAGAATTTTGATAAGATAGACATATTGGTAAATAATGCTGGAACTATAAGAAGAGCACCACTCCTAGAATATAAAGAAGAAGACTGGGATGCAGTAATGGATATTAACTTAAATGCTGTATATTTCTTAAGTCAAGAAGTAGCTAAAATAATGGCTGAGCAAGGTTCAGGAAAAATAATTAATATAGCATCAATGTTAACATTCCAGGGTGGAAAATTTGTACCGCCGTACACAGCAAGTAAACATGGAGTTGCTGGTATAACAAAAGCATTTGCAAATGAGTTAGCATGTAAAAACATTCAAATAAATGCAATAGCACCAGGATACATAAAAACAGCAAATACTGAACCAATAAGAGCTGATAAAGAAAGAAATGCAGAAATACAAGGAAGAATACCAGCAGACAAATGGGCTGAACCATTTGATTTAATGGGAGCAGTAGTATTCCTAGCAAGTAGAGCATCAGATTATGTTAATGGTCATGTACTAGCAGTTGATGGTGGATGGTTAGTAAGATAGTGAATGACAATAGACAAATTCCGATTTATAGAGAGAAGTAAGAGATAAAAGGTAAGAAGTAATAAGCGAGGTAAGAAATGCGTAGCATTTCCATTAATTATTTATTTTTAGAAATAGCTTTGCTATTTCATCCTAAACTCTTACCTCTGAACTCTTACTTCTTATCTAGAAATTTATATATATTGAAAGAGGTGTATTATTCATGGACGTAATAACTATAGGAGATGCAATGATTGCAATGTGTCCAAAACAAAAAGGACCAATAATATTTTGCAATACTTTCGAAAGAAAACTGGGCGGAGCTGAATTAAATGTTGCAATAGGTTGTGCAAGATTAGGAATTCAATCAGGATGGATAAGCAGACTTGGAAATGATGATTTTGGTAAATACATACTAAAGACTGTAAGAGGAGAAGGTGTTGATATTTCTGAGGTTAAACTTGTGGATCAATATCCAACATCAGTATATTTTAGAGAAGTCTTAGCTGATGGATCTAGCAGATCATTTTATTATAGAGAAAAATCTCCAACAAGTACAATGAAAAGTGAAGAATTAAATGAAGAATATTTTAAACAAGCAAAAATTCTTCATATTACAGGAGTTTTTCCTTCAATTACTAAGAATAATCAAGAGATTATTTTAGAATCAGTAAGATTAGCAAAGAAACACAACTTAACTGTATCTTTTGATCCTAACATTAGATTAAAAATGTGGACAAAAGAAGAAGCAAAAGTTTATATAGAAAAATTATTACCCCATGTAGATATTCTTTTAATAGGTGATGAAGAAATAGAAATCTTATTAGGCGATACAACTATAGAAGATGCAATAAAAACCTTCCATGAATATGGAATAGAAAAGGTTATTGTTAAAAAAGGAGCTAAAGGAGCATTAGGTTCAGATGGCAAAAATGTTTATGAGGTAGAAGCTATTAAGCCAAAAGCTTTAGTAGATACAGTAGGAGCAGGAGATGGTTTTGCTGCAGGATTCTTAACATCAGTAATTAAAGGTAAAACATTAGAAGAATGCGTTAAATTTGCAAATGCAGTTGGATCTTTAGTAGTAGGTGTTGAAGGTGACAATGAAGGATTACCTTCTTATGATGATGTTTTAGTACATTTAGGACAAGCAAAAAAAATAGAGAGATAAAATTAATAATTAAAAATATAAAAGTAAAATAAGATGAGGTGTAACAATGTTTGAAAAAATTTATAATACATTAAAAGAAGAGAAAGCGGTAGCTGTTATTAGAACAAGTACTTATGAAGAAGCAAAAGAAATAAGTGTTGCAGCTATTCAAGGTGGAATGAAAATCATAGAAGTAACTATGAGTGTACCAAATGCACCTAAGTTAATAAAAGAATTAAAAGAAGAATATAAGGATGCTTGCGTTGGAGCTGGAACTGTATTAACTAAAGATGCTGTAGATGCATGTATTGAAAATAATGCTGATTTTATTGTTTCTCCTTGCTTAGATGAAGAAGTATTAGCTTATGCAATTCAAAGAAAAGCATTAATGATACCAGGATTAATGACAATGTCAGAAATAAATAAAGCTTATAAGTTAGGTTTAAGATTTATAAAAATATTCCCAGGAAATGTTGTTGGTAAAGGATTGATAGGTGCAGCAAAATCAATATTCCCAGACCTTAGCATAATGCCTACTGGTGGAGTAAATAAAGATAATATAAATGAATGGATACAAGGTGGAGCAGATTGCAGTGGAATTGGAAGTGACTTAAATAAAGTATATAAGAGTAATGGTGCTGCAGGGGTAGCAGAATACTGTGCAGAAGTTATAGACAAGGTTAAAAATTTATAATTTAGGCACATGAAAGAAAATAATAGATCAAATAGACAAGAATACTAGTCTATTATTAATATGTAAACTAGATATCATTTAATTAAGATTATCTGAATTAAATGATATCTAGTTTATTGCATTATTTGCCGTAGCTTTTTATTATAAGATTTTTCAACTTTTGAATATTTGCTTGGAGTAAATCCTTTATATTTTTTAAAGGATTTAATAAAATAGCTTAAGTCATTAAATCCACAATTGTATGCAATATCAGTTATGGAAAGATTTGTAGTTGCTAATTGATAACTAGCGCATTCTATCCTATAGTAATTTAAATAATTTATAGGGGTTCGATGAGTCATTTCATAAAAAAACTTGCAGAAGTATTTTGGGGACATACCAACAACTTTAGATAAATCATTTAAAGTTATTGCAGAAGAATACGACGCCTCTATAACTTCTAATACCTTCTTTAATTGCTTGGTTTTCTTGCTGTCTTTCTGACTTTGTAAATAATCTGTTGAATATAGATCAGCATTATAAACCAGACCTAAAAATCTATATAAGGTTCCTAATGTCATTAATTCATATCCATTCTCCTTTTCTTTTAATGTTTCAAATAAGGTAAATAAAACAGTGTTAAGTCTTAAATTAGATATTGGAAAGTAATCGTTAATAATTATTGTATGATCGATTATCTTTTGAATATATTTTGTTCCAAAAAAATTTTCCTTTAATAACATATTCATATTAAATACAATACATTCATATATGCATTCATTAGGAATTGCGGAGTGTAGAATACCATCTGCTATAAAAACAATATCCCCTTCTTTTGCTATAATTTCCTTTTGATTTAAATAAATAATAAGTGTGCCTTTTAAAACGAGAATTATTTCATATTCTACATGCCAGTGATATGACATCATATATCTAGGATGCATATTATCTACATAATGGAATTCTATTGGAAAATTGAAAGTACCCCTTTGTTTTATTTCATTATAATCTGAATATCTCACTTTATAAAACTCCTTAAAAAATGTGAATATTGTTATATTTTTTGCTATTATAACACAAGTATGTATCGAGTTACAATTGTATAATAAAATCATAATTAAGTAAAAATCAAAAATAGAAATGGTATTTACCTATTTGCAATTGAAGAAACTTGAATAAAATAATAATTAAATTTTAAGGGGGATATTAATATGTCAAAAAGCAGATTAATAGGGGATTATCCAGTTATTGGTATAAGGCCAACTATTGATGGAAGAAGAGGAACATTATTAGATGTAAGGGGTTCTCTTGAAGAGCAAACTATGTCAATGGCAAAGGCAGCAGCTGATCTTCTTACATCAAATATCAGATATTCAAATGGTGGTCCTGTAAAGGTTGTCATAGCAGACACCACAATAGGAAGAGTTGGTGAATCAGCAGCTTGTGCAGCGAAATTTAAAAAAGAAGGAGTGGATATTACTCTTATAGTAACTCCTTGTTGGTGTTATGGAGCAGAAACCATGGACATGGATCCAATGACAATAAAAGGTGTTTGGGGATTTAATGGGACAGAAAGACCAGGGGCTGTATATTTAGCATCAGTACTTGCAACACATGCTCAAAAGGGTCTACCTGCCTTTGGAATATATGGGCATGATGTTCAAAATGCAGATGATTCAGAAATTCCTGAAGATGTGAAAGAAAAATTATTAAGATTTGGAAGAGCAGCAGTGGCAGCAGCAACAATGAGAGGAAAATCTTATTTGCAAATTGGTTCAATCTGTATGGGGATTGGTGGATCAATAATAAGCCCAGAATTCTTTGAAGAATATCTTGGAATGAGAGTTGAATCAGTAGATGAAGTAGAAATCATAAGAAGAATGACAGAAGGAATATATGACAAAGGTGAATATCAAAAAGCTCTTGCATGGACAAAGGAATATTGCAAAGAAGGTTTTGATAAAAATCCAGTAGAAGCCCAAAAAACGAGGGAGCAAAAAGACTCTGATTGGGAATTCGTTGTTAAAATGATGTGTATTATTAAGGATTTAATGAACGGGAATGAAAATCTCCCAGAAGGTTGTGAAGAAGAAAAACTTGGACATAATGCAATTGCAGCAGGATTCCAAGGGCAAAGGCAATGGACAGATTTTTATCCAAATTGCGATTACCCAGAAGCTTTTCTAAATACATCTTTTGACTGGAATGGATCTAGGGAACCTTATATATTGGCAACAGAAAATGATACATTGAATGGTGCAACAATGTTGTTTAGTAAATTATTAACAAATACAGCACAAATATTTGCAGATGTTCGTACCTATTGGAGTGCAGATGCAGTAAAAAAAGCAACTGGATATGATATTGAAGGAGCTTCAAAAGAAGCAGGTGGTTTCATACATTTAATTAATTCAGGAGCAGCATGTTTAGATGCTAACGGCGAAGCGAAGGATGCAGATGGAAATGCAGTTATTAAACCATTCTGGGAAATAACAGAAGAAGATCAAAAAAGAATACTTGAGGCTACTACATGGAATCCAGCAGATCAAGGATATTTTAGAGGTGGAGGATACTCATCAAGATTTTTAACAAAAAATGTTATGCCTTGTACTATGGCTAGGCTTAACCTTGTTAAAGGATTAGGACCTGTACTTCAATTAGTAGAAGGTTGGACAGTAGCACTTCCGGATGATGTAAATGAAATCCTATGGAAGAGAACAGATTACACATGGCCTTGTACTTGGTTTGCACCAAGGGTAACAGAAGTTGGTCCATGTAAATCAGCATATGATGTTATGAATAATTGGGGAGCTAATCATGGAGCAATTAGTTATGGCCATATAGGTGCTGATCTAATAACATTAGCTTCTATTTTAAGAATCCCAGTTTGTATGCATAACGTTCCAGAAGAAAAAATATTTAGACCAGCAGCTTGGAATGCATTTGGGCAAGATAAAGAAGGACAAGATTACAGAGCTTGTGCTGCTTATGGACCACTATATAAATAAAAATTTAGCAGGTGGAAATATGAAAAAAGAAAAACGAGTGCTAGCATTTGATTTTGGGGCATCTAGTGGAAGAGCAATGCTTGGAATATATGATGAAAGTACGATTAAAATAGAGGAAATTCATAGATTTTCTAATGACCCAGTTATCGTAAATGGTACTATGTATTGGGATATATTGAGATTACTTCATGAAATTAAGCAAGGTCTTATAAAGGCAAAACATTGTGGTGGTTTTGATAGTATTGGTATTGATACCTGGGGGGTTGATTTTGGAATTATAGATGAATATGGAGATTTAGTAGAAAATCCGGTTCATTATAGGGATGATAGAACAAAAGGAATGTTAGAAAAAAGCTTTGAGAAGCTTTCCAAAGATGAATTTTATAATATCACAGGAAATCAATTTATGGAAATTAATACAGCATTTCAGTTATTATCCTTAGTTGAAAAAAGACCTTATATATTAGAAAAAGCTAATAAAATTTTATTAATTCCTGATTTATTAAATTATATGTTGACAGGAATAAAAACAACTGAATATTCTATTGCATCAACTACTCAATTATTAGATGCAAGAAATAGAGTATGGTCTGATAGAGTACTAGAAGCTCTCAATATACCTAAAAATTTGTTTGCCGAAATTATTCCTACAGGAACAAAAATTGGAAGAATTTCAGATCAGCTTTGTGAGGAGCTAGGAATAGAAGAATGTGATGTAATTGCAGTGGCAGGCCATGATACTCAGAGTGCACTTGTTTCTGTACCTAATAAAGAAGATGATTTTATATTTATTAGCTGTGGTACATGGTCATTGTTTGGAACAGAGTTAGAGAAACCATTAATTAATGAAAAATCTAGCAAATATAACATAACTAATGAAGGTGGATATGAAGGAAAGATCTCTTTCCTAAAGAATATTATTGGTTTATGGTTAATTCAAGAGAGCCGTAGGCAATGGATAAAAGAAGGAAAAGAGTATGGTTTTGGAGATTTAGAAAAAATGGCAGATGCTGCTGAGTCTTTTAAATGTTTTATTGATCCAGATGCACCTGAATTTGTACCAGCTGGAGATATTCCAAAGCGCATTCGTGAATTTTGCAGTCGCACAGGACAGAAAGCACCAGAAACAGAAGGACAATTTGTAAGATGCATTAATGAGAGTCTTGCTTTGAAATATAGATATGAGCTTGAAAAAATAAAAGAATGTACTGGAAAAGAATATAAAGATATCTATATAGTAGGTGGAGGTACTCAAAGTAAATTACTTTGTCAAATGACTTCAAGTTCATGTAATTGTAAGGTCACAGCAGGACCAGTAGAGGCAACGGTATTTGGAAATATAGTATTGCAGTTAATAGCATCGGGAGCAATTGTAGGGTTAGATGAGGCTAAAAAGATCATTGCAAACTCGCCAGATATTAAGCATTATGAACCCGAAAGTATATCACTTTGGAATGAAGCGTATGAAAGATTTAAGGAGATAATAAAGTGTTAAGTTACGCTAATATTCAGCTACAAAAAGGTGTCGTAGCTGAATATTATAGATAAAAATTAAAGATGAAAATGTAGGAGGATACACAGCATGGAATATATGGAAATAAGAGAACAAATATGTGACGTCTGTCACAAAATGTGGCAACTAGGATGGGTGGCAGCTAATGATGGAAATGTATCAGTAAAACTTGAAGATGGTACATTCTTAGCAACACCAACTGGAATTAGTAAAAGCTTTATTACTCCGGATAAATTAGTTCATATAGATAAAAATGGTGAAGTATTAGATGGATTAGAAGGTTATAGACCATCTTCAGAAATTAAAATGCATTTACGTTGTTACGAGGAAAGAGAAGATGTGGGTGCCGTTGTACATGCACATCCACCTACAGCCACAGGCTATGCAGTAGCCCATGTAGATTTAGATCGTTATACTATGATTGAAACTGTTATAGCTATTGGTTCAATACCTGTAACGCCATATGGAACTCCATCTACTTATGAAGTTCCTGATGCTATAGCGCCATATCTTACAGAACATGATGTATTGTTATTAGCCAATCATGGCGCGCTAACTGTAGGGTCAGATTTAATTACTGCATATTATAGAATGGAAACCTTAGAGTTATATGCAAAGATTAGTTTAACAGCACATTTACTTGGAGGGGAAAAAGAAATTTCTAGAGATAATATTGACAGACTAGTTAATATGAGAAAAGGCTATGGAGTTACAGGAAAACATCCTGGATTTAAGCGTTATAGAAAAGAAAAATAAATAGTTGATAAGAATATAGTACAACTACTAATATGTAAGTAGAAAATTATAAAATAATCCACATGTAGATAAAAAGTTTATTCTACATGTGGATTATTTTATAAGGTTGTACATTTGTATAGGTTAATATATTTGTTTATAAAGATCTTTTGGTTTTAAATTATTTTTCTTGGCCATGGACTTCCAACCCATATTTCCGGCTAATTTATATATGAATTTAGGCATTCTTGGATTAACAAGTATATTATCTAAAGGAACATTAGAATTATTTTCAATATCTTCTTTTAGAGTTAGGAAAGCATTATATACAGGTTTTTTCATTCGAGAGTTTAAAGGCATATCTTTAGAGCCAGCCATAAACTCCCCGCCGCCAACTCCAATTCCGAAACGCCAATTAAAGTTCAATCTATTGCAATAATTTTTCATAATTTTAATGGCTGTTTTATTTTGAGTACCTTCTAAGAAACCACAATTAACAATACAATACATATCAATTTTTTTGGTGTCCTTTTCTTTAATAAAATTTTCAAATTCAGCCATGAATTCTAGCATTGTGCCTGGAAAACAATCTGCATATAAGGGTGAAGCAAATAAGATTTTATCATATGAAATAACTTCTTCAAGTAAAGATTTATCTTTCATAAGATTGCTAATATAATATTCTTTTGTTTTAACATTTTTATCTAATAAATTAATTAACTCGCCTATTAAGTAACTAGAACCACTTTTTTCTTTGCTTGGACTTCCATTAATAAAACATAAATTACTCATAAAATAATGCCTCCTATAAAGTTTCTATTATTTTTTTAGCTTCTGATATATCTTTAATTACATAGGTTTTATGATTAGGAATACATAAATTAATTGCATTACCCTTGACTAAATCTTTAAAAGATTGTTCTTCATCAGGAGTAATATTTTCACCATATCCTATAGCTATAAGTTTAAGATTATCATTATTATAACGAGGAAGATGGTGAAGTTCGCCATTCACGGTTTGAAAAAATGGCAATAAAATGCCTATAGATCTATCTATAACATTTTTTACATAAGATGTATAACAGCCATATTTGATTTGAGTAATAATTATAAAAGTACCTCTTTCTAAGATATATTTAGGCATTTCAGTATAAGAATCTTCAATAATGCATCTGCCAGGAGTTTTGATCCAACAATTAAAGCATCCTAAGCATCCTTTAATATTGTCTATTTCTTTTGAAAGGATTTTAGAGCTTGAAGGCAATAGAGGTATAATTTCATTTGAATCTTCGGAATTTAAATCGTGAATTAATAACATAAAAAATCTCCTTTTGATATAATTATTTGGCTATGTTTTGGTACAATATTAGAAAATAACTTAAAAAAATTGTAAGTGGGATTGTACACCATTGTGTATTTTTCATTCTTGTTACAATATCAAAAAGCTTGGGATGATGTTAGGTAAAATAGATACCTGATCCGAGCCCAATTGCTTCATATTGTTGAATATTTTCTGATATAGCTTCAGCACAAGTTATAAGACGACAATTTAGTTTTCTTGCCATAGCAACGGCTAATTTTTGTGTATTGCCATGGTACATTGACTCGCATATGATTAAAACTTTCTCGTTCATTTCTCCCTCCTAATACAAATACAATTTGCGTAATATCTTAAGGAATATATCTAATAATTTTTTGAATTATTCAATAATTCTATAAGCGTGGTAATAGATACATGTTTACACTGTAAACTTAATGATAGAATAACACTGAAAGTTTACAGTGTCAACATTGTATGATATTATATTTTTGATTATGAATGCTATAATTAAGGAAGTCGCAATTATGGAGGAAACAGTGTTTACAATTAACAAAGCATGGGCAAGTTTAGAGTGCCTAGCTTTTTAATATATATTTAGGAAAGAGGTTTTATATGCAAACTGATAAATATCACCATGGTGATTTAAGAGAATGTCTAATAAAGATTGGATTAAAGTTATATAATGAAGAAGGAGCAGAAAAATTTTCAATTAGAAAAGTAGCAGCTTTATGCAATGTTAGTCATGCAGCTCCATATAAGCATTTTAAAAGCAAGGATGAGTTGATTAATGCAATATCAGAGTATGTATTTAGTTGCTTTGAAAATTCTTTGAATGAAATAGCTGAAACATATAAAGATGACCCATATGAAAAAATTATAGAATTAGGGAAAAAATATGTTTGGTTCATGGTTGAAAATCCAGACTATTTAAAATTTGCTTTTTTACAAAATTCTGAGTCGGAAATAGTTATAGAAGAAAGCAAATTAAGAAGTGCAGAATATGGCTCTTTTAATATATTTAAAATTTGTGCCCTTGATTTCTTAAAAAGCATAAATGTTAAAGAAGAGGAGTATGCGCAGGATATAGTTGCTATGTGGTCAATGGTGCATGGTCTTGCAACTATGTTATCGTATAAGACATTTATATATAAAGGGGACTATATTGAATTAGTTGAAAATATATTAAGAAAAAATCTTAACTTTTAATGAACTAACTTCAAAAGTTATGAATTTGAGAATATAAATGCACTTTATGTTTACTAAACAATTAGCATATAGCTTTAAATTTTAACTGTAGGAAGAACTTCTTCTTGCAGTTTTTTATTATATTATTAATTAGGCTATTAATATAAATTTAATAAAAGTTTATGTTTTGTTTATATTTTTGTGACAGGAAGGTAAAGAATATTTTATATAATAATTATGTCATAGTTAGAAAATTTATGTCTAAAAGGAGTGGGAAGTATTATTTTGGAGTATTTTGGGCAAAATTTTTTCTTAAAAATATCAAATAAATATATAAAAATATAATTGGTTTAAAAAAATATATAAATTTATAGGGGGAAGAGGCATGAAAATCATAAGAAATTTATCTATTAGAACAAAATTATTAACGGGCTTTGTTGCTATTGCTGTATTAATAGCAATAACAGGCTTTTTTGGAAAGTTTGGAATGGGAAATATTGAAAAAAATGCAGAGAATATATATTCCAACAATTTGCAAAGCATTAATGAAATACATTTAATTAAGGAGAATCTATTGGATGAAATATCAATAGTTCAGGGTGCAATTATTGATAAGAACCTTACTAAAACGAACGAAGCTTTACAAATAATTGATACAATTAAATCTCAAAATATGGAGTATTCTACTCAGTATGGGGAAAAACCTATGTCAGATGATGCAAAAAAAATGTTTAATGACTTTACTTCCTCAGCAGAAACGTATGGGACTGTACAAAGTAGTATTTTTGATTTGCTTAAAAATGAGAATTATACTGAAGCAAGTAATAAAACAACTGAATTGATTAAGGCTAGAGATGATATGTTTGAAAAACTTAATGAACTGATTGATATAAATCAAAATTTAGCAAAAGAAGCAAATGAAAGTAATGCTGAAAATTATAAAATTACAGTTAATATAATGCATGTAATTTTAGCGGTAGGTATTATTTTAGCAATTACTATAGGTCTAATTTTATCATTGAACATATCAAAGACAGTAAAAAAGGTGCTATTATTTGCAGAGGCTTTAGGGGAAGGAGATTTAACATATTCTCTAGAAAGTAAAAGCAATGATGAACTTGGAAAACTTATTATAGGATTAAATCAAGCAAAAGAAAAAATAAAAGTAGTAGTTGAAAGTATTTTAATTCAAGCGCAAGGGGTAACCGCATCTAGTGAAGAATTATCTGCTACATTGGAAGAGATGTCAAGTAATTTTCAAAATATAGATTTGAATACATCAGGTATAGTGAAAAATATATTAGGAGTAAATACAATTACGGAAGAGTTATCTTCAACTATGGAAGAAGTTAATTCAGGAATAACTCAATTAGCTACTAATTCAACTGAAAGTAGCCAACAATCTATTGAGATTAAAGAAAGAGCTACTGATATAAAGGAAAATGGCTATAATTCTATACAGACTGCTGAAAAGTTATATGAAGAAAAACAACGCAATATACTTGAGGCTATTGAACAAGGAAAGGTAGTCAACGAAATTAGTATGATTGCTAAATCTATTGCATCAATAGCAGATCAAACAAATTTACTTGCTTTAAATGCAAATATTGAAGCAGCAAGAGCCGGAGAGCACGGCAAAGGTTTTGCGGTTGTTGCAAATGAAGTAAAAGTACTTGCTGAACAATCAGCAGATTATGTGAAGAATATTCAAAATGTAGTTTCAAATGTCCAAGCTGCCTTTGATAATTTATCAGGTAATTCAAAGGAAATATTGTATTATATTGATAATAGTGTAAGAAAAGATTATGATTTATTGATTGATACAGGAGAAAAATATGAAAATGATGCAGCTTTTATTAGTGATTTATCTCAAAATATTGCATCAATGTCTGAAGAATTAAATGCATCAACAGAGGAGATTTCTGCAGTTGTACAAACTATTGCAGAAAATATGAACAATACTAAACATAATTCTGAAGAAATTCTAATAGGTATAGGAGAAACAAACAAAGCAATGGAACAAGTAGCTATAGTAGCACAAGAGCAGGCAGCAACAGCAGAAAAGTTGACTCAATTAGTATTAACTTTTAAGATATAGATCCACACAACGGAATCTATACTTATGCTTGGTATTATATTCGGAATTTACCATACTTAAGTGTATATGAAACAGAGAAATTGGATACATGTTTGTGGAATATATACATTTACTAGACTTTAATGTGGTATCTCTACTAGAAATTAGAAGTATTCTTGTGAAGAAAGCATTTAAAAATGAGCTGTTAAAGGTTCTTATTTGTAGGTTGTTCCAATTTAGCTTGTCAAACTGAAAGTTGGAGCAAGCTAAATTGGGCACAACTTCTGTTCTTAGAATCACCCAGCTAAATTCCTTAAAAACCGAAACACAATATGTTACTTATTTCTGTTAGCTATCACATAAGTCCAAATTCTAATTTGGATATCTGTAGATTAAATTACATTAAACAATATAATTTAAATTAGACCATAAGCAAGTATATACCTGTTTCTTATGGTTTGATTTTTTTGGCAATGTATTGACTATGTGGTCAAAAGGCATCATAATGATAATATATTGACTATGTGGTCAGCTGAATTAAGTGAGGTGATTTTAAATGAAAGAGCCTATTATTATAGTTAAAGATGTTATAAAAGAATATGTTATGGGAGAAGTAACAGTGAAAGCTTCTGATAACATGAGCTTTGAAATTTTTGAAGGGGAATTTGTTGTTGTGCTGGGGCCTAGTGGATCCGGAAAAAGCACAGTGCTTAATATGATTGGAGGAATGGACAGGCCAACGTCTGGAGAAGTAATTGTAGATGGAAAAAATATAACAAAGTATTCTGATAATGAATTAACTATTTATAGACGAAAAAAGATAGGGTTTGTATTTCAATTTTATAATTTAATGTCAAACTTAACAGCGGTTGAAAATGTTGAATTAGTTATTCCACTTAGTGATAATCCATTAAAAGCTAAGGATATTATAAAAGATGTAGGTTTAAGTGAAAGAGCTTTAAATTTTCCAGCGCAGCTTTCAGGGGGAGAACAACAGAGGGTGGCAATAGCAAGGGCACTAGTTAAAAATCCATTATTACTTTTATGTGATGAACCCACAGGAGCGCTAGATTACAAGACTGGAAAGCTAATTTTGAAGTTGCTTTATGATATTAATAAGACTATGAATAAGACAATAATAATCATTACACACAACGCTGCTATAGCGGCAATGGCGGATAGGGTTATTACAGTAAAAAGTGGAGCAGTAGAATCTATAACCATTAATGAAAATCCTGAGTCACCGGAAAGGATTGAGTGGTAATGAATATTTTGCTTAAGAATTTATTAAGGGATATAAAAAAGTCTAAGGGACAATTTATATCTATTTTGATAATTATTATTTTAGGAGTTACATTTTATACAGCACTAAATTCTGCATTTAAGAATCTTTCTAACTCAAGTGCTAAGTATTATGAAGAATATAGGCTAGCTGATCTTTGGATAGATCTTGATAAAGCACCAGCAAGTATAAAAGAAAAAGTAGAGAAGTTACCCAATGTGGAGATGGTTACAGGGAGAATTGTTAAGGATGCCAGCATAAATATTTCAGGAGAAAATGCAACCCTAAGATTTATAACTCTTCCAGATATTAAAAACAATGTAGTAAACGATATAAACATAGAATCAGGAAGATATTTTTCAGGTGAAGATAGTAATCAGTGCCTTTTAGATGAAGATTTTTTTAAAGCAAATGATTTAAAGTTAGGAGAATATATTTATCCAATCATAAATGGAAATCAAGTTAAGCTTAAGGTTATAGGAGTAGTTAAAAGTCCAGAATTTATATATACGTTAAAGGATTCTAGTGAATTGGTGCCAGATAACAAAAGGTTTGGAATAATATACATTAAACAATCCTTTGGAGAAGCAATATTTGATTTTAAAGGTTCTGTGAATAATATTTCTATTAAAGTTACGGGAGGAAGCGATGTTGATGCTGTTAAGGATGATGCAAAGAGATTATTAAAAAATTATGGTGTAACGAGTTCTCTGGATAGAAAACAGCAAACAAGCACTATGATGGTAGATGAGGAAATAAAAAAACTTCAATCCATGGGAGGCAGTTTTCCAGTTATATTTTTCATGGTCGCCTCAGTTATTATATACATTATGATGGGAAGAATGGTTGAAAATCAAAGAATACAAATTGGAGTAATGAAGGCACTTGGATTTACTAACATGCAGGTGCTCGCATACTATATGAGTTATTCTACAATTATTGCTGTAAGTGGAAGTTTAATAGGTTCTGTACTAGGTACTTACATGGGCTTCAGTATTACAAAATTGCTTAATCAATATTTTAATTTACCACTTTCTAATACAAAAATATATGGAGAATTTGTAATTCCAGCTTCTTTGTTGACGCTAATATTTTGCTTATTTGCTGGATATCATTCGTGTAAAGTTATATTTAAAATCATGCCTAGTGAAGCCATGAGAGAAAAATCACCAATAAGCGGTAAAAAAATAGCTATTGAAAAATTAGAGTTTATATGGAAGAGAATTAGCAAACTAGACAGAATTATAGTTAGAAATTTATTTAGATATAAGAGAAGAGCATTACTTACCTCACTTGGAATTATATTTTCTTCATCAATACTTTTAGTTGCTTTAAGTATGAATGACTCTGTTAATTTTATGATAAAGCAGCAATATGGAAGTATTCAAAACTATGATATAAAAGTAACGTTTTCAAAGTTAGTTAGTGTTGACGATTTAAATATTATTAAAAACATTCAACATGTTACAGAATTTGAACCGGTACTAGAAACTGGAATTGAATTATCCAATGGATGGAAAAGCAAAGAAGTAGGTTTTACAGCACTTATTCAAGACCCTAAAATGTATAAAGTTGAAGATAAAAGTGGTAATGCAGTAACTTTGCCACAAAACGGTTTACTTATATCTGAAAAACTTGCAAGTACTTTAGGGATAAAAGTAAATGACAGTGTAAATGTAAAATTTTTTTTCCCAGGAAAAAATGAAAAGAAAATGGTTGTTAAAGGGATTGTAGTTCAGTACTTAGGGGCAAGTACTTATACTTCAATGAATAATTTAAACAGCATATTAAGTGAGGGAATGATTGCAAATTCAGCTGTATTGAAATTAGAAAACAGTGCTTTTGAAAATGAAGTTAAAAATAAACTAAAAGATATACCAGGAGTAAGTTCAGTAGAATCAAAAGCAGATTCTAGTAATGCCCTAACTAAAAATATGGAGGCAATGAAATCTACCATAGGAATGTTAATCATGCTTTCAGCAATACTTCTTATAGCTGTTTTGTATAACATTGCTACCATTAATATTTTTGAAAGGCAAAGAGAATTAGCAACTTTGAAAGTATTAGGTTTTAATAATAAAGAAATTAAAAAGCTGATTTTTAATGAAAATTACATTATTTCTATATTGGGAATTATTATAGGATTGCCTTTTGGCGTATGTCTTGGTGGTTATTTAATTTCAGCTAGCAGTACAGATTCTTATAGCATTCCATATGTGGTGGAAGTTAAGAGCTATGTTATAACAATAATACTCACTCTTACTTTTACAGTAATAACAAATTTGGTTTTAATGAGAAAAATTAAATCAATAGACATGCTGGAGGTTTTAAAGAATAAGGAATAAAAAAACTCAATATTTGTTGGTTAGCTGGATAAGGTTTAAATTATATAAATATTGAAATGCAATGCATTGTAGGGGAGATGAGCTATAAATGAAAAATAAAAAATTATTTTGGTCAGTAATTATAGTGATAATATGCGTGACAGGAATATCAGGATATATAATAATGCAACAAGGACAAGCTGCTGAAACTTCGATAGTAGAAAAAGGTGAAATAAAGCACTATGTTGATGATACAGCTGTAGTTCAAAGTAATAATAAGCAGACAGTATACATTGAAGGTTCGGGAAAAATAACTGGTATAAATGTTAACGTAGGAGATTCGGTAAAGAAAAATGATATTCTACTTACAATGGATAAAAAAGATATGGAATTGAAACTTAAAGATGCTGACTCAAAGATTGACGCAGCAAAGGCTCAGCTTGAAAGCGCGGATATTTCTAATTATGCGAATAAAATTGAAGTTGCTCAAGCAGAGGTTGATAAAGCTAAAATTTCATATGAATCAGCAGAAAGAAATTTTAATAATTCGAAGATACTATATGAAACTGGAGCTATAAGTAAACAAGAATTTGATAATTCTGAGGATGCATATAAAAGCGCAGAAGCTGATTTAAGGTCTTCAAATAATCAATTAGAGGATATAAAAAAAGGAACTCCTAGTTATGTAAAGGAGGGATATATGGCTGGATTGGAGCAAGCCATGATTCTAAAAGATAGTATAATGAGTGAAATTGATAAACAACAAGTTTTAGCACCGATAGATGGTGTTATTATTGAGAAATTAGTAGAAGAGAATTCTATGGGGACACCTGGAACAGCGGCATTTTTAGTAGGGGATACTAAGAGTTTGGAATTAGAATCTGATATATTGTCTGATGATATTTATAGGATTAAAATAGGTAATGACGTTGAAATAAGTGGAAAAGCTATAGGGGATTCAATTTTAAATGGGAAAGTTGTAAAAATAGCACCAGAAGCAAAAAATATAACGTCTTCTTTAGGAGTTAATCAGAAGAGAGTACCAATTACAATTGAAATCAGTGATGATACAGATTTATTAAAACCAGGTTATGATTTGGACGTTAAAGTTATAACTGAAGTTAAAAGTGATACTTTAGTAATACCTGATAGCGCTGTATTTGATTATCAAGGAAACTCTTGTGTATTTGTTGTGGAGAATGGAAAAGCTGTTATAAGGCAAATTAATAAAGGGATAGAAAGTGAAAATGAAATAGAAGTATTAGATGGTTTGAAAGAAGGCGAAAAAATATTATCAAAGCCTAATAATGACACAAAAGAAGGAATGAAAATTAAGGAGTAGGAGTCATATCTAGACTTATGTGGTAGCTAACCGAAATAAGTAACATATTGTGTTTCGGTTTCCATAAGTTTTGATGGATGATTCTAAGATTAGAAGTTGTACCCAAAATGCTTGCTTCAGAGTCGAGCTTTGAACAAGCATTTTGGAACAACTTCTAATCAAGAATCATTACCATTAAAATTCAAATGAAACACTACACACAATATGTTACTTATTTCTAGTATAGTGATTCACTTAATATGTTAATTTAATTATAAATCGAGTATATAAATTGCTAATTTATATTATGAAAGGTGTGAAAAATATAATTGCGATGGAGAAGTTTGAAAGTTTACAAGATGAAAAAAAGAAAAGAATATTGGATGCTGCCATTGAGGAGTTTGCTATAAATGGATATGATAAGGCTTCTACGAATTCTATAGTGAAAAGGGCAGGAATTTCTAAGGGAATATTATTTCACTATTTTGGAAGTAAAAAAAATCTATTTTTATATTTATTTGATTACTGCATTACTAATTTGGCTGATAAATATTATTTGTCAAAAGATAATGAGCCGGAGGATTTATTTGAAAGATTCATAAGGATTAGCATAAGAAAAATGAAAATTGTTCAAGAGGAACCATTAATGAATGAACTAGTATATTCAGCAATTACCAATATGCCTGAATCTTTAAAGAATGAGATTACAGAAAGATACAGCAGTTATAGTTCAAAATACCTAAAAGAAGTTTTTGAAAATTTAGATACATCAAAATTTAGAAAGGAAATTGATTCACAAAAAGCTATAGAGGTAGTAATGATATGTATGGATGGACTTTCAAGTAAGTACACTCAAAAGTATAAAGGCATTTCAATGGAGGAGATTTTGAAAAATGTTGAAGAAATTATGGAAGATTTCAATAAATATCTGGAGATTTTGAAGTTTGGTGTTTATGAAGAGAGTAAATAATGAGTTGTATAAAGATAGAAAAATAAATTTTTATTTTGATATGAATGATTAGCCTACAAAAAGCTGACAAATATTATCCAATTAGAATTTCATGATATAATAGCATTATAAATTTAAACGAATGAGGCGAATTACTATGTTTTGTAAAAATAACCGTCAACAAACTTCATTATTTGATCCAATAAACCAAATGCCAAAATATCTGCAAGATATTTTGAGTAAAAGTTGGGCTAAAGCATTTAACGAGTATATCTTTTCAAAAATAAATGAGGAACGTTTTTCGGTTTTATATAGTGATAAAGCCTCAAGACCTAATTCACCTATTAATGTCATTATTGGATTACTAATAATAAAAGAAATATTTCAGCAGACTGATGAAGAACTTATAGGCTCTATCCATTTCGATATAAGATATCAATATGCTTTAAATACAACTAATTATGAAACCCAACCAGTATCGATAAATACTCTAACAAATTTCAGAAATAAGCTAGTTGAATATGAAAATTCCACTGGCGAAGATTTGATAAAAGCAGAAGTTGAAGCTTTAGCTGAAAGCATCGCTAAATATTTAGATGTTGATAATAAAAAAGTTAGGGTAGACTCTTTAATGGTTAGTTCATCATGTAGAAAATTAAGTAGAATTGAATTAGTATATTCTGTGAACATCAGACTTATCAAGATTATAAATAAAATCAATCCAGTTTTTATAGATGAAGAACTTAAACCGTACCTTGAAAAAGGACATAAAAATGACACTATATATAGAACTAGAGATTTACAGGCTGATTCAAAACTTTCAATTTTAATTAACCAATCCAAATTATTATACGATATTTCTTTAAAAGCTGGAGAGATTGTTACTTCAACAGAAGAATTTCAACTTTTAAAAAGACTTATCGAAGACCAAACGGTAGAAGATGGTGCCAATAATTTAGTACCTAAAGATTCAAAAAATATATCTTCAACTAGTTTACAAAATCCAACTGATAAAGATGCAACATACAGGAAAAAATATGGAGATAACATAGGTTATGTTGTGAATATACAAGAATCATTTAACGATGAAAACAGTGTTATAACAGGATATGATCTTAAGCAGAATATTCACAGTGACTCAAAATTTGCTGATGATGTTATTTCTAATTTGGTTTCAAAAAAGAACGATTCAAATTGTAAACTACTAGTTGATGGTGCATATTATGAGCAAGAAAAAGCTCAAAATGCTTTAAAACAAGGGGTTGAAATAATACCAAGTGAACTTGTTGGTAGAAAAGCATCAACCGATAAACTAAGCTATGCAAAATTCATTGTGGATAATGAAAAAAATATAATCAGTAGCTGTCCTAACGGAGTCGAACCTGTAGAGTCTTATTATAGTTCAAAGTCTTATACTGCTAAGTTTAATCCAGATACTTGTGAAAATTGTCCTTTAAATTCACAGTGTCCCAAAAAAGCATCAAAGAAATTTAATACCATAAGATTTAGTGAAAAAGCTTATAATACAGCTACTCAAAGAGATAAAATGAAAACACATGAATATATAGAAAATGCAAATAAAAGAGCAGGTATAGAAGGAATTCCATCAGTATTGAGAAGAAGGTATAAAATAGATACGATGCCTATCCGTGGATTACTGCGCTCAAAATTATGGGTTGGATTTAAAATCGCAGCATATAATTTCAAGAAACTGTTAAAACAGGTCCTTGAAAGTGGCATTGACTATTTATTCAATGTGATTTTAGTCATATTTACTGTAATAATTAACTATTTCAAATTCTATTTTTTAGAATTTGAAATAGTTCTAGCAAACTAAATCACAATATTTTATAGTTTTTGTGGTTTAATCATAATATTTAATATTTTAATAAAAAGTAAAGTATCACAAAAAATAAGGAGAATTTAAAAGATTCTCCTTATTTTTTGTGATACACATTGTAATTATATGGTATAATTGAATATATTTATTAGTGTTTAAGGCAGGTGAATATTCTATGCTAAGAAGAATTATATTAAGAAATAGTCTAGATACGGATGTATCCCATGCAGAGTAAGGTGTAGTAATACTATTTCTGTATGGGTAATAGAATTTACTATCTGTCATGCTCTGCACTTTGTTTATAAAAAAATAAACAAGGAGTGGGATATTGTGAAATATTTAAATGCGGCAGAAGTATTACCAAAGGATTTGCTAATGGAAATTCAAAAGCACATAAAAGGTGAAGTTTTATATATACCAAGTGGTGATGAACATATACGATGGGGAGAAAAAAATGGTTCTAGAAGTTATTTTGAAAATAGAAATAAAGAGATTAAACAGCAATATGGAAATGGTTATAGTTTAGAACAAATATCTCATAAATATGGATTAGCATATGATACGGTGCGTAAAATTTTATATAAAAAATAAAAGGACAAGGTCTTGAATATTTCAAGGCCCTTTTCGTTATAGGTATAGAATGATTATATATAAAGTTGGAATATATATCATATTCATATAAATATATAATAGTAGCGAAAGGGGGCATATTTATGTCAATAAGATTTAGAAATTATACAAAACAAGCAGGTATTACAGAGGATTACCATAAAGTTAGGAATTTTTTTATAAAATTAGGGTATGCAGAATTCACATATACAAGATGGGATTGGATGGCAACCCATGGATATTTGGATAAGCATGCTGTGGGCAAAATTGGTGTATGGGAAGAGGATGAACAAATCGTAGGGGTAGCAACTTTTGACTGCCAATTAGGAAAGGCATTTTGTGTAGCTTTGCCAGAATATGCTTTCTTGAAAAAAGAGATGCTGCTATATGCAAAAGATAATCTTTCTATGGATGGAGAATTTGCTGTTGTTATTGCGGATACTGATTTGAAATTTCAAGATATTGCAGCAAATCTAGGATTTAGAGCTACTGAACAGAAAGAAAACGATGCTATTTTTTATTTAGATAAGACATCTATGGAATACGAATTGCCTGAAGGCTTTCATATTACTACCATGAAAGACACTTATGACCTATATCAATATGGCCGTGTATTATGGAAAGGATTTAACCATGAATTAAATGGTGAAGGAGAATTCAAAGCTTCAGAAGAAAAAGAAAAGTTAGGTAACGAAGAGATGATTCGTCCTAATGTTGACTTAAATCTAAAGGTTGCTGTGGTTGCACCTGATGGAAATTTTGCAGCGTATTGTGGAATGTGGTATGATCCAGAGGCTGGGTATGCAGTAATAGAACCAGTAGCAGCCGATCCAGATTATCGGAAGATGGGACTTGGAAAGGCTGCAGTTTTAGAGGGAATCAGGCGTGTTGGAAAGCTCGGAGCAAAGACTGCTATAGTAGGATCTATGCAACAGTTCTATTATAGTATTGGATTACGTCCATATAGAACCTCAACAATATGGAGGAAAAAGTAATCACACAGCTCGTTTAAATCCTGTAGGTATGTTAAATATATATAAGTTCTAATTAAAATTGCACATTGTTAATTGGAACTTATATAAATATGCTTAAGGCGAGGGGAAATGTGAATTGAGTATAGAAAATATAATAGATAAAGATTTTAGTGGGGCAGTACTTGTTAAAAAAGGTGAAGATACAATTTTTAAAAAAGCTTTTGGATATGCAGATTTGACTAACTGCATACCAAATGAAATTTATACGAAGTTTGCTACAGCTTCAGGTGGAAAGGTATTTGTAGCAGTAGCAATTTTAAAATTAATAGAAGAAGGAAAGTTAACTTTTGATGATTTTATTGGTGATATTTTAGATATCGATTTAAAAGCAATTGATCCCAAGATTACAGTTCATCAATTATTAAATCATACTTCTGGGATTCCAGATTATTTTGATGAATCTGTTATGAAAGAATATGATGAATTGTGGAAGGATTACCCCAATTATAAAATTAGAACTTCTTCGGATATAGTACCACTTTTTATCAATAAGCCAATGATGTATACTAGAGGTGAAAAATTTCAATATAATAATACAGGATATGTAGTTTTAGGTCTTATAATTGAAAAAATTACAGGAATTCCATTTGATAAATATTTAGATGAAGTTATATTTAAGCCTTGTAATATGTTAAATACAGGTTATTACGAGCTTGATAGATTACCTGCTAAATGCGCAAATGCATATATTTACGATGAACAAAGAAAAGAATTTTATAGTAACATCTATAGTGTAGATGTAAAAGGGACAGGAGCTGGTGGCGCATTTACTACAGTATTAGATATAGAAAACTTTTGGAATAATATTTTGAATGGTAAGTTAATTTCTAAAGAAATGGCAATGAAAATGTTAGCGCCACAAGTAGAGGAACAATGTTATGGTTATGGAATTTGGTTAAAAAAGAATGAAAAGGATAAGTTAATTCCATATTTTCAAGGTTGCGACCCAGGAGTTAGTTTTTTCACATCGTTTGATATGGAAAAAAAACATGTATTGTATTAGTAAGTAACTTTGGTTGTAATGTATGGAAATTAAATAGTAAAATAATTAATGAATTATTATTGATTAATACATAGAGGCAAAAAGTCCATGTATTAATGAAATTTATATGGAATGTGGATTATAAATATTGTTTCAAGACCAAAAATTTGCATAGATGAAATGGGGGGAGTCAAATGGGAAAAATACTAGTATTTATTTTTGATGATATGACAGATTATGAGATAACATTTATTACTCATTTATTAAATACAAGTGCTAATAAAGAAATAATTACAATAGCATATGAAGATAAAATTATTAAGGGCCGCTCGGGAATTTTATGCAAGCCGTCAAAGTTAGTTTCTGATGTATTAAACGAAGATGTAGAAGCATTAATAATACCAGGCGGATGGTACGGAGATACTAAACCTAAACTAATGGAATTGATTAATACATTAAATTCAAAAGGAAAATTAATTAGTGCCATATGTGGTGCTGGAACAGTATTTTTAGCAAAGTCAGGAATATTAAACAATGTAAAGTATACTACTCCAGCTATTCAATGGACTGAGAGACATATTGAAGTGTTTGGAGAAAAAGATCCGTTTCCAAGAGAAAATTTTGTTTTAGAAAGAGTGGTAAGAGATGAAAATATTATAACTGCTCAAGGAACAGCCTTCATTGATTTTGCAATTGAAATATGTGATTGGTTTAAATTGTTTGAAAATCAAGAGGATAAAGACAATTTTTCTAGAGAGATTAAAGGTATATAGCATCATAAATAGAAAGATGTGGCTTGATATGTGTGAATTTGAGAATAAGGCAGTAAGGTTTGATAAAATGGTTAGAGATAAATCAAATGATGAGCTCGGTTTATTTGAAAAATATAATAGACTTTAAATACTATGCAAATGTAGAAAAATTAGAAAGATACGTTAGTTATTTAGGGTGCAAAATTCGTAGTGAACATATTGTGAATTTTACTTGGATAATAGAAATAGTAAAATAGATAAAGACAAAATACCAAAACTGGAAGGGAAGCTGAATTTAAGCTTCCCTTAATTATATTTTAAGAATACATCATATGGAAAATATGTTATAATTGAACCATGCGTATATGGAGCAGATTGTAAGAAATTATTATTAAAAAATAAAAATCTAAAAATTTTATTTTTTAAAGAAATAGAAATATATTTTTTAGAAGAGAGAGAATTTAGTTATGGAAAATGATAATAATCTAGACAAAGAAAAAGTTGAAAGTTCAGAAATTAAATATACTGAAAATCCGGATGTTTCAAAATCTCTGGTTAATACAGTAAAGGAGAAAAAAGGACTTTGGGGAATATTAGCAGTCATTGGAGCTGTATTAGCAAAGTTTAAATTTGCGATATTTTTTATCTTTGCAAAGCTTAAATTTATACTAATAGCACTTAAATTTGGTAAATTTGCATCAACTTTAATATCTATGCTTTTCATGATTGTTATTTATGCTCAAATGTATGGATGGGCTTATGGATTAGGTTTTGTATTACTTTTATTTGCTCATGAAATGGGACATTATATTATGGCGAAGAAAGTAAATATCAATGTTTCAGGACCAGTGTTTGTTCCTTTTGTAGGTGCATTTATAAGCATGAAAGATGAACCGGAGAATGCAGCTAAAGAAGCAGCAATGGCAGCGGGTGGACCAATTTTAGGAAGTTTGGCAGCTTTAGGTTCTGTGCTAATTTATATGGCTACAGGAAATAACTTATTTCTTGCCCTTGCTTATACTGGATTTATGATCAATTTATTTAATTTAATACCAGTACATCCATTGGATGGAGGACGTATTGTCACAGCTATTTCGCCTAAAATATGGCTTATAGGTATACCAATATTACTATTTATATCAATTAAATTTTTTAATCCAATAATAATACTGTTCTTAATTATGGGATGTGTACAAGCGTTTAAACAATGGAAAAATCCAGATACTAATTACTATAATACAAGCATATATGTTAAGATTATTTTTTCTTTGATATTCTTTGGATTAATGGCACTTTTGGGAATTGGTATATTCTATATTCATGACCTTCACGTAATTTATATGCGTTGATGAAAAAAGTTACATTATCGAATATGCTTTAGTTGGGGGAAAGGTTAGATGGATACTTTAACTACAAACAGATTAATATTAAGAATGTGGAATGAAACTGATAGTAAGGATTTGTATGAATATGGAAGAAGTGAAATGGTTGGTCCTAACGCAGGTTGGCCACAGCATAAAAATGAAGAACAAAGTAAAGAAGTAATAAAAATGTTCATTAAAAATAATGATTCATATGCTATTGTTTTAAAGGAAGAAAATAAAGTTATTGGTGGAATAGGACTTCATGATAGAAAACCGGATGAAAGTCTTTTAAATTTAAATCAAAGGGAAATAGGATATGTTCTTAATCCTAAATATTGGGGACAAGGTATTATTCCAGAGGCTGTAAAGTGTTTGATTAAATATGGCTTTGATGAATTGAGTTTAGATTTAATTTGGTGTGGACATTATGACTTTAATTTAAAATCAAAAAGAGTGGTTGAAAAATGTAAATTTAAATATAGATTTGAAAAAGATGAAAAGTTAGCATTATTAGGTGATAAAGAAGTTACTACATTATATTATAATATTTTTAGAGCTGATTATTTAAATGGAATATCTTAGACATAAGGTTATCATAAAGGTGAATGGGCAACTAGTGATCAAAATGAATATATAACAGAAATACAATATCCAATAAAATAGAAAAATAACATTTATTTAAAACATCTTTATGTGAAATTGCTTATAATTTTAGATAGAGATGTTTATTACATATAATTTCTTATTAAGGAGTTGACTCATACCTTAGGTTAGAGAGTATATTAATAAAAAAGATTATGTGAGGTTATTATCATGATAAAAATTAGTTTATTGGAAAAAGAAGATTTCAATAAAGTTGTAGAGTGGAATAAAGATAAAACTGCTGATGATTTATTGCAATGGGCTGGACCTATGTATAATTATCCATTAACAGTTGAACAAATAGATAATTATTTTACAAATGAAGTGAAAAATAATGAATTTAATATTTATGTTTATAAGATAAAGACTGTTGGTACAAATGAGGCTATTGGAACTATTGAGCTACGAGAAATAGATAAAAATAAACGAGTTGGTATGATATGCAGATTTTTAATTGGAGAAGAAAAAAATAGAGGAAAAGGAATAGGGCAAGAAGTATTAAAGGAAATCTTAAAAATTGGTTTTGAAAATATGAAATTTGAAAAGGTAGCTTTGCGCGTATTTGATTTTAATAATAGAGCAATTAGGTGTTATGAAAATCTGGGTTTTAAAAAAGAGAATTTTATAGAGAATGCAAGAAAAACATCTTCCAGTAGTTGGAATATATATGATATGGCAATTTTAAAGGGTGAATGGGAAAAGGAGTATTTAAAATGAAGAATGGTATAGAATATTTAAATATAGTTCCAACTGATTATGGGGTATTAACAAGAATAATGACAGCTGCGTTTAATGAAGATACAGCAATTCATACTAATATAAAAGAAGATGGTCCTAATGGATATAACAATGGGAGTCTAATTAAAAAGCTTAATGAGCAGAAGGATTTTGAAAGCTTCAAGATAATTTATAACAATATTATTGTTGGAGCTTATACAATTAGTTTTAAGCCAAATAAAGAGTATACCCTAGAAATGTTATTTATAGATCCTAAGTATAGAGAGTATCATATTGGAACTACTGTATGGAAGAATATAGAGGAAAAATATGTGGAGGCTAAGGTCTGGATAGTTGAAACTCCAGATTACTCTAAAAGAAATCACTATTTTTATACTAAAAAATGCGGGTTTACATTTTTAAAAGAAAACCAATACAGTAATGGTGCTGTTTCATTTATTTTTAAGAAAGAAAAATGCGATTCAGCGAGTACCATTTGTTCTAAGGAAGATAATTTTAATGTTGTAGCTGATGAGAAGCATGAAGAGGACAATAAAACGGATGATATTCTTAGTTATTATAAAAATGAGTTAAAATGGAATCCTCCTTTTGCTGAAATATTTTCTAAATATTCTAAGGATGCATTAAAAGGTTACTTAGTTATGCGTGAATCAGTTCAAAATGCACATTTGCCTAAAAAGACAAGTGAATTAATTTTTACAATATTAGATAGTTTAGATGATGAAGTAAGTGGGGCAAAAGCACATGCTGTTGCAGCTATAGAAGCAGGTTTAACTATGGAAGAATTAGTGGAAGCCTTTGTAATTGTAACTATTGTTAGGGGGATTAATGTTATGTGTAAAGCTGGGAGTGAGGCAATAAAAGCAGCTGAGGAAAAAGCTGAAGAAATAAAATATAAATTTTAATAAGTTGGGTAGGGGGAAAGTTTAATGAAATTTAGTAAGAAAACATGGTTAACATATTAAGCTTATTTTTTAACATAGTAATTTATTATTACGCTGTTCTATTAATAAGGAATATATATATACATAATGTAAAAAGAAATTCACATTAAAACAAAGTTTATGGGCATATCAAAGAAAATAACAAGTTCAAAATGCAGTGTGTAGATGTTAATATGAAAGGTGCATATTTTTCATCAGACAAGGGAGGCAGATGGACTTGTTATTTTTTGAATGTGCCTAATATATAGTGATAGTAATGTGCTAAATTATTATTTGTATACATGCAATTTCTTTGATTAGCTGTACTCCTTTTTGTATAAGTGGGCTAATAAAATTTTCAAATTCGGCATTTCGAGTTTCATTAAGGTTATCTCCGGTTTTTAATGAGATTACAACATTAACTAGCCATCTTAAGGTTGATAATACTTTAAAATATTCAAAATTACTAATGTTTTCTTTTTTTAGTGATTGGTATTTATTAAAGATATTATCGCTAAAGTCTTTAAATCCACTTCTTTCCATCAAAGTGCATGTCCATGCTAAATCAAATCTATAGTCCCCAATGCCCCATAACAAATCAATTACGTAGAGCTTTCCAGTGATATCTACTATTACGTTCCAAGGATGAAAATCTCTGTGGATAATAGATAAGGTATGGTTCATAATATTTGTTTTTTCAAATTGCAACCAATGTAGTACATCGTTAAAGCATTTCAAATTATTTTCTTCAATTAACTTTTTTATATTGTTAATCTCTTCTTCAATAAAAGATGCTGTAGAATATTTTGTTTGGCTATTATTTACTATAGATGTATCTAGCTCATGAAGCTCAAAAAATAATCTTGTAAATTCATATAATAACTGTTCCTTGTTTTCATTTGCTAGATTCAAGTAGTACGTCCAAAAATTCTCTCCTTTAATTTCTTCCATGACTATATAGGGGGGTATATTTGTAGAGTCATTAATCATTACTGGTTTTGGAACAGGATAATTTGCCTTATATAAAATATTTAAACCTGCCCATTCCTGCTTTATATTTTCAAGTCCATTTTTACTGCTGCTATATGTTTTAACTATATATTTTTGCATATTATCTTTTAGTTTTAATGAAATAATTTCTCCAGCCCATCCTGAGTTTAAAATTGTAGTCTGTTCTATTTCTAGGCCTAATTTATTTTCAATATCTTTATACATAATGTTAACACCTTTTTTAAAATTTACATGTTTAATATATGTGATTAATGTTTTTAATATGTTTGGGGTAAGGTCTCTAAAAATTAAGAAAGAAAGGAATGTGCCCAAAGTATGATAAGCAGGAAAATTTTTAGAAATTCTTTCGTTTTTTATGATGATTCTCTTTAGATTAATAATTTATATTGTTAATTGTGCTTAAGGAATTATTGAAACAACTTGATTAACTAGTTGATTATTCTAGTAATGTTATATAATAGTATAGCGTGTAAATTATATGTATGGCATATGAAATAAAAATGTGAGGATATAAAAATGAACTTATATAATGTTTTAATTGTGGAAGATGAAAAAGAAATATGCGATGGTATTGAAATTTATTTAAAGAACCAAGGATATAATGTTTTTAAAGCGAGCAATGGAATAGAAGGGCTTGAAATTATTGAAAGGGAGACTCTACATTTAGCAATTGTTGATATTATGATGCCAAAAATGGATGGAACTATAATGGTCATGAAGCTTCGTGAAAATTATGAGTTTCCAGTTATAATGCTTACTGCAAAATCAGAAGAAATGGACAAGATTATGGGGCTTAATATTGGAGCAGATGATTATGTAACAAAACCATTTAATCCAATGGAGCTTTTAGCCAGGGTAAATTCGCAACTAAGAAGATATTCAAAATATTTAAATGTTGTAAATGATTTAGAGGAAAACAATAATAGCTATGTTATTGGAGGACTTGAATTAAATTTAGATACTAAAGAAGTGATTTTAGATGGAGACGAAGTTAAAGTTACTCCAATAGAATTCAAAATTTTAAAGTTACTTATGAAAAGTCCAGGAAGAGTCTTTTCAGCAGAGGAGATATACGAATTAGTCTGGAATGAACAAGCTATAAATACTGATACCGTAATGGTGCATGTTAGAAATATAAGAGAAAAAATTGAAATTGACAGAAAGAATCCGAAATATTTAAAGGTGGTATGGGGAGTTGGATACAAAATTGAACGACAATAATAATGAAAATATAGAACTAAATACAAAAACGAGGAGTACTAAAAAAATATTAATTATTAATTTCATAGCAATAATTTTAGTTGTTGCTATTGGAATTCTAATGGTAGGAATTTATCCTAAGATAAAAGAAGCTGGGAAAAACAATTCTATTTCTTTTTCTTACTATAATAATGATTTTAGTTCTAACTTGTCAAAAAGTAGTTATGTACTTTATAAAGATGCATTAGAAACTATGGAAAATAAATATATTGATGCAAATGATATTTATATAAAATCAGAATTAAAAACAAAAGATAGTAATGAATATGAAGTCATAAAAGAAAATTTAAATGAGCATTTAAATGTTTGGTCTTCTGAGTTAACCAATGAATATCAAAATATTGATTATGTTGTATTAGATAAGGACAATAATGTTATTAAATCTAATACCGGAAATAATATAAATACATTATTAAATTCAAATGATATTACTAATAATTATTTATTCTATCTAAGCATTAAATTTGATGAAAATGGTAATATGATTTTAAATAAAATATATGGTGTAAATGAGACTGCATTTAGAGATACATTTTTACATGACTTGAAATTAAACCATCTATTTTACACAGATAATTACCAAATTGATAGACCATTTAAGAATATGACTTTTATATATGGAATAAATAAAGATTTGAAGCATAATGATAGATGTTCACAAATGATTGAGCAGGGACAAGAAGAGTCATATTTCAATATCATGTCAATATATGTTCTTATTCTTGGGGGAATAGTTTTATTTTTGAGTTTATGCATTCCGCTCAAACTTGAAATGGAAATTAGTATATGCAAAAAAGCTTTTAAAATTCCATTTGAAATTTTAGTTACTTTAATTGGTAGTATAGTTTTTATAATGTGTATTGGAACTGGTAAATTAGCACTTTACACTTTAAATGGAGAGTTTGCAACTAAAGGTTTAACACAAATCGGAATAGATCCTTATACAGGTAATATTGTAGTGTATATATCTAATGTGATTTATTGGTCCTTATTTGCTACTTTAATATTTATAATTATAGTTACGCTTAAAAATATTTTTAGTATAGGGCTTTTTAAATATTTTAAGGAAAAAACACTTACTGGTATCATCATAAGATTTATAAAAAGAAATGTTCAAAAGATATGTAGGAATATAGATAATGCAATTCACAATATAGATTTAAATGATAAATCTAATAAATTTATAATAAAAATAGTTGCAATTGATGCTGCTGCAATTTTTGCTTTTTTCATTGTATGGTGTATTGGAACGTTATTAAGTAGGTCATTATTGTTTTCGGGATTTTTGGGGATATTATTAGCATTTATCTATTGTATAATTATGTTTAATTTATTAAAACAATATGTAAATAAAATAAAGAATAAATATGAAGTATTATTTAATACAACAAACAAAATTGCAGAAGGCAGTTTAGATGTAAATATAAATGAAGATTTAGGATTATTTAATCCATTTAAAGAACAACTAGTAAAGATACAGAAAGGTTTTAAAAAGGCAGTAGATGAGGAAGTTAAAAGTCAAAAAATGAAAACAGAGCTTATTTCAAATGTTTCTCATGATTTAAAGACTCCATTAACATCAATAATAACCTATGTAGATTTGCTTAAGGGTGAGAATGTTACAGAGGAAGAAAGAAAGTCATATATTTATACACTAGATAAAAAATCTCAAAGATTAAAGTTTTTAATTGAAGATTTATTTGAAGTAAGTAAGGCTACAAGTGGGAATATTACTTTAAATTTAGTAAAAGTAGATATAGTAGAATTGATGAAGCAGACACAATTTGAATTAGAAGATAAGATAAAAAATGCAAATTTAAATATTAAAAATAATTTTCCAAAAGCTAAAATAATAATGGAATTAGATAGCCAAAAAATGTTTAGAGTTTTTGAAAATCTTTTAAATAATGTAGCTAAATATGCAATGGAAGGTTCAAGAGTTTATATTGATATTATAGACTCTGAAGAAAAAGCGGAAATTACAATAAAAAATATGTCCGCTGAAGAAATCACCTTCAATGGATTTGACATAGTGGAGAGATTTCAAAGAGGAGATAAATCAAGAAACACAGAAGGTTCAGGACTTGGACTTGCAATTGTTAAGAGTTTTGTTGAAGCTCAAGGAGGAACTTTTAATATCGAAATAGATGGAGATTTATTTAAAGTTATGATCATATTCAACAAACTTGAATCTATCAATAATTTAAATGAACTGATGAATGCAAATTTGGACACTAAAACAAAATGGTCAGATACAGTATAAGTTTTTTCTAAAAAAAATGTCACAAGATGATTTTAATCAGCTTGTGACATCCCTTTTTTTATAAAGAATTTAACAGTTTAACTCACACCAATATAGATATCTTAGTATTTAATTATAATCTTTCGACTATAATTAAACAGTTCACTACCCATAATGATACTTTGTTCAACCATATAAGATACTTACATGACCATATATAACCTCACAGCTAAATATGATTATTACATCACCTTATATAATCTTCGCTTGACACTATAAAATAAGTTGGAATCTCATTATAATAAATTTTAATCGACTATAATAAAACTTTTCCTAACCTTATAGCATCGCATTTTTATTTAAATACAAGTCTTCTGACCTATATTCAAATCTAATATAAATCACGTCTAGAATTTATATTAATGCTTCACTGTTAAGTTCCTTATAATATTAGCATATCCATAATGAATTCATTGATACGTGGGAATTTGTAGCATTATTGTATTAAATTCTATATTAAAAATTTTGAAATTAAAAGAATAAAATATTAATATTACTGATTGGGTTCATGGATTAATAAAAATTGATAATTAACAAAAAATTTATTATAATTTTTAAGTAAAGGATAAAAATGGATAATATTTAAGAAGTATTTTTAATACAATAAATTTATGCAACACTTTTTTTCCTTGAAAATAAGAAACGTACAAGGAGATAAATATGTTGACAAGTTAACATCTAGAAAGTTCATGACAATGATAGCAATTGGCCATTTATAAAGAAGATGAAACAACATTGCAAGAAAATTGGAAAATACAAAGCAGCTAATAAAAATATTGTAGGGAGAATTGAAGTTATGAAAAATAAATCAAAAAAATTAATTAATATTGAGGAGTATGTATTAATTAATGGAATAAATCAATATTTATTTCATTCAGGTACTAATTATGATAATCCGGTAATGCTATTTTTACATGGTGGTCCAGGAAGTGCAGAGTCAGTATTTGCATATGCATTCCAAGAAAAATGGGAAGATATTTTTACAGTAGTTCATCATGATCAACGTGGTTCAGGAAAAACTCTTACTAAGAATCCAGATAAATTTCCAACAATTGATTTAATGATGGAAGATTTGTTTGAAATTATTCAATATTTAAAAAAGAAATATAAAAAAGAAAAGATAATTTTACTTGGTCATTCATGGGGAAGTGTTTTAGGAAGTACATTTATAAAGAAATATCCAGATGAAGTAGCTTACTATATTGGTGTTGGACAAGTTATAAATATGCTTGAAAATGAACGTGTAGGATACGAAAAAGTTAAAGAATTAATTTTACAGGCTAATGACAAGAAAGTTTTAAAAAAGCTTGAAGCAATAGGAGAGTATCCAGGAGATAAATTTGATAATGAAACTTTAAAAAAATGCATGAAAGTACGTAAAATACAAGGTAAATATGATTTGGGTGTTAAAATGTGGCCTTTAATTGTAATGGGAATGAAAAGCCCAATTTCTGGGTTGTCAGACTTTTTAGCATTAATAAAAGCATCTAAGGCAAATAAAGACATACATGATTTTTTAGGAGCCTTCGACTTGAAATCTAAAAATGCTGAATATAAAGTGCCAATTTATTATATTTTAGGAGAAAATGACTGGCAGGTACCTTATGTTATTGCTAAGGAATATTTTGGTGAAATAAATGCTCCAAATAAGAAGCTTTATTTAATACCTAAAGCAGGACATTTTACAATGCTTGATCAGCCGAAATTATTTTTTGATGTATTAGTAGATATTAATAATAACGATAAAAGTAAGATTCTGTTATAATGAAGAATTACGATTGGATTCATATCCTATATTTTAGAGTGAACTCAGCATTTAAATCTATTAAGGCACATTCAAATAAATATTTTATTTGCATGTAGATCACTAGTATATCAAACTGGCTAAAAAATGTAGTCAAATAAAGTTTTACTTGAAAAACAATATAAATGTATATATAATTAAAAATGAACAAAATATACTAAAACTCAGCGATGATAAAAGCTACGATTTATAAATTTCTTCAGAGAGCCGATGGTTGGTGAAAATCGGTGAAAGGTTAAATCTTTCCACTTTTGGAGCTGTCGGTGATAAATCGAAAGGTTAGTACCCTTTATAGTACCAATATCGAGTGGCTGGCTAGTTTATTTTCCAGCAATTTGGGTGGCAACGCGGATTCCTTCCGTCCCATATTTATAAGTATGAGATGGCGGGCTTTTTTATGTTTTCAAATAAAAATACTATAGATATTTAATTTAGGAGGAAAAAGTATGTTAGATATAAAATTTGTAAGGGAAAATCCAGAAATAGTTAAACAAAACATAAAGAATAAGTTCCAAGACAATAAGTTAGGACTAGTAGATGAAGTTCTTGAATTAGATGTTGAACTTAGAAAGGTTAAACAAGAAGTAGAGGCTTTAAGAGCTGAAAGAAATAAGTTATCAAAGCAAATCGGTGGCTTAATGGCTCAAGGTAAAAAGGAAGAAGCAGAAGAAACAAAGAAGAAAGTCAATGCAGATTCCGAGAGAATGGCTGAATTAGATGTAAAGGAAAAGGAATTAGAAGAAAAAGTTAAAACTATAATGATGACACTTCCAAACATAATTGATCCAAGTGTTCCAATTGGTAAGGATGATAGTCAAAACGTAGAAGTTGAACGCTTCGGCGATCCTTTTGTACCAGAATTTGAAATTCCATATCATACAGATATTATGGAAAAATTAAGTGGTATTGATTTAGATAGTGCCAGAAAGGTTGCTGGTAATGGATTCTATTACTTGATGGGGAATATTGCTAGACTTCACTCAGCAGTGATTTCTTATGCAAGAGACTTTATGATAGACCGTGGATTTACATATTGTATTCCTCCATTTATGATTCGTAGCCAAGTTGTAACTGGTGTTATGAGTTTTGCAGAAATGGATGCTATGATGTACAAAATTGAAGGTGAAGATTTATATTTAATTGGAACTAGTGAACATTCTATGATTGGTAAGTTTATAGATACAATATTACCAGAAAGCTCACTACCTCATACATTAACTAGTTACTCGCCTTGTTTTAGAAAAGAAAAAGGAGCTCATGGTATAGAAGAAAGAGGAGTATACAGAATTCATCAATTTGAAAAGCAAGAAATGATAGTTGTATGTAAGCCAGAAGATAGTATGAAATGGTACGATAAAATGTGGAAAGATACAGTAGATTTATTCCGTTCATTAGATATACCTGTAAGAACATTAGAATGCTGTTCAGGGGATTTAGCTGATTTAAAAGTAAAATCAGTAGACGTAGAAGCATGGTCTCCAAGACAAAAGAAATATTTTGAAGTAGGAAGCTGCTCTAACTTAGGAGATGCACAAGCACGTCGTTTAAAAATTCGTGTAGATGGTGATAATGGAAAATATTTTGCACATACATTAAACAATACAGTAGTAGCTCCACCAAGAATGTTAATTGCATTCTTAGAAAATAACTTAAATGAAGATGGATCTATAAATATTCCAACTGCATTACAACCATATATGGGTGGAATGAGAGTAATTAAATAATAGCTACAAAAATAATAGGTGGAGTTTTTCCATCTATTATTTTTATATGGGTTTCAACATTGAAAATTATATTTATAACCTGTAATTTTTGTAATAACTGTATCTAAGAAAAATACTTTATAAAGGTAAGAAGTAAAAAGTAAAAGATACGGAAGAAAAGCCACAGGCTTTTCAATAAAATATTTTTAGGGAATCCCGTTCAGGGATTTCATCATTAACTCTTAGTTCTTAACTATTAACATCCTTGTATTATCTAAATAATATTTACTTCATTAATAAATATAACATGTGCACATTTAAGTCTAAAGATAAAATTATATATGGTATTAATCTTTATCCTATTGAGTATGATAATAATTAGGGGACTTAATTTATAGTGGTAAATTAAATGATAAACAAAAATATAAATGTAAATCATGTTATAATAATTTTAATAGCCTCATAAAATCTTACTTATCGAGGAAAAACTACCTTTAGGGAAATGGAAATATAATTATGGAAATGGTATGCAAAGGTAGATTAAGTTATAGTGACTTTGAACTTGTTATTTATTTTCATGTGCCTAATTCTATCATTTGTGCAGGCAGTCATAAAAGTTATATAAAAATAAGGAGTTATATTTATGAATAGAAAATTATTATCAATTATTTTGATTGTAACAGTAGCTATAATGACTGGTTGCAGCACTAAACAAACTAACAGCCAATTAAATGCTAGTGCAAACACACAATCACAACAGTCAAATGAAAGTAATGTGATAAAAGATAAATCTAATACTGAAAGTGATAGCTCAACGATAAACGATACAAAAGCATCAACTAATAAAGTTAATTTATATAATGTAATTGAAAATACATACAAAATTGCTAACATAACAATCAAGTATCCACAGATAAGTAACTTGGGAGATGCTGATAGGCAGTCACAAATAAATAAGTTAATAAAAAATTCTGTTATTGAAGGCTATGATTTAACAGAGACAATTAAAACTGGAGTTATACCTGATTACAATGAGCCTATCGAGAACTTAACTATGGATGTTACTTATTCAATTGAATTACAAGACGAGAATATTTTAAGTATTAAATATCTATGTGAGGCAAATATGAAAAATAGTGCGCATCCTAATAATTACCTATATACTACAAATATAGATATTTCTGATGCAAAGATATTGAAGTTATCAGATATGTTTGTAATAGATAAAACTCTTGTAAATGCTTTTAAAAATGGAACTTATATTCCTTGGAGCAAAGATTTTGATACATCTGATAATAAAACATTAGAAGAAAATCTGAAACGAGAAATAAGTAATTATTACAATGATAATGATCAAGTTATGATAACTTCACTTAAACAATCAGATAATCCAGAAGGACCTACAAATTCATATTTAAATTTTAGTTATCTAACCAAGGATGGTCTTGTTATAAGTACAGGTGTAAGCCATGCAGAAGGAGATCATGCAGAATTTAAAATACCATATAATGCCTTAAAGCATAATATAAAGACAGACAATAAAGCATTGCATAATTTGTTAGAATCTTCGTAATTAATATTCAGGGAGTTTATTTATACTCTATTTTAAATTCATCAGTTTCATGTCCAAAAATTACCTTTAAATAAGGATACTGTTGAATAAATTCCTTTATCTTTAAAAAGCTTTCTCGTCCTTCTTTAACATTTAATGAATATTTCCCAGTTTCGATACCAAGTTCAAACCCCTTTTTTGAAACACAAGCATCTCCAGTAATAAATGCTTGTGTTTCTATGCCATTAACTATATATGAAGTATGTCCATTTGTATGTCCAGGGGTAGATACTGCCCAAAATGAACCATCTCCCAAAATATCAACACAATTACCCCACATAGGCATGTTTTGCCCCATTGAGAAATTTATTTTTTGTAAGTTTGTTTTGTTTTCAAAAAAATTAGAATAAACCAGTGGAAAAAAGCTTGTCTCAGTTTCACCCTTACCATATACATAGGGTATTTCATTTGGTAATGAAGGAGAACCTGATGCATGTTCATGAATATGAGTTAGAAAAACACCATTTAAATTTGTACCTCTTTCTTTTAGTTGAACCTCAATTCCTTGTGTGCTTCTCTCCTGAATATAAAGATTTTTAAAATACAACTTTTTCAATATTCCTTTAAAATTCCCCCCTGCTTCATTTGTAAATGAACTATCAAATCCTGTATCAATTAAATAATTACCATATTTCTCATGTCTAACTAAATGTGCTAATACTGGTATATTAGCAACTCTATCCCTCAGTTGGCTACTATTCATATTTTTAAGATTGATTATTCCAGATACTTTACTAGCAATTATTCCTGTTTTTAAAGTCTCTATTTTTATTGATGAAGGGTTTGCAAATACAGATTCCCAATCTTTAAATTGCGATTTTTTCACCGAATAATTTTTAATATTATTTGTTTTTTTCATGTAATTTCTCCTGATTTCCTTATTGAGATGAAACTATATATTTAAGAGTATAAACCCTATAAGTGAGAGTTGCTGCTATATTTTCCTAACCACAAATCAAATTTTTCCATAGCTTTATGCAAAAAATATATATTTATCATCATTATTAATGTACTTATTATTATAGTAAAGAATAACGTTACAATATCATAGTATAGTAAAACATTGATTCTATATACCATAAAGCAACTAATAGGAATAAAAACTATACTTGTAACAACTCCTGGTACATATCTTTTGAAAATAATCCACATTAAAACGTGAAAAAATAGGTGTATACCAAAAGCAATAAATAAGCCAAACCAAGCTATATAATTATCAAATAAATACGAAATTATAGTAATTATAGATATAATAATAAATTCTTCAGCTACTCCAATTGAAAAGGCTGCAGTATAAGCTTTAAAATTAAATGGGACTTGTTTCTCCAGTTTATTTTGGATGAATTTTTTATTTTTTAGTTGCCATGTCTTAATTATTATAATCTCTTCAAAATCATGAATCATAAAAAGTATTGGGAATAACCAAATAATCAAAAATAATTCCTTCATGAAATATCCTCCTAAATTCTATTTGAGTGTTTTGCCAGATATAAGAGTTTATGTCACATATGTGACACTTGGCTTTAAATATAGTATAATACCTTTATAAATAATATCAATACCATTTAGATAAGTGCTACATAGTAAGAGAATTTGTGACACTTTAGGAGGGATACTTTGAAACAAAAAACAAATCGAATTGCTGAACAATCTAAGAAATGGTTGATTGAAGCTCTTTTTGATTTAATGAAAGAAAAACCATATAATAATATTACGGTCACAGAGATAGCCGATAAAGCACAATTAGCAAGAAGAACATTTTATCGTAATTTTAAAGTTAAAGAAGATCTATTATCTGAATATGCCAGTTATTTATTTGAAGACTATATAAAATGTATAAAAGAAAATACTATCCTTACTTTTAGCACACTGCTGATAACCTATTTTGAGTTTTGGAACAACCATATTAAGGAACTGGAATTACTTAAACAAAATAACTTGTTTTATTTAATTATTCAAGAAGCAAATTTATTTATACCTGATTTAAATAGATTAATAGAAGCACAGTGGCATAATTATGAGAACTCTATTGAAGAAAGATACATATGTCTTTTCAACGTAGGAGGTCTTTGGAATGTTCTATCCGAATGGATAGAGGATAAAGAAAGGAGGTCTCCTAAGGAAATGGCTAAAATAATTCAAAAAGCAATTACTAATTTTTCAAAAGCACTTTGAGTAATTACCTTGAACATATTATTAATAACAAAGCATAATGATAATAAATTTGATATAATACATTTGTATATAGATATCACAAACAAGAAATAGACTTATTAGTATAATATTTTTACACATTTACTAGACTTTGAATGCACATCTACACCAGAAATTATAAATATTTTTATGCAGAAGGCATTTGAAAATGAGATGTTAAAGGTTCTTAGTTGTAAGTTGTTCCAATTTAGCTTGTCACGCTGAAAGTGGGAGCATGCTAAATTGGGTACAACTTGCAACTTAGAACCTTCAGCGATATTTTCATAGTCCTTCGAAATAAAAATATTTATGATTTCGGTAAATTATCACATAAGTCTAGTTCATGCATTGTATATCTATATCATGATATAAGTTGATTGGAGTTAATTTATGAAAGTAAATAGTTTTCTGCCAAAGTACATGGTGGATTTTAAATGCATAAATTCAAAGTGTAGCGATACTTGCTGTGCAGGCTGGGATATAAATATAGATGAAGCTTCTTATGATAAGTATGTTAGTAGCGCTGGACGTCTAAAAGAGTTAGTTACAGGTAAGTTTTTTGAAAATAAAGAAGAACATGATTCTTTCAATTGTGGATTTATGATTCTTAAAGATGAAAGTAGGTGTCCATTTCTAAATTCAAATATGCTTTGTGATATACATGGAGAAACTGGTGAAGAAAATCTTTGTATAACCTGCAAGAGCTATCCTAGAGTTTTTAATATTATAGATGATGTTTATGAAAAAAGTGGATTGCCTTCATGTATTGAAATATGTAATAGAGCATTTTTAAATAAAGATAAAATGGAATTTATTGAATTAGAAGAAGACATAGATGAGAGCAATGTTGAAATAAGAAGGATTATTGATAGTGAAGCTTTTGAGGGAACGGAAAGTATTGTTCAATATTTTTGGGATATAAGGGTAATATCAATTAATATTATGCAGTTAAGAAATTTTTCTATAGAGGAGAGATTAAATATTCTTAATAGCTTTTATGAAAATATTGATAATTTTAATACGCTTAAAGATTTTGATAGTATAGAGGAAATTATAGAAGAATTTAATGAGGAGTCTGTAAATTATAATTCTTTAAAAGGAATGATATTTAAGGAAAATAATGATTTTTATAGAAGTCTTTGTGATAATAAATTAGTGGAAAACATTAGAAGTGTAAGATTGAAAGAGTGTGTAAAGGAATATAAAGCAGGAATTTCAAAGATTTCAGATATATCTAAGAACATAGAAGATAATTCTAAATATTTTAAGGAGCTATCAGAACACTCGTATATTTTTGAAAATTATATAGTAAATCAAATTTTTAAAGATTTAGTTCCTTTTAACAAAGGAGAAAGTTTAGCAAAGAGCATTAAAATAATAATTAATAGTTATAGAATAATTAAGGCATATGTTATAGGAATTGCTATAAGTTCGCAGAGTGAAATAAATGATGAACAGATTATTAGAGTTATTCAAGCTTTAAGTAAGGATATAGAACATAACAAGGTATTTAAGGAATTACTTGAGAGTTAAGAAATAATTAAAAATAATAATATGCTATAAAATTACTAATGAAACATTTGAAAGGTTGAGTGAAAGTGGGAAAATTAAGAGTTATAGGAATAGGTCCAGGAAGCATTGAAAACATGAGCTTAAGAGCATTAAAGGCAATTGAGGATAGTGAAGTTATTATAGGTTATAGCAAATACATAGATATGATAAAAGATTTAGTAAAAGATAAAGAATTATATTCAACAGGAATGAGAGGCGAAGAAGCTAGATGTAAAGAGGCTTTAAGTTTATGTAAGGATAAAAATGTAGCTTTAATAAGTACTGGTGATGCAGGAATTTATGGAATGGCAGGTCTTATACTTGAACTTAGAAAGGATGAGGATGTTGAAATAATTCCAGGTATTACTGCAAGTAGTGCAGCTGGTTCTGTAATTGGGGCACCCCTTATGCATGATAATTGTAATATTAGTCTAAGTGATCTTATGACACCGTATGAAGATATAAAAAAGAGAGTAAAACTTGCAGCGGAAGGAGATTTTATAATATCACTATATAATCCTAAAAGTAAAGGAAGACCAGATTATTTAAGAGAATGTATTGATATAATAAGAGAATTTAGAGGAGATTCTACACCTGTGGCAGTAGTAAGACATGCTCTTAGAGAAGGGCAAAGTTACAAATTATTTACTATTGGAGATTTTGATGCTGAAGTTGTTGATATGATGTCAATTGTAATTGTAGGAAATTCAAAGAGTTATTATAAGGAGGAAAAGTTTATAACACCTAGAGGATATGAAAATAAAAAGGAAAGATAGTATTATGGAGTAAACTATAATCTTCGCGAGAGGAGGAGTTTTTTTGAATAAAAAAACATGGAAGTTGTGGTTGCTCGCAAGTAGTTGTTTCCTATTTGTAGGGATAATGAACCTAATTGATGGACAATATTTAAGAGGAAGTGCTTTTATGCTTTTAGGGTTATCTTATATTGGTATAGCCATAGTTTATTATAAAAAGGATAAGGCACAATCAAAAAAATAACAAGTCCATCTACTAAGCCTATTTCCCATCAGAGGAAGCTCGACTCGCATACGCTCACTGAGTAAGCGATTCACACCAAATCATAGATTTGGGTTCTCTGCTCATCAGCAGATTGCCCTAATAGGCCCGCTATGAGACCAATCGGCTTTCTTGCCTGATGAAAAATAACCATAGCATTTTGGACTTGTTATTTTCTTTCATGTGCCTAAGAAATCATAACTAAATTTTTAATGAATTAGAAATGGAGAAAATATGATTGGATTTATTTTAGGAACTTCAGAAGGAAGAAAAATTTTATCGTTAATAAATAAGTATACTGATAATATTGCAGTTACAACTGCTACAACATATGGGGGGCAGCTTCTTAAGGAATTTAAAATTAAAAACTTAAATACAAAGCCGTTAAATAAAGAAGAAATGCTAAATTGGATAAAATATAATGAAATTAATATTTTGGTTGATGCTTCACATCCTTATGCACAGGAAGTTACTAAAACGGCATTGGAATGTACAAATGACCTTAAAATTAAATATGTGAGATATGAAAGACAAGGAGCATTAGAAAATATTACTGGTGAAGATATAATACGAGTGAAAAATTATGATGAAGCCATTGAGATTATAAAAAACATCGAAGGAAATGTTTTGAATACCACAGGTGGGAATAATGTTTCTAAGTTTTTAAATTTGGATTTTGGATATAGAGTAATACATAGAATTTTGCCTTCTCCAAGTGTTTTAACTAAGATAGTAGAAGCGGGAATTAAGCTTAAGGATATTATAGCACTTCAAGGTCCAATAACTTATGAACTGGAAAAAGCTTTTATTCATCAATATAATGCTAAAGCAATTTTAACTAAAGATAGTGGAATTGAAGGTGGAGTTTTAGAAAAGCTTAAGGCAGCGCGCGAATGTAATATTAAGTTAATAGTAATAGAAAAACCTAAGTTTAAGTATAATTTAGTATTTTATAATGAAGAAAAATTAATAGAGTTTTTGGTTAAAAAATAAAATTTAGAAATCTTAAAAAGAATTTCCTATACATGAATAATGATCAAGAATTAATTTTAATGGAAAATTATTATTGATTAGATAATAATAATGATATATAATAATAAAAGAAACTGATTCTTATTTGAAAGGGGTTAAAGTAATGAGCGTTAAAGAAAAAGTACTAGAAGTTATGAGAGAAGCAGGAAAACCAGTAAGTGCAGGTGAAGTTGAAAAGTTATCTGGCCTAGAACGAAAGGAAATTGATAATGCATTTAAAGAATTAAAGAAGGAAAGTGCTATTGTATCACCAGTTCGTTGCAAATGGGAACCAGCAAAATAATTTTTATTTTAAGCAGCTAAAATTAAGCACAATCATTAAATAATAATACGACTAATTGCCATTTATTATTTAATGATTGTGCCTTAATTTTTTTCTTTAAATAAGGGGAAAAATGTTATGAGGAGATATGGGTTAGGGTAGAACCTAAAGTGAAAGAAAAATAAATTGTTCAAACTAAGATTAGCTGATTAATGAATAGAAGTATTTAATTATGACATAAAAATACAATTAAAACTCTTCCATAATATAATTTTATTTGTAAAGTATACCAGGTGGTATTATACTAGCTAATTTGTTATGAATAAAAGAATCAAAATTCTTATTACTGAAGTTCAAGAATACTACTTAAAATTTAGTAGTGGCTTGAACTTTATTTATTATATTTATAGAAATAGTGAAAAAGGAAAATGGTTATGTAAATGTTATAATTTAGATGAAATAAAATAGACTAGAATACTGACTTGCTATTTTTTTGAATATGCCTAAGAGATAAAATCATTTATTTTATACATAAAATTCATAAAATGCTCTTTTTAGAAGAGTAAGGGGAGGCTATGATAGTATTTTCTCTCTTGATAATGATGGATTAACAATTGATAGTGATAAGAGATTAGTTAAATTATTGTAGCTAATTACATAGTATGTTAGAATATTAGAGAAGTTACCAAAGTCTTGCTAATACTATAGGTATCAAAAATATAAACAGGAAGATTTAATTAGGTATCTATTATTTATAAATAGTTAAGATGGAGAACAAGGGGGAATTTATAAATATGGTATGTGCCACGGGGGTTAATAAAAACTATAAAGAGGTATATATGAATATTACCATTAAGTTTATATACACATTAGTAAAAGCACTTCTAGTTTCTATATTTATCTGGATTTTATTATGGAATAATGATAGAGAATTGATTCATTCAATACTAAATAGTGGAAGTATGTGCATAGGAATTGCAATATTTTTAATCATATGGAATAAACGAGAAGATGCAAATAATTTTAATCATATATTGGGATATGGATTTTTGATGGTATCTATATTTGATTTTATGCATACATTTTACTATAAATATTTTATTGCAGAGTATATGCTTAAAGGTGAACTTGCAGTAAGGTTTTGGATACTAGCAAGGTTAATAGAAGTTTCAATACTTATGATATTTTCACTTGCACCTTATGCAAAAAATCCAAAGAGAAGTATTATGATGATTGGAGCAATAGTAGTTACATGTGGGCTTATTTTTATAGTATATACAGCGCCGAATATACAGGGTTTGCATTATGATCCCTATGGCATTGATGTAATAAAGGCAATATTGGAATATTTGGTTATAATAATAGCAATATTTGTGTTGTTCAGGTTTAGTAGTAATTTGCAGAAAGAGAATATTATAAAATTCAAATATTTATTTTTGAGTACACTTTTAATCATACCATCTCAAATATGTTTTGTTACATTTAATGATTCAAATTCTTTTTTCTCAGTTTTTGGACATGTTTTAAAAATTACTAGTTATTTTTATCTTTATAAAGGTGTATTTAAAAGTTTAATTAATTATCCCTATGATAAATTGGGTGAGAATAATCAAAGGTTGCATGATATACTTAATGCAATACCGATTTCCGTACAAACATTTAACATTAATAATGAGGTGGATTTTGTAAATAGGAAATTTGAGGAATTATTTAAATGCTCAAAGGAAACTGTTTTAGGAGCAAAATGTAGTGAAATGCCGAATTTATTACATGAAGTTGATAATAACTCTGAGAATATTTTAACAGCTAATGCTAGAAATATTATTAGGTCATATCTAAATTCTGAGGGTAAAGAGATAAAAACTTTGATTAATGTTAGCAAAATAAAAGGTGGAAATCTAGTCTTAGCAAATGATGTAAAACAAGAACAAGAAATTAGAAATTTAAATTTGCAAGCTCAAACAATATTAAATGCTATAACTGTACCAACAGTAATATTTGATGTTGATGGTAACGTAGCTGCATGTAATAGTTCATATACAAACTTAGTAGAAATAGATTATAATGATATTGTTAATATGAATATATGTGAATTATACGCTGTTTTAAAATTTAGCAGTAAAGAAAATGTTGAGAAATTTGAAAAATATTATTTAAAAAATCAGGTGGAAGATTGCTCCATTGAAACACCTAAAGGAAATATAAAGCAGTTGCGAATAACTAGGTCTACAATTACCAATATATACAATGAGGTTATTGGTGTTGTATCTGTTTTAGAAGATATATCAAAAAGAAAGAAAGAACAATTAAAATTGATAAATCAAGAAAAATTGGCTTTACTTGGTCAAATGGGGGCTACTATTGTTCACGAGACAAGAAATTTCCTTACTACCATAAAGGGAAATAGCCAGCTGATTGAATTACACGTTAAGGATGAGAAAATAAAAAAATATGCTCGAAAAATTAATGCAGATACAACGGAAATAAATAGAATTATCAGTGATTTTTTATGTTTATCAAAACCGAGAGAAACGGAAATGGAAGAAGTGGCATTTAATGATTTAGTTTCTTCTATGAAGAATACAATAGAGACATCATCTCTTATTAAGAATGTAGAATTGATTTCTCATTTAGACTATGTTGAGAGATATATATTGTGTGATGAAACTCAGATTAAACAAGTAATTTTAAATATTTGCAAAAATGCGATAGAAGCCATGGAGGAAGTACAAAACCCAGTTTTATGCATTAGTACAGGACTTGACGAGGATAGGAAAGAAGTATTTATGTCTATATCAGATAATGGAAAAGGAATGGATAATGAAACAATTAAGAAAATTGGAACACCTTTTTTTACAACAAAGAAAACAGGCACAGGATTAGGTATTAATGCTTGTTATCAGATCATAAAAGAACATAAAGGGAGAATACAGATTCAAAGTGATATAGGAAAAGGCACTCAATTTACAGTTATAATTCCTTATATAGATGAGGATATAGAAGATATAGTTTAAATTAAGTGCAGGATGTAAAATTTTTTGTGTATTCTGATCTTCTTTTCTATAATTTTATTTAAGAGGCATTCTCTATAGGGAATGTCTCTTAATATTGTAATGAAAAATACAATATTAAGAGTTATACATAATAAAGATTATAATTAATGAAAATATTGACTAATTATTCTTTACATATAAAATTCATAAGCTTATGTTAAAGTACTAAATATATTAATAAAAAATTATATGGGGTGAATATTATGAACAACATTTTAATAATTGAAGATGAAAAAAGTGTATCAGATATTTTAAAAGCATACCTTGAAAAAGAAGGATATGCAGTTTATTCTACTGAAAATGGATTAGATGGAATAGAGGTATTTAGAAAAGAAAAAATTAACCTTGTGATTTTAGATTTAATGCTTCCAGATATTGATGGTGAGGAAGTGTGTAAGATATTAAGAAAAATATCAGATGTATATATTTTTATGCTAACTGCTAAAAGTACATTAAGCGATAAAATTGAAGGCTTAAATATTGGAGCCGATGAATATCTAACAAAGCCATTAAGTCCAAGAGAACTTACTGCTCGGGTGAATGCTTTGTTTAGAAGAGTAGGAGGAAGTAATAATAATGTTCTTTGTCTTGACGATGGTAAATTAACAATTGATAGTGATAAAAGAACTGTTAAGTTAAATGGAGAAGAAAGATGAAATATGAAGCAAAATATTAGAGAACGCTTAAGTTTTATTTTGATTTTTTGTTCTGTAGTTTCAGTACTTTTATCGGCTTTAATTATAAATACGACAATAACAAATACTTTTAATAAATACATGGAGGATATACAAACTAAAAGAAACGCAAGCTTGGTAGAATACTTTCAACAAGTTTACAGAAGTGATGGCAGCTAGACTGAGGCTTCAGGAGAAGAAATGAAGCATGAAGCATATATGAGCGATTATTGCTTAACTCTTTTAGATGAAAATAAAAAAGTTGTTTGGGAAATGGATCATAATGATATACAATATAAAAATCATATGATGGTAAATGGTAAAGAAGAAACAGGGGTTTACACTACTAATACATTTGATATAAATGTAAATGAAAAAACTGTAGGATATATTATAGTAGGTCAATATTCACATGTGTTACTTTCTCAAGAAGATATAAGCTTCAAGTCACAGATTAATGAGGGCATTGTATTTAGTGGTGTGTTAACTTTAGCAATAGTAGCAGTGATAAGCTTGATTTTATCAAAACAATTTTCTGAGCCTATAAAAGCAGTTTCAAAAACTTCTGTAAGTTTATCCAAGGGAAATTATGATTCTAGATCAGATGTTAAAAGTAATATTGAAGAAATAAAAAACTTAACGGAGAGTATAAATTCTTTAGGTGATAAATTAAATAGCCAGGACTTACTCAGAAAACGACTTATTTCAGATATTTCCCACGAATTAAGAACTCCTCTTAATGTACTTCAGAATAATTTAGAAGCAATGATAGATGGAGTAATACCTGTAACCACTGATAAGCTTAATAACTTAAATGATGAAGTAATAAGATTTGGTAAGCTTTTAAACAATTTAAATGAATTAAAACAAATCGAATCAGATGAAATAGTGCTTAATTTAGGATTGGTAAATATAGGTGAACTTCTCACAAATGTGATTAGTGACTATTATATTGCTGCCAATGAAAAAAATGTAAAATTAATTATGAATAAAGAAGAAGATAGAGATTATATAATTTTAGGAGATTATGATAAATTAAAACAAGTATTTATAAATCTTATATCTAATGGAATTAAATTCAACAATGTAAATGGAACTGTTTGGGTTAATGTTGGCAGTGATATAAATTCTGTTAGAGTAGAAATTAAAGACAATGGTATTGGTATTAAAAAAGAAGATTTACCTCATGTTTTTGAAAGAATGTATCGTGGTGATAAAAGCAGACATAAGATTGAAGGCAGCGGAATTGGACTTACTCTTGTAAAGAAAATATTAACACTGCACTCTGCAACTATAGATGTAGAAAGTAAAGAAAATAAAGGAACTACACTTACAGTAGGTTTAAACAAAAATAATGAAATTACATAGTGAATTAAGGAATAGTATAACTTAGTAGTAAAAAATACAAAATCTATTCCAGTATTTATCAAAAAAGCACAGAAAAAAACTGTGCTTTTTTTAATATCAACATAAAATCTTCATAACTTTTTATTATAATAAATTAACATATTAAGAGAATAATTATTAATAAAATTTATTACTAAAATAAAGTTGAGTAATTTAGTGGAGGACGATATGAGCATTAGGAGAGAAATTATAAAAGTCTATGATATGACATGTACTTCTTGTGAAAACAGAGTGGAAAAGGCATTAAAGAATGTTGATGGAGTTGTAAACGCAATGGCTAGCTATAGTGCGCAGCAGGTGACTGTTGAATATGATAGTAAACTTTGCACTAGGGAACAATTAAAGGAGGCTATTAATAAAGCTGGATACAGCACAAAAAGTTCAAGCACCATTAAATTTGCAGGTTTTCTGGTTATAGCTGCAGCCATTTTACTTTTAGGTAACTCTACGTCGGGTTTTGATATGAGTGCTAAGCTAAATAATGCATCTTATGTGGTGTTATTTGTAGTCGGTATGCTTACTTCTATCCATTGTGTTGGTATGTGTGGCGGAATAATGCTTACACAAAGTTTATCTAAAAACAGCATTGTAAATGAAAAGCAAAGTAAATTAAAGACTCTAATGCCTGCAATTTTATATAATGCTGGAAGAGTAGCGTCATATACGATTATAGGTGGTATTGTAGGGGCACTAGGTTCTGTACTATCATTATCACTTAATGTAAAAGCTGGACTTCAAATATTTGCAGGTTTATTTATGGTGATAATGGGGTTAAATATGACTGGTTTCTCTTTATTTAGAAAGCTTAATATTAAATTACCTTGGTCTTCATGCAAGATAAAAAATAAACCCAAGGCACCTTTTTTAGTTGGTATATTGAATGGATTAATGCCTTGTGGACCGTTGCAAACAATGCAGCTTTATGCATTAGGTACTGGTAGTGCTGCAGCTGGAGCTATATCAATGTTTTTATTTTCTTTAGGAACAGTTCCTCTAATGTTAGTATTTGGAGCTATATCAGGTTTATTAAGCAAAGGTTATACAAAACAACTACTAAAATTAAGCGGAATTTTAGTAGTTATACTTGGATTAATAATGGGAAATAGAGGGTTAGCGCTTGCAGGCATTGGAGCTCCTAATGCCAGTACGTTAGCACAAAATCTTTCAGGTACTCAAGCAAATGCGTCTCAAGCGAACATAGGTAAAGCAACTGTTGAAAATGGAGTTCAAGTAATAAGAATGACTGCAGATAATAATGGTTATACGCCTAATGCCTTTTATGTTCAAAAAGGTATACCTGTTAGATGGATTATTACAGGAAATCAAATAAATTCTTGTAATAATGCAATAGTAGTACCATCTTTGAATATACAAAAGACTTTAAAGTCTGGTGAAAATACAATAGAATTTACTCCAAATGATGGGGACATAAACTTTAGCTGTTGGATGGGAATGATAAGAGGAGTAATAAAGGTTACAGATAATCTTGATTCTGTAGATACATCTAAAGCAGATTCATCAATTCCAGCACCAAGTAGTGGAATGAGCTGTTGCACTGGTGGAGGTACAGGAACTACGGCATCGCAAACGCCAAGTATATATGGTAATGATTTAAGTAAAGTTTCTACAGATAGATTAATTAAAAAGGCTAATATTTCAGGAGATACTCAAAATCTTAACATAAAAGGAACAGGTTATGAGTTTGAACCTCTTGCAGTAGTATTAGAAAAAGGAATAAGAACAAAACTATCTGTAGATCTTAGTTCATTTGATAACGCAAATGGTAATTTTACAATATTAAATGCAGATACAGGTGAGCAAATAAGTTCATTTACAGGAAAAAAAGGTATTGTAGATGTTGAATTTAATATAGATAAAATTGGAACTTATCTTATTGTTAAAGATAATGTAGCAGCAGTCGGAATTGAGGTTACTGATTCGTTAAAAACTGTGAACTTAGAAGATGTTCGTAAAAAATTGATAAATGGATAAAGTTATTCAATTCAAGCTCAACAAAGGAAGTATTTAATTATTTTTTTAGGTTCCAGGAAAATATCTTCGTCCAAGCCTAACAATACTTTCTGCTAAAGCTATAAAACCATATATGACTCTAGATCAAGAAGTACTTATAATAATGAAAAAGTTTAGGATAATGAATGGTGAACCATATCATAAGTAAATGAGGTTTAGAGCCTTAGGCATTGATATTACTTTCCTAAGGTTATTTTTATAAACAAAAATAGCTAAATTTAATGAGTCTTAGTAGTTTTCTTGATATAATAATTATATGATAGGTTAATAATTTAACTATAAGAAGTGATAAAATGTAGTGTTAAGAAAAGAATAAAAGGAGGAATAGTGTGTGAATTACGATTACATCCATAATTATAGTGAAGATGAATTTGAGGATATTCAATCTCATTTTGATGGAAAAGCTGAATATGATAATGGATTAATATTTTTAAGTTCAACAACATCAATAAAGCATAATGAAATTAAAAGAAATATTTTAACTGAACTGTCAATATATTTAAGGGGTTCAAAGTGTAAAGTTTATGATGAACAAATAGAAGTTATTTTTAATTATAGAGATGATACCAGAAAATATAAGCCAGACATTTTTGTTATGTGTGAAGATGCAACTAAAAAAGGCGAAAGTTTCACTTCAGCTCCTAAACTAATATTTGAAATACTTTCAAAATCTACAGCTAAATTTGATAAGGGAAGAAAATATGATACTTATGAAAAGTTTGGCGTTTTAGAATATAATTTTGTTGAACAGAATGGATCTATTGTACAGCATAAATTAATTGATGGAGCATATCAGATAGTTAATGTATATAAGAATAATGATGATTATGTATCTGTTGTTTTTCCAGATTTAAAAATAAATTTGAATGATATTTTTGAGTAATATTATTTAAGTTAAAAAATTAGTAGCATCCAATTGCGAGTTGGGGCTACTATTTTTACATTTTATCTATAAGTAATATGAGTGAAACTTAAAACTTTAAATAATAATAAATATTAATTAATATTTATTAATTATCTATTGACAATAAAAGAACGTTCGTTTATTATAGAAATATAACAATAGAGGTGTTTAAATGAGAAGAAAAGACGATGAAAAGCATAAAAGCATAAAAGAGGCAGTTATTAAGTTAATACTTAAAGAAGGTTTTCACGGTACATCTATTTCAAAGATCGCTAAGGAAGCTGGAGTTTCACCAGCTACAGTATATATATATTATGAAAATAAAGAAGTAATGCTACAGGATATATATCTTGAGTATTCTGAAGATATTTTTGATTATTTACTTGATAAACTTAATAATTGTAATAAGGGTGAACAGATCATTGAAATACTTGTAAAAGAATATTATTTGTATATTAAAGATAATGGTGAAATTTTTCACTTTGTAGATCAATTTTCAAGCTGCCCAGCGTTAGCCAATCAGTGTTCAGCAAGGAATGGTATAAATATTTTAAATAATTTATTTGATGAAATGAAAAGAAAGCGAGTTTTCAAGGATTATAGAAATGATAATTTAAAAGCAATGCTTTTTTACCCAACAAAATCAATTGTAATGAATCCATGTATTGATGATAATGAGAAGTTTGAACTATTAGATGAATTGATTAAAATTATGCAAGATGCATTATTAATAAAATAAAAATGACTACAAGATTAAGCGAGAGAGTTTTGTAAATATATAATTGCAGAAATATCTCGCTATTGTTTAACTAAGATATAAACGAATGCTCATTTATTTAAATGCCAGAGGAAAGGATGATTAAAATGATGAATTTAGAGAAGAAATATAACGAAGGAGTTGCAATTCCAGTATCAGATACAGTGTTGTTACCAGGAATGATTCAGACTTTAAAATTAAATAGATTTAGTGAAAGAGAAATTGAAAACTTAGCAGATGAAGGGCAAGTTAAGATTGCATTACTTTTAAAACAAAACTTTAATCAAAATAGTTTGAAGGAAGAAGATTTTTACCATGTTGGGGTTTCGTTTCAAATAAATGAAATTCAAAAAATAGAAAGAGGATATCAAATTAAAATTAAAGTATTAGATAGGGTAGAGATAAAAGAAATTAATTTTGAAGAAGATTTAATTAATGTAGAATTTGAATTCGCACCGGATATTGTTAATATTACAGAAAAAGATCAAGATGAAATGGTAGATTATATTAAAAGAGTTACTAAGGAAATTAGTGAGAATTTTAAAGGCTCAGAAGATTTTATGGTAAGTGTTGAAGGACAAAAGAATTTAAATAAACTCATTGGATTTTTAACACATTTTATGCCACTCTCAAATGAAGAAAAATATGATTTAATAGAAACTCAAACTTTAAAGGATAGAGGCCTACAGTTTATGGATTATCTATTAAAACAAAAAGAATCTCTGAAATTACAATTTGAACTGGCGCAAAAATTCACAGACAAAGCTAACAAAAATTATAGAGAGTCAGTTCTAAGGGAACAATTAAGGGCTATTCAAAATGAATTAAATGAAGGAAAAGGTGAAGGTTCTAAAAAAGATAAAAATTATTACAATAAGATTGAAGAAGCGCATATGCCAAGTGAGGTTAAGGAAACAGCTTTAGAGGAATTAGAAAAACTAGAAAGTCAAAGTCCAAATAGCTCCGAATACAATGTAATACGTAACTATTTAGAGCTATTAACACAATTACCTTGGAAGAAGAGTGAACCCAAAGCAGTTGATTTAAGTGAAGCAAGAAATATTTTAAACGATCAACATTATGGTCTTGAAAAAGTAAAAGATAGAATAATTCAGCATTTAGCAGTTATGCAATTGAAAAAAGATAAAAAGGGATCTATATTATTACTAGTAGGGCCTCCAGGTACAGGAAAAACAAGCTTAGGTAAGAGCGTTGCAGAAGCTCTTGGTAGAAAATATATAAGATTAAGTCTCGGTGGTGTAAGAGATGAAGCTGAAATAAGAGGACATAGAAGAACTTATATAGGGGCAATGCCAGGTAGAATTATTCAAACTATAAAGAAGGCTGGAGAAACAAATCCTGTTATGGTTTTAGATGAAGTTGATAAGTTAATGGCAAGCTATAATGGTGATCCAGCTAGTGCTTTATTAGAAGTACTAGATCCAGAGCAAAATGATACATTTACTGATCACTATTTAGATTTACCTTATGATTTATCTGATGTATTCTTTATAGCAACAGCTAATTCTTTGGATGGAATTCCTAGGCCGCTATTAGATAGAATGGAAGTAATTCAAATATTTAGTTACACTATGAATGAAAAATTCCATATTGGTAAAAATCATTTAATACCATCAGTCCTTGAGGAGCATGGATTAAATAATACACAACTGGTTATAGAAGATGAAGCCCTTCAAAGAATTATCAGTGAATACACTTTAGAGGCAGGTGTAAGGGGGCTTAAGAAGCAATTAGCTTCACTTGCAAGATTTGCATCAGAAAAGATTGTATCTAATAAAGTGGAATTACCATTTAAGGTTACAGCAGATGCACTGGAAGATATACTTGGAAGAAAAGTTTCAAGTCATGATAAAGCTCAAAAGGATAATTCACCAGGAGTTGTAACTGGTCTAGCGTGGACACCAGTAGGTGGGGAAATATTATTTATTGAGGCTACTAACATGCTAGGAAATGGACAAGTTACTTTAACTGGACAATTAGGAGATGTTATGAAAGAATCTGCAAGAATTTCATTGAGTTTATTAAAATCAAGGCTTCCAATAAATTCAGTGAACTTTAAAGAAAGAGATCTTCATATTCATGTTCCATCAGGATCAGTTCCTAAAGATGGACCATCAGCAGGAATAACATTATTTACAGCTCTTGCATCACTTGTCACAGGAATAAAAGTAGATTCAAAACTTGCAATGACAGGAGAAATTACTTTAAGAGGGGCAGTTCTTCCAATAGGTGGACTTAAAGAAAAATTGATAGCAGCTCAAAGAGCTGGAATAACTAAGGTGTTAATTCCAAAAGATAATGAAATTGATCTAAAAGATGTTCCGCAAGAGGTTAAAGAACAACTAACAATAATACCAGTTGAAACTATAGAAGATGTTCTTAAGGAAACTCTAGGAATATCATTGCCTAAGGTAGAACATGTATTTAATCCTAAGAACTTTCTAGAAGCATCATTTAATGTAAATGAAATCTAACTATATAGATACCTAACAATTATGTAATGGCTAACCGAAATAAGTAACATATTGTGTTCCGGTTTCTAGGAATTTTGATGGATGATTCTATGACAAGAAGTTGAAATCACTTGCTTTTTAAAATTATAGAGCAAGTGATTTTTGGTTACTTTTAATCATGTTTATAGTATTGGATCTTATTATGTTATAATATTATTAAATAAATATTCCATTTGTTAAAGAGAATACAATAGACCAGACGATTTATAAGTTTACTTGAAAGAGAGGATAAACATAAATGAGCACTAGTTTGGTGATAAGAAAAGCTGAAATAGATGATATTCAAATCTTAGTAGATTTACTAACAAGTTTATTTTCTATTGAAACAGATTTTAGTATAGATAAACAAAGGCAACAAAGGGGACTTCTTCTTATGTTAGAGCAAACAGAGAAAAGCTGTGTACTTGTAGCAGAATATAATGGGAGAGTAGTAGGTATGTGTACTGGACAGTTATTAGTGTCTACGTCAGAAGGAGGATTAAAAGCTATAGTGGAAGATGTAGTTATTGAGAAGGATAAGCGTGGCTTAGGAATAGGATCAGCTCTATTAGGAGAAGTTGAAAAATGGGCTATAAATTCTGGTGCAAGTAGAATGGATCTTTTAGCAGACCATCGTAATTATTCAGCTTTAAATTTCTATAATAGTCAGAAGTGGAAGCGTACAGAATTAATTGCTTTGCAAAAACACTTATAGAATATTAAATTTCATAAGCGGTTAGTTATTAAAAATGTTAAAAGTTGATAAAGATATAACAAAAGTGTATAGTATAGAGATTGTAAAATGTTGAAAGAGAGTTGTATAAAAATGAATAAAAATTCTAATGATAAATTACTACTTTGCCCTATTTGCAAGGAAAGCTTAGCTAAGGATAGTTTAAATAAAACATATAAATGTAGTAATAATCACAGTTATGATATAGCAAAAGAAGGCTATGTTAATTTAATAATCAGTAATCAAAAGAGAAGTAAGAATCCAGGAGACTCTAAGGAAATGGTTCTTGCTAGAATAGATTTTTTATCTAGAGGTTATTATCAAGTGTTGTCTGATAAAATTAATGAAATAATAGTTGAAGCCTTAGGAAAGAAAAAAGATGATAAAGTTAATATTTTGGATTTGGGCTGTGGAGAAGGCTATTATTTAGTAAATCTAAAAAATCATATGCACCAAAATAATATAATGGCTGATTTTTATGGTATGGATGTTTCTAAAGATGCTGTAAAATATGCAGGTAAAACGGATAAGGAATGCACATGGGCAGTTGCAAATAACTTTAACATTCCAGCAGCTGATAAATCTATAGATTGCATATTATCTGTATTTAGTCCAATAGATATCGAAGAATGTAATAGGGTTTTAAAGGATGACGGTGTTTTTGTAAGGGTACTGCCTAGAACTAATCACTTGATACAACTTAGAAATATAATTTATTCAGAAGTTCATTTAAATGATAAAGTATATAAAGCAGATAAAGAAGAAAATGAATATATTAAGGAAGCAAATGTAACCTTTGATATGGATTTAAACAAAGAGGAAATATTAAGTTTATTAAAAATGACACCTCATTATTGGAAGTCAACTCCAGAAAATAAAGAGAAGTTAGAGTCATATGAAAATTTAACTATTACTGTAGATATGAGAATAGGTATATTCCAAAAAAGATGATATAAATAGGTGGTGCTTAAATGAATTTTGACGATGTTGCTAGGGAATGGGATAATGAAAAAAGAATTGAAAGAGCAAAAATTATAGCAGATAAAATTAAAACAACTATAGGAGTAGGACAAGACAAATCAGTAATGGAATTTGGTTGCGGGACAGGTCTTATTAGTTTTAACTTATATAATAAATTTAAAAATATAACTTTAATTGATACTTCAAAAGAAATGATAAATGTTGTAAATAGTAAAATTGAAGCTTTGAACATAAATAATGTGAATGCTTGTTGTGAGGACTTGGTTAATACTGAATCGGATAAAAAGTTTGATATAATCTATAGTTCAATGGCATTGCATCACATTATAGATATAAATGAGCTAAGTAAAAAGTTCTATGATATGATTAATTTAAATGGTACATTATGTATTGTCGATTTAAATAAAGATGATGGAAGTTTTCATAAAAATGAAATTGGATTTAATGGTCATAATGGATTTTCAAAAACATGGCTTAAAAATGTATTAGAAGTTAATGGATTTTCTAATATAAAATATGAAACATTTTATAAAGGTATTAAGGAAATTGATAATAATAAATTAGAATATTCGTTATTTATAATGACTTGTCAGAAGAATTAAATATGAAAAAAGAAAAGCTTTAGGTAGTGTTTGGAACTATCTGAAGCTTTTTTATATAATAATTTTTTTATTTTGTATTAGCAAACGTAAAAATAAATCATAATATGTATGACAAACATTTGATATCCGTTAAATCATATAGGAAATATAAAGAAAAATTTATGATGGGAGTGAGATTAATGGAAAATAATAAAGCAAGCATGACAGCTTTAATAACCGCCTATGGGCGAATATATCATTCTATAAATGAATCACCTAAAATCTTTGACGATTTTCTAGGGAAAGAGCTAATGACAAAGGAGGAATATGAGCACATCGGTGACAAGTTGGCAAAGAGTATAAAGTTTTTTCTTCCTGAGGAAGCGGAAATTATTACAGATAAAGAATTAGCTTTAAAAGCGGTTGTTCAAAAACAAATTGCACCTATTACACTGTCACGCAGCAAGTATACAGAAGAGATGCTGGAATTATCGATAGAACTTGGTGTTAGGCAATATGTTATTTTAGGGGCAGGATTTGATACTTTTGCATTTAGAAACAGTGATTTATTAAAATATGTCGATGTTTTTGAAATAGATCACCCTGCTACACAGGAATTAAAATTAGAAAAAATAAAAAAAGCAAGATGGGAAATACCTGAAAGGTTACATTTTATATCAGTTGATTTTTCAAAAAATAATTTAATAGAGGTAATAAAAAAATCAGCCTTTGATACTAATAAATTAACTTTTTATAGTTGGCTTGGAGTAACTTATTATTTAGAAAAAGAAGAAATATTAAATACACTAAAAGATATTGAAAACATTTCTCCAAAAGGGAGCTCTATTGTGTTTGATTACGCGGATTGTGATTTGTTTAATAATAAAAAAACACCAAAGCGTGTACAAAATCTTATACATTCAGTTGAAAAAAGTGGAGAACCTATGAAAAGTTGTTATTCATGCAATGAATTAAATTCGATTTTAGAAAAAACAAATTTTCAGCTTTATGAACATTTGACACCTTTAGAAATAGAAGAACGATATTTTAAAGGCAGAAGTGATGATTATCATGCTTTTGAAAATATAAATTTTGCTTTAGCTGTAAAAGAGTAAGATTTTTAGTTAATAATTATGATTTTTTATTAAATGGTATTTTAGTTGTAATGTATTATAATAATCTTAGAGTTTATTACGGTATAAGGGGATTAAATCACAATTACCAATGCTGTAGAAAATTAATATTTATTTGTGAATTTAGGTGAAGTATAAAACTTCGCCTAAAGACTTTTAAGCTAAAATGTATTACTTTACGATAAGGAGATAAAAATGGAAGAATATCTCTTAGTTATGGTAAGTTGGCGGTTACATAAAATGGTGATAATAATAAATAAAATTAATAGTGAAGATAAATTTATACATAATTTAAAATCAATATCTAATATTGAATAGAATTTGTTTTTACCTATGTCTTCAGTAAAATACTCATTGGTGTTTTTATTACTTTATGTATTTATGAATAATTTTAAATAAAGTATAATTAAAATAATTTATAAGATGGTATTAAAAAGGGGATGAACCAAAATTGGTTAGAAGATATAGGGAGATTTTAAATGTAATTTTAAATACAGATGGCTGTATTACCGGAAACGAATTAGCTAAGTTATGTAATGTCAGTATACGCACAATAAGAATAGATATTAAAGAGATTAATAACTTATTAGAGGAATATAATATAAAAATTAAATCGATTGTGAAAAAAGGATATTATTTAACAGAATCATGCAAAATGCTTTTAAAAGAAAATGATATTATAAGATCTGTTTGGGATCATGCGTACATAGAACAAGTTCCAAATACCCCTTTTGAGAGGCAAATGTATATTCTTTTAAAGCTAACCATGAAAGAATATTTATCTGTAGAAGAATTAATTGATAACCTTTATATATCGGCTTCAACTGTAAATAATGATATTAATGCTATAAAAAAATGGTTAAAAGATAACTTAGATTTAAGCATAAATTATTCATTGACAAAGGGAATAAAACTAAATTGTAGCGAAAGAGATAAACGAAATGTTATTGGTTGGATTATAGCGAAAAAATCTAATGCAAGCTCAACAATGAAAAATTGCTATTATCTTTTCAATCATCAAGATATTGTTAAATTTACAGATAAATTATTTCCAATTATGAATGAGGAAACAAAGCAATATGGATATATTTTATCAGGCCACAGCTCGCAATTTTTATGTAATCAAATATTTATTGCACTTGAAAGATGTAAACTTGGATTTAGCTTATATGAGAACGATATAATTTATGAAGAACTTCTTCCTGTAATTATTGCTATAAGAGAAAAAATAAGAACACAACTTAAGGGAACATTACCTGAAATTGAATGGTTAAATTTACAGCAGTATTTTATATCACGACAATTTATAGATGGAACACAATTAGAGAATATAGAGACTAAAGAAGCTTTACATATTGCAAATAAATTTATAAAGGTTGTAAATGAAAAATTTGATATAGATTTGGGAGCTTATACTAAGATAAAAGAAAATTTATTATTATATGTAGTTCCAATGATTAATAGATTAAGATTTAAACACTGTACAGTAAATAGTATTGATGAAAATATAATAAAAGCTTATCCATCAGAATATAAAATGGCAATAGAGATGCTAAATGTGGTGAAAAAAGAACTAGAATTAGATGTAAGTCTAATTGAGTTAGCATACATAACAATGCATTTAGTTTCAACAAAAGACATATGGAATAAAAAATTTAAAACTATTATTGTCTGCGATTTTGACCAAAGCATAATAAGTTTTATAAAAAATAAAATTTTCACATATTTAAGCGAAAAGATATTATTTTGTGGCTTTTATACATATCAACAGTTTACTTTTGGGTTGGTGGAAAATTTAGAAGAAATAGATTTTATAATTACAACTGCAACATTGGCCGGAAGAACTAATATTCCGTTTGCTATAATCAGCCCAACTATGGAGCAAAAAGATTTTATTAATCTAAATGAACACTTAGAAAACCTAAACACAGTAAATAAAGTGTAAATACTTAGAGGTAAACTTTAGTAAAAATTAATTATAAATCTACTAGATTTTAAGATAATATCATACTAGAAATCAAATACATTTTGGTGAAGCAGGCATTTTCATAGTCCTGCGGAACCAAAATGTATTTGATTTCGGTGAGGTATCATCTTAAAATATCTTTTTGCACTCTAATGGGTGAATTTATATAGATTGTTCCTCAATAATTAAGTATGTATTATGAATATATAGAGGATGTTATATTAAAGTAATAATATTATCAAAACAAATTTAGTACTATGAGATTAAATATAGATATTCAAATCATAATAGTAATTTATTTGTGGAATATATACACATTTATTAGACTTTAATGTGGTATTTCTAATTTCGGTAAGTTACCACATAAGTTTAAGTTCACATTTGGATATCTATATGTTTTAAAAAAGTGTTTTGGCTTAAAACGTTAGGAGGAAAATTTATGGCGTTTAGTAAGAATTTTTTATGGGGTGGAGCAGTTGCAGCTCATCAAGTTGAAGGTGGCTTCAATAAAGGTGGAAAAGGACCTAGCATTGCAGATGTTATGACAGCAGGAGCACATGGAGTACCAGGAAGAATAACTGATGAAATACTTGAAGGAGAAAATTATCTATGCAAGTATATTAGTCTATATTTTTTGATTGTGTCTTAAGTAATAATCTCAAAAGTAAAGTTATTTGACTTTTCCTTTAGTAAGGGGTTAGAGAGTAATAATTTAAATGTAAATTGAGGGTGAGATTAGTGAAATTTTTAAGAAATACTCTAGGTTATTTTTTAGCTTCAATTATAATAAATGGTTTTTGGGGGATTTTTACAAATAAATTTGGTCTATTTGGAGGGTACATTGCAGCACTTTGCCTTACAGGATCAGCTTGGTACATAAATCACTATTTGGGTTTAATCAGGAATGATGAAGATACTGCTTTTATTGACATGGCTTTAGGTGTTGGGATTTCCTTAATCGTAAAAGGATATATATTAAATGGAATAAATTCAGTAATAAGTTCAATACCTACTTTTATTTGTGTTGCAATCGGTGCAATATTAGGTGGATATGCATCTGTGATGATTGAAAAAATTATAGCAGAAGAAAAGTCAAAAAAGAATAGCTTTGAGTCAACAAATTTAGAAATTATAGACAAGAAATTAGGAGGGGACTTATGTCAGGACAAGCTGTGATTACAACAATATTTGGGGCTTTTATATTTCCGCTTTTCATTAGACTTTTTTGGGGAAGATTTGTAAATAAATTAGGAGCAATTGGTGGGTTCTTAGCTATAATAATTATAGTAGGAACAATTTGGGTATTAAATCATGGGTTAGATAATCATTTAATACAGCAAAGTGGAAGTACATGGGTAGATATGGCATGGGCAGCTGCTATTGGTATTTTTACTGCAACAGCTGTAAGTGGTGGCAAAATTAAAAAATCTTTTGCAAATGTTGGAGCTGCAATAGTTGGCGGCATTATCGGTGGAATTGTACTTGTGTTGATGATGTAGTTTGTACTTAGTATAATTCTTAGTATATAATTAATGCTTTTCTGGAAAATAAAATATATATTGTACAGTTTTTTTAAGGAGGTGCCTCAAGATGATTAAAAATTATTTTGAAATAAGGCACATTAAAGAAAATAACAAGTCCAAAATGCCATGATTATTTTTCATCAGGCAAGGAAACAGATTGGTCTCATAGCGGGCCTATTAGGGCAACCTGCTGACGTAGCATGATGGAAAATGGGCACATTAGAAAAAAGCAGCTATGCTGCAATACGGAACTTTTCTGCATATAAGAACTTTTCTCGCAGATGGACTTGTTATTTTTTTGATTGTGCCTAACCTCTTTTGTTTTTTAATAACGTTACTTTTTTATAATTACAAGTATCATTGAGGATATTATGTATCAATAAAATGCATTATTGTAACAGATTGGATGATATATTATAATTGGACAAAATATAATTGTTGATGGTGCCATGACCAAAAAAATGATTTATGTAGAATAAAAAGTATTGACCTAGAGTGCACTCTAAGGAGTAAAATAGATTTATACTATAAACATAGTATATTATTACTTAATTAGACTAGTTTGTAAGGAGGAATTATTTTGTTATATAGAACACTTGGAAAGACTAATGAAAAAGTTTCAACACTAGGTTTTGGTTGTATGAGGCTTCCGATTATTGATGGAGACACAACTAAAATTGATGAAGAAAAGGCTACGAAAATGATTCGTCATGCAATTGATGAAGGCGTAAATTATATTGATACAGCATACCCTTATCATGGAACCGGAATGGGAAATGGGGGAGAAAGTGAACCATTTGTAGGCAGAGCTTTAAAAGATGGTTATAGAGAAAAAGTTAATTTAGCTACAAAGCTTCCTAGTTGGTTAATAAAAACTAGAGAAGATATGGATAAGTATCTAAATGAACAATTAGAACGTCTGCAAACTGATAAAATAGACTTTTATTTGGTGCATGCTTTAAATAAAGGTGCGTGGGAAAATTTAAAGAAATTAGGGATAAATGAATTTTTAGATTCTGCAATAAAAGATGGAAGAATAAGATACGCAGGATTTTCTTTCCATGACAAATTAGATGTATTTAAGGAAATAGTAGATTATTATGATTGGTCGTTCTGTCAGATTCAATATAATTATTTGGATGAAAACTTCCAAGCAGGAACAGAGGGACTGGAGTATGCTGCTAATAAAGGATTGGGCGTTGTTATAATGGAACCACTTAGGGGAGGTAAAATAGTAAGAAATCTTCCTAAAGTAATTATGGATACTTTTGATAAAGCAGAAATTAAAAGATCACCAGCTGAATGGGCTTTAAGATGGGTCTGGAATCATCCAGAGGTATCTGTAGTATTAAGTGGTATGAACATAATGGACAATGTTACAGAAAATTTAAGAGTTGCAAGTGAAGCGCTTTCTAATTCATTAACTGAAAAAGAACTGGAAATAATGGATGCTGTAAAAAAAGCTTTTAAAGAAAGAATAAAGGTTAATTGTACAGCTTGTGAATATTGTATGCCTTGTCCAGCAGGAGTAAATATACCAAAAAACTTTAGTTTTTATAATGATTATAATATATTTGTTACTCCAGAAACAGAAAAAGAACTTAAGAAAGGCTATAATTTTGTTGCGCCAACAGAAAGAGCAGAAAAATGTGTGGAGTGTGGTAAATGTGAAAGTCATTGTCCACAAGCAATTAAAATACGTGAAGAATTAAAAAATGTTAAAGCTATTTTTTCATAAATAGTAAATAACTTATAAAGAAAGGTGGTGAACTTTAGTTAGGAGTGTTTATAGTAACCTCCTTCACTAAAGATAATATATGAAAATATTATATTATGATTGTTTTTGTGGTATCAGTGGAGATATGAATTTAGCAGCACTATTAGATTTAGGTGTTCCAAAGGAATATTTAATACAAGAACTTTTAAAGCTTAATTTAAATTCAGAATATGAAATGAAAATCGAAAAGGCTGCAAAATTAGGAATAACAGGGACTAGAGTAGACGTTATATTAAATGATGAGGAACATATTATGGAGGACGCTTTAAATAAAGCTAATCATGAACATATGCATGATGAAGATAATAGTGAATGTCATAATCATAATCATGAGCACCATCATATTCATCAACATAATCATGTTCATGAAGGGGAAGAACATCAGAACAGCATGCATGAGCATAATCATCTGCATTGCGAAAATAATATTCATAATCATGAGCATACTCATAGGAATTTAATAGATATAGAAAATATAATAAATTCAAGCAGCCTAAATGATAAGGTAAAAAAATTAAGTATAGATATGTTTATGAAAGTAGCAGAAGCAGAAGGAAAAGTTCATGGGAAAGCTTTAGATGAAGTACATTTTCATGAAGTAGGAGCTATTGATTCTATTGTAGATATGGTAGGAACAGCTATTTGTTTAGATTATTTGAAGGTTGATAAGATTATTGCCTCTCCAGTGCAAGTTGGAGGAGGTTTTGTTAAATGTGCACATGGACTTATGCCAGTACCAGCACCAGCAACTGTAGAAATATTAAAAAACATTCCCATTAATACTGGGATGGTGCCTTTTGAAACAACTACACCTACTGGAGCAGCAATACTTTCAGCAAATGTTGAAGAATTCACTGAAAAAATAGATTTTTCAATAAAGAAAATAGCATATGGAATTGGACATAGAGATTTAGAAATTCCAAATGTGTTAAGAGTTTATTTAGGTGAAGTTAAAAGTTTTGAGGAAATAGAAGAGCAACACATATTAGAAACTAATATAGATGATATGAACCCAGAGTTTTATGGATATGTTGAAGAAAAACTATTTGAAATGGGAGCTTTAGATGTGTATAAAACACCTATATTTATGAAAAAAGGAAGACCAGGGATAAAATTAAGTGTATTGATTAATGATGCAGTTGAAAAAGATATTTTAGATGTGATTTTTCAAGAAACTACTTCAATAGGTATAAGAAAATATAAAGTTGAGAAAATAATGCTTAATAGAGAATTTTCTAAAGTATCAACTAAATATGGAGAAATTACAATAAAAAAATCTTATTATAAAGGAAAATTAGTTAAATATAAACCCGAATTTGAGGAATGTAAAAGCATTGCAAAAAAATATAAAGTAGCTATGGAAAAAGTATATAAAGAAGTTTACAATAAAGTTTTAGATACAGATAATTAGAGCACATTTAAAAAAATAATAAATCCATAAATGAGTTGCAGGTATAAGTAGTTTTTTCAAAAATAGATATTATTAGACGTGATAAAATTATTATAGTAATTGTAGACCGGACGGGAGTTTTAGCTTTTAATAAATAAAAAATACTTAATAGGTAATTTTATCCATTGAATTAACCATTAAAAGGAAGTATAATATAAATAATAATCGCATTTATAAAAAAAAAATTGGGGATGATGGGAAAATGAAGGAATTATCATTTATTTTGCAGTATATAAGAAAACCAAGAGCTACAGGTGCAATATTACCTAGCTCAAATTATCTTGCAGATAAAATGGTTGAAGATGTAGATTTTAAGCATGCTAAATGCATCGTTGAGTATGGACCAGGAACAGGGATATTTACTGAAAAGTTACTCGAAAATAGAAATCAAAGTACGATAGTTATGCTTTTTGAGTATAATTATGAGTTTTATAATTTATTGAAAGACAAGTTTAAAGATGAGAAAAATTTATATATTATAAATGATTCAGCAGAAAATGTAGGTAAGTATTTGGTCAGGTATGGTATTGATAATGTAGACTACATAATATCAGGACTACCTTTTGCAAGTTTACCTAAAGAAGTTTCCGAAAATATCTTAGAACAAACAAAAAACATACTAAAAAAAGATGGTAAGTTTGTAACATTTCAATATAGCTTATTAAAGGTGAAATTCATAAAAAAATATTTTAGATATATTGATTTGAAAAGGGAGTTCAGAAATATACCTCCTGCATATGTATTAAATTGTATAAATTATAATTAAGGCACATGGATTTATTATTTTTTGAATGTACCTAATATAGTTCTCATAATTGGGTATAAAAAATATTAGAAATAAAAGCTTGTAAAAATACATATTACATAAGTATTTTTATAAGCTTTTTTTAAATAACATACGAGCCATTTTCTTTATGATGATATATTTGTTTTATAAAAATATAATACATCATAAGGGAAGTGGCTCATTTTTTATAGTATTACTACAGTAACAAAAAATAATAAAGCTTATATTGTATTGAAAAAAAGGAGACAAATTAGAAAAATATTGGTTAAGTACAAAAAATAAATATTCAAAATTTATTCTAACAGTTATAATTGAAAATAAGATACTTATATTAAGAGGCAGAGGGATATATGTACATGAAAAAAAGAAAAAATAATTCTAGAAAATTTATTATTAGCTTTATTATTTTATGTTTTACTTTGTTTATCGGATTGGAGATTTATAGCGGTTATGAGGCAAAATATAAAAATATTAATTTAGAACAACTAAATACAAAACTTTATATTCAAGCGGCTGACAAAGCTAGCAGTGGGAAATTTCAAATTGATTGGCAGTATATGGCTGCTATTGATGGAGTTAGGTATAAAAATGATTTTTCTGGAGTTACTGATGAAGGTTTAGATGAACTAGCTAACATGTTTTTAGAAAAAAACAGTACAAGCACTAAGCTTAAAAATAATGAGTATAAACTTGTAGATTTAGAAGAGGTACTAAATGAATTATCTTTTGATAAAGATCAAAAGGAAAAAGTGTATCATTACATAGAAAATCTAAAATATACGGGAACTAAAAAAAATAATTTAAATGATAGTTCAAAGCAAGAATTTATTAAGGAAATATATCCACAAGCCGCTGATATATATAACAATTATGGAGTACTTCCGTCTATAACTATCTCACAAGCCATATTGGAAAGCGGTTGGGGAAAATCGGATTTAAGTGCGAAAGCATATAATTTGTTTGGTATAAAAGCAGATCCTAGTTGGAAAGGTAAAAAAATTAAAATGAATACCTCGGAGTACTATAATAAAAAAATTGTTGATGAATTTAGGGCATATAACAGTAATGAAGAATCCATAAAGGATTATGGAGATTTTCTTAAAAATAATAAAAGATATAAACAAAGCGGAGTTTTTGATAGTACTCAATATTTAGAACAGGCGAAGTCGATAGAAAAAGCAGGATATAGTACAGTTCAAAATGATAAAGGAGAAGAAATTTATGCAAGTTTGTTAATTGAAATTATTCAAGAGCAGAATCTGCAACTTTTAGATAATGAATGTGAGATGAATTATTTTAAGAATAATCAATAGATGTAGACACACAATTTGTACTTTAAGTTTATGCAATAGTTTGCCGAAAGAACTGGTAGTCTGTTGCTCGGTTGCTAGAGAATATGGCTGCGGATTTCTAACAGTAGAAGTTGCACACAATTTAACTTGCTCCAAATGTAAAATTTGGACAAGTTAAATTGGAACAACTTCTAATGAAGAAATGCCAGCAGCCATATTCTCAATGCAACACTGCGCAAAAGACTGCCAGTTCTTTCTAGTATGTATATATTTTGAAGTATGAATCTAACTTGTTAATAGTTTTCTATATAGATAAACAATTTATTATTTATAAAATATAGGATAATTGAACAATGATGATTATCTTATTCTGTTATAATAAAAAATATGTCTATTGGAAAAAAAAGAAATTCTATAAGAAATTTGATTTCGACTGTTAATTGTTAGCTCTTAACTTTTAACTAAATTAACGATTGGGGATATAAAAATGAATAAGAATGTACAAGAATTAAATGGTATTATAAATGGAATAGAAGATGTAAATAATGATATAATAATGCAAGCCGATAAAAGAATGACTTCTCTTGCAAAACCCTTAAAAAGTTTAGGAAAGTTGGAAGAAATGGCAATAAAACTTTCGGGAATTACAGGTAAGGTTAAAAATAATATTAATAAGAAAATAGTAATAATAATGTGTTCAGATAATGGAGTTGCGGAAGAAGGAGTTGCTTCAGCACCACAATCTGTAACTTTATCTCAAACAATTAATTTTACCAAGGGACTAACTGGAGTTGCAGTTCTTGCAAAAGCTAATAATGCAGAGCTTATGATAGTTGATGTTGGGATTAATTGTGATTTTACTCATCCAAATGTAATCAATAAAAAGATAAGAAAATGCACATATAATATGGCAAAAGGGCCTGCTATGAGCCGTGAAGAAGCTGTTAAAGGAATTTTGATTGGTATTGAAGCCGTTAAAAAAGTAAAAAATGAAGGTGTTGGGATTCTTGGTGTTGGTGAGATGGGAATAGGAAACACTTCAACAAGCAGTGCAGTTTTATCAGCTTTGACAGGAGTTAGTGTGGAAGAGGTTGTTGGAAGAGGTGCTGGGGTCACTGATGAAGCTTTTAAGAAGAAAATAAAGGTAGTAAAACAAGCTATAGAAATAAATAAACCAATTCAAGAAGATCCAATAGATGTTGTTTCTAAAGTAGGAGGATTTGATATAGCGGCTATGGCAGGCGTATTTTTAGGGGCTGCTTATTATAGAGTTCCAGTAGTTATAGATGGATTTATATCAGCGGTTGCAGCTTTAATTGCCTTTAGATTAAATAATAAAGTTAGGAATTATATGTTCACATCCCATGTTTCAAAGGAAGTTGGATATAATGTGGCAATAAAAGAACTTGATTTAAGTCCAATTCTAAATCTGGATATGGGACTTGGAGAAGGTAGTGGATGTCCATTAGCTTTTTCAATAATAGATTCGGCTTGTGCAGTAATGAACAACATGGCAACATTTGAGGAAGCTGAAATTAATGATAGTTATTTAGATGAGCTTAAAGCGATGGACAATATGTGTAATTAAGAGATCAGTTAAAAGACATCATTAAATGTGTCTTTTAACTAATCACTATTTCTCCATTGCCAATGATTAAAATTCTGTAGTTAGGTTTGAGAGGGAGTAATTTATAATTTTCTGAGTTTGGTCCTAAACGTATAGCCTGCAATGTACGTTGATCTTCATCAAAAAGAAGTACATAAGCATTATCAGTAGTAGAGATATTTTTAATACTATAGAGATTACCTGGTGAAATATTAAAATTAGATAATTGATAGATGCCTTCCTTTAAGTTAGTAACGGCAAATGCGGGTGCTGCTATAAGTACATTAAATGATAAAACAATTAAGATTAACAACATAGTGAATTTTTTCATTATCTAATCACCTTTCAAACTTATTATAGTGTCCTTTAAGCAATAAATACATTTCCATTACCAACTATAGCAATTCTGTAAGTAGGCTTTAAAGGAAGCAAATTATATTTTTTTGATTGAGGTTCTAGTCGTATAGATTGTATTTCAAGTTGATTTTCATCAAAAAGGAAAACATGAACACTATCTTTATCTGAGACATTTTGAACAAAATAGGTATTATCTGGTGAAAAATTAAAATCTGCAGCTTTATAAACACCTTCCTTAAAAACATTAGCTGCAAATGCAGGTATTATTGTAATCATGCTAAAGAAAAAGCATAATAAAATAAGAAATAGAAAAGTATATTTTTTCATTATACAACCACCTTTCAGCTTTATTTTACGTAATATCAATAATAATATACAGATGCAGACTTTAAAGTAATGCATATTAGAAAGGAGAAATTTTATGGAACTAGGACTTATTCACATTTATTGTGGAGATGGAAAAGGAAAAACTACAGCAGCTATGGGACTTGGAATTAGAGCTTGTGGTAGAGATAAAAAAGTGTTACTTACTCAATTTTTAAAGGATAATGATACAGGTGAATTAATATCCATTGGAAAACTTGGAGAAAACTTTCAGGTATTTAAAGGAACACCGGTAAAAAAGTTCTTTAAATTTATGACACCAGAAGAGCAAAGTCAGATTAAGATTGAGCATGAAGAAAGATTTAGAAAAGTAACTAAAAAAGCTATTGATGAAGCCTTTGATTTACTTATAATGGATGAAATAATTGCAACAACTAATTTAGATTTAGTATCTGTAGATGAAGTAGTAGAGTTCCTTAAAAATAAACCTAAAGGGTTAGAGGTTGTATTAACAGGAAGAGGCCCAAATGAAAAATTAATTGAATTTGCAGACTATATTTCTGAAATTAAAGCTGTAAAGCATCCATATGAAAAGGGAATATATTCAAGGATGGGTATAGAAAAATAGTTAAGAATATTTTTAGAGGTGAATAACCTCAAATTTAAAAATGAAATGCAATTTAATAGCTAAATATAGAGCAAGGATATGAAGAAAAGTGAATTATTTAATAATTGGTGGTTCAAAAAGCGGAAAATCACAAATTGGTGAGAAAATAGCTTTAACTTTAAATAAAGATAAGGTGATTTATATAGCTACTATGAAACCTTATGACGAAGAAGATAAAAAAAGAGTACAGTTACATATTAAAAATAGAGAGGGATTAAATTTTGTAACTATAGAAAAACAAAGTAATTTGCAGGATATAATAAGAAAAATAAGCACAGAGGATACTGTATTAATAGATAGTATCACTTCACTTTTAACTAATGAAATGTTTATGGGTGATGAAATAATACAGGATCCTTCTCAAAATATATTAGATGGATTAATAAAAATTGTATATAAGGCTAGAAATACAGTGATAATATCAGATTACATATTTAATGATGCTATAGTGTATGATGAAATAACTGAAAATTTTAGAAGGCAGCTTGGCATAATAAACAGAGAACTTGCAAAGCTTTGTCATAAGGTTATTGAATGTAGCTTTGGAAATATTAAATATCATAAGTGACGGAGTCCAAATCTTGTATTTGGTCACTCGAACTTACTCAGCGAACGAATGTGAGTCGAGTTTCCGTAAATAGATATTCAATGTATATTAAATTATGAGGAGAAAATGTTTTATGAAAAAACTTTATAAAAGCTTTATAATGGCACTTAGTATGTTTACCATACTTCCAACTCCCTATGTTGAATGGGATGATGAAGGTGTTAAAAACATGATGAAATTTTATCCTATAATTGGATTGATTGTAGGGATTTTATGGAGTTTTGTTTATTTTTTATTAAGCTTTTTTTATTGTTCAATAGTTTTAAAAAGTGTAATAATTATGATTGTGCCATTTATAGTAACAGGTATGTTGCATTTGGATGGCTTTATGGATGTTTGCGATGCAGTCCTTTCTAGGAGATACCGGGAAGAAAAGTTAAGAATATTAAAAGATTCTAGAACTGGGGCATTTTCAGTAATATCCGTAATAATATTGTTTTTTCTCCAATATGGAGGGATATATTCTATTGTAGAAAAAAATATTAATCATTACATATTAATTTTGATTCCAATAATAAGTAGGAGTGCTGTAGCATATTTTCTTTTGAGCAGAACAACAATAAAAGAAAGTACCCTTGGAAGTTATTTTAAAAAGGGAACTAATATTCAAGATAGAGTTATAATGATAATATGTCTATTAATTATGGGGATAATAACTTTTGCTTCGCTTAAATGCTATGGAATATTATTAGTTTTATCAATAACCCTTGCAGTTACCTGGGCAGTAGAAAAATGCAAAAAAGAATTTGGTGGTATATCAGGTGATGTTGCTGGATTTGCTTTAGTTGTAGGAGAGGTAACAGGAATATTAGCTTTGGGAATAATTTGGAGGTAAGAATTAATGATATTGATTTTTGGTGGAGCTTATAATGGAAAATTAGAATTTGTAAAAGAAAAGTTTCACAAGGATAACGGGGAAATATTTTTTTGCAAAGATAGAAATCTTAATTATGATAAAAAAGTCATATGTGGATTACATATATTTACAAGGGCTTGTGTTGCAAATAAAATCAATTCATTAGATATTTTAAAAAATAATATAAATTACTTAAAAAATAAAATTATTATTTGCGATGAAGTAAATTCAGGAATAGTACCTATGGGGAGGGAAGATAGAATATGGAGAGAAGAAACAGGGCGTGTAATGCAGTTTTTATCTCAAAACTCTGATTCAGTATACAGAATATTTTTTGGAATTGAAAATAAGTTAAAATAAGGCATATAACAGGAAATGGACTAACATGCGGATTTATTAATTTTCTGAATATGCTTAAAGATTTGGGGGAGATTTAGTGGAAACATTAAATAATAATTCTATTGCTAAATGTACACAAATAAAAGAAATTAAATTATATTTGATTAGGCATGGAAAAACTTATTGTAATGAAAATAAATTATATTGTGGAAAAAGTGATGTAGAGTTAAGCGAAAATGGAATAAAAGAATTAAAAGAAATTTCAAAGGGACATCAATACGAAAAATGTGATTTTTATTTTACAAGTGGAGCCAAAAGAGCAAATCAAACTTTAGAAATTCTTTGCCCGGGAAATAATTATATTATTTTAGAAAAATTTTTTGAATATAATTTTGGAGAATTTGAGCTAAAATCTTATGAAGATTTAAAATTATTAAACGAGTATACAACTTGGGTAGATGATAGAGAAGGATACATAAGATGTCCTAATGGTGAAAATAGATTGGAATTTAGAAAGAGAATTAAAGAAGGTTTTACAGAACTTATAAATTATTTGGGAGAGAAAAATATAGAAATAGCTTTTGGAGTGCTTCATGGTGGAAGCATAGGTATGATATTAGAAATGTTGTATGATGATAGTAAAGAATTTTATGAATGGCAGCCTAAAAATGGTGAAGGCTACGAGCTTATTATAAATATAGAAGAAAATAATGAATTTATTATAAAAAAAGTGGGGATTGTATGATTGAATTAACAATAGGATTTCTTTTAGACCTAATTATTGGAGATCCGAATAATCCATTTCATCCTGTTAGAGGAATTGGGTATATTGCTAAAAAGTTTGAAATGTTTTTTAGAAGTTTGTTAAGAAAATATTTAAAGCTTGCGGGGTTGCTAACTTGGATATGTACGATCTTAGTGACGTTTATAATTACCTTTGAAACAGTGAAAATATGCAAACAAATTAATATTTATTTTGGAATTATTATTGAGGGAATTTTAATATATTTTTGCATAGCTTCTAAAGGATTAGTAGTTGAAGGATATAAGGTAATTAAATTTTTGACAAAAGATGACATAGATGGCGCGAGAAAGCAACTATCCTTTATTGTAGGCAGGGATACTGGGAGCTTAAATAAAGAAGGGATAATAAAAGCAGTAGTTGAAACTATAGCTGAAAATATGGCAGATGGGATTATAGCTCCTCTATTTTATGCAGGTATTTTTGGAGCACCACTAGCTTTTACATATAAGGCAGTAAATACTTTAGATTCAATGTTTGGATATAAAAATGATAAATACTTAGAGTTTGGATATTTTTCAGCAAAATTAGATGATGTTTTTAATTATATTCCTGCCAGAGCAACAGGCTTATTAATAGTACTTGCATCAGGAATTTTAGGATATGATTATAAAAATAGCTTTAAGATTTACAAAAGGGATAGATATAATCATACAAGCCCTAATAGTGCTCATCCAGAGGCTGCAATGGCAGGAGCATTAGGAGTAGAGCTTGGTGGTGCTAATTATTATTTTGGAAAGCTTGTAAAAAAACCAACAATAGGAGATAAAATTAAGGAAATAGACATTAACGATGTTTATAAAACAGCTAAAGTTCTTTATTTGTCATCCTTTATAGGATTTTTAATAGCTTTATTAATTAGCATAATTGTAGAATAGGAGTGACAACTTATAACTTGTCACTAAGAATAGAGGGGGGATCTTGTGGCAAATTTTGGTCATGGTGGAAATGCAAAAGAATTAAGCAGAGAAAATAAATTAGAATATGATAAGATTATTGATTTTTCAGCTAATATAAATCCATTAGGAATGCCAAACAGTGTAAGAAATGCCGTTATTAATGGATTAGATCAAATTGAAAAATATCCAGATATAACTTATTTTGAGCTTAAATGCGCAATAAGTGAATTTGAAAATATAGATAAAGAAAGTATAATATTAGGTAACGGGGCAGCAGAAGTTTTATTTAATATAGTTAGAGGTATTAATCCGAAGAAAACTTTAATTTTAGCACCTACCTTTTCGGAATATGAAGAAGCAACAAAGGCTGTAGGCGGAAAGATAATCTATTATAAATTAAAAGAAGAAAATGCCTTTCGTATACAAGAGGATATTTTTGAGTATATAAATAGCAAATTAGACTTAATATTTATATGTAATCCTAACAATCCAACAGGAGTTATAACACGAAAAGAATTATTAATAAAAATTTTGATGAAAGCTAAAGAAAATGGTGTCATGGCTGTAATAGATGAATCTTTTTTAGATTTTATAAAAGAAGATTTATCAATGGTTTCTTTTATAAATGAATATGATAATTTAATCGTAATAAAGTCGTTAACTAAATTCTTTGCACTTCCAGGTTTAAGAATTGGATATGGAATCTGTAATAATGCAACGTTAAAGAAAAAAATAGATGTGATAGCTCCAGCTTGGAACATTAATATATTAGCTGAAATAGCTACAAAAGTTGGAGTAAAGGATGAAAATTACATAAAAGAATCAATTGAATATGTAAATAATGAAAAAGAATATTTATATGAAGAATTAAAGCAATTTAAAGAATTAAAGATATATAAACCAAGTGTAAATTTTATTTTCTTAAGAGTGCTTATTAATATAAATTTAAGGCATGAACTTTTAATGAAGAATATATTAATCAGAAGTTGTAGTAATTATGAAGGATTAGATAGCAATTATTATAGGATTGCAGTAAGAACGCATGAAGAAAATTCTATTTTAATAAAAGTCTTGAGGAATTTATTTGAAGAGTATGAAAATAAAGAGTAATATAAAGTATATAATTAAAGATTAATTGCAGGCTGCAATATGTAACAAAACTGAAAGGGAGGGTAATTATGAACAAAAGAAGTGTGGCGTTAGCAATATGTATGGTTCTAGGAATGAGTATAGGAACTTCAACTGGAGCTAAGGCAGATTTAAATGATGGATGGATAAAAACAAATGATGGTTGGAATTACTATGAAAACGGCAGCATAAAAACTGGATGGTTAAACGATGGAGGAAATTATTATTATCTTAAAGACGATGGGAATATGGCAACTGGGTGGATTAAAGTAGATAATAGTTGGTTTTATTTGAACCCTTCAGGCGAAATGAAAACTGGTTGGTTAAATGATAATGGAAAGTGGTATTACTTGGATAAAAATGGTGTGATGGTTTTTAATACAACTATAGATGGTTATTATTTGGGGACAGATGGTGTCTGGATTCCAAGTTCTTCTTCTACAGACAATACTACAAAACAAGATGAATCTAATTTACAAGATCTTACTATGAAAACTGAGAAAAGTATATATGAACTTGGTACAAGGGAAATTAAAGTTTATATTACTAATAATAGTAAGAAGGAAGTCTATTATGGATTGCAATATGAAGTAGAAAAGTTTGAAAATAATAACTGGATTAAAGTTCCGTTTAAGGAAGAAGTAATGATTGCTCAAATTGCATACAGTTTGCAGCCAGGAAAAACAAGTACTCAGGTTATTTCATTAGAAAACTTTAATAATTTAACTGCAGGTAAATATAGAATAGTAAAATTAGGTGGAACATTAACAGCAGAATTCGAACTAAAATAAATTACAAAATGAGGTGGAAAAATGAGTGAAGAAAAAGTTGTAGTCTCTTTTAGCGGAGGGAAGGATTGTACTTTATCCTTATATAGAATGATAAAAAGTGGTTACAATGTAATTGGATTAGTAGTTACTTTTGATAATCAAAATGATTCTTGTTTTCACAAAATACCAAGAGATATTTTACAAAGTGTTTCTAAGGAATTAGAAATTCCAATTATTGAGGTTGACTGCAGTGATGGCAAAGTTTATGAACAAGAATTTGAAAGCGCGCTAAAACTTGCAAAGGGCAAAGGAGCAGAAATATGTGTCTTTGGAGATATAGATATAGAAGCTCATAAAAAATGGTGCTTAGATAGATGTGATGCAGCAGATATTAAAGGAATATTTCCTTTATGGCAAGAAGATAGGGAAAGTTTAGTCAATGAATTTATGGATTATGGTTTTAAAGCTATAATTAAAAAAGTAAATTTAAAAGCCTTGGGACAAGAATTTTTAGGTAGAGAATTAACTAAGGATGTTATTCAAGAAATAAAGAGATTAGGGTGTGATCCGTGCGGAGAAAACGGAGAATATCATACACTAGTATTTGATGGGCCAATATTTAATAATAGGATTAAATTCAATAAAGTTAAAAAAGATATAATAAATGACTTTGGATATTTAATCATTAATAATGTACAATTATAGTTAGATCTTATATACATAAAAACTAACGGGTTGATTTGTTAGTTTCTTTCAGATCCCTAAGAACCCAAATTTGGAAGGAGTAAATTCAATGAATAAAAGAAGTGTAATGTTTTTAGGTACAGCATCTTCTGTTGGAAAAAGTACTTTAGTTACAGCCCTATGTAGATATTTAAAAAATCTGGGCTTAAATGTAGCTCCTTTTAAGGCATTAAATATTTCGTTAAATTCATATGTGACAAAAGATGGTTTAGAAATGGGACGAGCACAGGTAGTTCAGGCTGAAGCATGTAAAATAGAGCCGGATGCTTTGATGAATCCAGTTTTATTAAAACCGAGTGGTAACTGTACCCAAGTAATTGTAAATGGAAAAGTTTTTTGTAATATTGAGCCTTACAAATATAAGGAACTTAACAAGGATTTAAAAATAAAAGTAAAGAAAGCTTATGAAAAATTAAATAAAAATTATGATATAATTGTTTTAGAGGGGTCTGGCAGCTGTGCTGAAATAAATTTAAAAGATAGTGATATTTCTAATATGGCTATGGCAGAAGCAGCAGATGCGCCAGTGATTTTAGTTTCAGATATTGATAGAGGCGGAGTTTTTGCTTCTATAGTTGGAACAATTCAATTATTATCAGAGTTAGAGAGAAAAAGAGTAAAAGGGATAATAATAAATAAGTTTCGGGGAAATATGGAATTATTTAAACCAGCAATAAAGCAGCTAGAAGATATTATAAACATTCCAGTCCTTGGAGTTATGCCTTATGAAAAGTTTGATATTGAAGATGAAGATAGTGTAACGGAAAGAATTAAAAATAGTGAAGAAAATGGAACGTTAGATATTGCGATCATAAGACTTTCTCATATGTCAAACTTTACAGACTTTAATATTTTAGAGAGGATGCCAGGAGTAACAGTTAGGTATGTTACAAAACCTAGTGAATTAAAAAATCCTAATTTAATAATAATCCCTGGAACAAAAAATACAATTGAGGACTTACAAAATATTAAAGAAAATAAGTTGTTTAGTAAAATTAAAGAATTAAAGGAAAATGGTACTCAAATTTTTGGGATATGTGGCGGCTATCAAATGCTTGGAACATGTATACTAGATAAATTAGGAGTTGAAGGGAGTATTTCTCAAGAAGAGGGATTTGGATTTTTAGATATAAAAACAAGGTTTAATGAAACTAAAATTACAAAGCAAACTAAAGGAGAAATCTTATGCGATCTTAAATTAGTACGAAATATAGAAGCAAGTACCATTAACGGATATGAAATCCATAATGGAATAAGCAAAATAGGTAAAAAGGCAATTCCATTTATAAAAGATTCAGCTGGTAATATTGTAGGAGTATGTGATGAAGAAAGAGTAGTTGCGGGAACGTACCTTCATGGTATATTTGATTCAGAAGAGTTTATTAGCTTATTTGTAAAATCTCTTCAGTAAAATAGCAATGTAATGATAACTCAAGAAGTAATTGTAGATAAAATAAATGAATATAAGGATAATCAATACGATAAACTGGCTAAATTATTTGAAGAAAATATAAATATTGAAAAATTGAAAGAAGTAATCAAAATTTAGGTTTAGAGGTGGATAAAGAATGTTAACAGTTACAGAAGAAAGATTGTTGAAATATATAGAAGACCGTGCAAGAGAAAACATCAAAGGAAAAAGCTTTTATAAGATGACAGATGTATTGGAACAAGCATTTTGGATATCAGAAGAAAAATCCTATGAGGTTTTAAGAAATATAATTTCAAGAAAAAATATAGGCAATTCTAAAGATGCTATTGTAAATGAATATATTGATATGTTGAAAAAAGGATATGGGTCAATACAAGAACAAGTAGAAATTTTTGGCGGGGATAAAGTTACGAATGTTATGTATACATCAAAAAAGAGATTAAAAGCCTTTGAAGGAGGAACATTTTTTGATATTCTTAGGCATGTATATAAGGTGCCAGATGAAGAAATAATTCCTTTAACAGAAAAGTATTTGCAATTTTTAAATTCTCCATTATTTTCTTATAGGCTAGAAGAAGAAACCTTCCATAAATTCTTACAGTCAAATTTAGATGAATTAGATAAACAATATGATAGGTTTATGAATTTATAGGAGCTAAAATAAAGGTCATGTATTTTGATAGATACATGACCTTAATTTATATGCCTAATATAATATGAAAAAAGAAAAACTTGTATTATAATATAGTTAACAATTGATTTGTTGTATTAGCTACAGATGGAGGGAAACAATGTATAAACTAATAGCATTAGATATGGATGGCACATTACTAACAACAGATAAGAAAATTTCAGAAAGAAATGAAGCAGCTATAAAGGCAGCAGAAGCAAAGGGTGTTAAAATTGTACTAGCATCAGGAAGACCTTTAAATGGATTGACTAGATTTTTAGAAGAACTTGATTTATTAAAGGACGAAGACTATGTACTTAGTTTTAACGGTGGATTAGTTCAAAATACTAAAACACAAGAAATTATATCAAAGGTATCTTTAAAAGGTTCAGATTTAAAATATATATACGAAATAAGTAAAAAGCTCAATATTAATATTCATGCTTTTTCTGCTAAGGATGGATTAATAGCACCTAAGATGAGCCAATATACAGAACATGAAGCAACATTAAATGGAATAGATGTACATATAAGAGACTTCAATAAGGTAGAAGATGATGAAGATATTATAAAGGTTATGATGATAGATCCACAAGAAATATTGGATCCAGCTATAGAAAAGTTATCTGATGAAGTATATGAAAAGTATAATGTATTTAAAAGTGCACCTTTCTTCTTGGAATTTACTCATAAAGAAGTAGATAAGGGGTTAGGCTTGCAAAAACTTGGAGAATACCTAGGAATAAAGAGAGAAGAAATAATAGCATGTGGTGATGCAGGAAATGATTTATCTATGGTAAAATTTGCAGGTCTTGGAGTGGCAATGGGGAACGCAACTTCAGAGGTTAAGGACGCGGCAAATTTTATTACTACATCTAACGATGAAGATGGAATAGCTAATGTTATAGAAAAATTTATTTTAAAAGAAAATTCTTAAAAGTTTTATAAACACCCCCAACGTGCTCAAACTTATGAGATAATTTACCGAAATCAGAAATGTTTTTGTTTCGCAGGACTATGAAAATGTCGCTGAAGGTTCTAAGTTGGAGGTTGTGCCCACTTTAGCATGCTCCCACTTAAAGTAGTGACAAGCTAAAGTGGAACAACCTCCAACTAAGAACCTTGGACAGCTCATTTTCAAATGCCTGTTGCACAAAAATATTTCTGATTTCTGGTGCAGATGTATATTAAAAATCTAGTAAATATGTGAATATATTACATTAATAAGTCTAGTTCTTAAACTGGATATCTATAAAAACACTTAATTTTATTAAGGAAATTCTAATAGTTATCGATAGTATAATATATAAGAAATTAAGATGTTCAGGGATAAACAAATTTTGTTTAGAATTAATAAAAATTGAGAATAATATCATTAGCCTTGTAAAGGTAATTTGCGTCTATATTCTATATATAGGCACAATAAAAAAGTAGGGAATTTATAGATAGTTAGGGGGATATAAACTTTGAGATTAGTCCCAATTGAATATGTAAAACCTAATACAGTTCTTGGTAAAACATTGTATGATTTAGATGGACGTGTATTACTAAGGGCAGGGGTAGTTTTAAGGGAAGCTACTATTGCGAAAATAATGGAAATAAATATTTTATCAATATATATTGTTGATAAATATAGTAATGAAGAAATTGAAGATATTATTAAACCAGAAATAAGGCAAAAAGCAATTATAACTATAAAAGAAGCTTTTGCTAATATCGGACGACTTAATAGACTTAATCAAGAACGGAATAAAGAAAGTGATTACTCATGGCAAGAGCAAAGCTATTTTTACAATATAGGAAAAATGGCAGTAAATATAATTGAAGATATATTAAACCATAAAGATATAATGCTTGCATTAGTAGATATACGAAGCATGAATAATTATATGTATTCTCATTCAGTAAATGTAGCAGTTATATCTCTTACCATAGGAATAGCATTTAAATTGCCTAAAAAGAAATTAGAAGCTCTTTGTATAGGTGCTTTAATTCATGATATAGGAAAATCATTATTGCCAAATATACTTTTGGATAAGAAAGATGAATTAAGTGATGAAGAAAAACAAATCACGATGCAGCATCCAAGGCTTGGTTATAAGTATTTATCAAGTACTTATAATATAAATAGTTTGAGTAAATTAATAGTGTTACAGCATCATGAAAGACCAGATGGAAAAGGATATCCGGATGGGTTAAATAAAGACAATATTGTTGATTTAAGTAATATTGTAAGTGTTGCAGATGCGTATGATAATTTATCAACAGATCTGCCAGAAAAAAGAGCAATGTTTCCAAGCGATGTTTTAGAATATTTAATGTCTAATGCAGGAACGATGTTTGATTATAATATTGTTAATACTTTTTGCAGAATTGTGATTCCTTATCCTAAAGGAACTATTGTAGAGATTAGTACTGGAGAAGTAGCTGTGGTTAAAGAAACAGTACCTGGATTTCCGTTAAGGCCAATTGTAAAAATTATTGAAAGTCCTAGAATTTCTAGAATTGGGGATCAAGTTGATTTAATTAAAGAAATTTCCATAGTAATTACTAAAGTAAAACATGATATATAGATATAAATATAGCTTGCCGAAATAAGGAGCATGTTTTGTTTCGGTTTCCAAGGAATCATTATTATAGGGTTTCTCATTGAAGATTATATTTATAACCTGTAATTTTTGTAATAACTGCATCTGAGAAAAAGACTTTATACAGGTAAGAGGTAAGAGGTAAGAGGTAAGAAGTAAGAGTTAAGAGGTAAGAGGTAAGAGGTAAGGGAGAAAAGCCATAGGCTTTTCAAAAAATATTTTTTAGAAATACCGTTTAGGGATTTCATCATCAACTCTTAGTTTTTAGTTCTTAACTCTTAACTAATTAAATATATTATTCTTGATCAAAAATCAAATGACATATAATAAATAAACTTATTAATTAGTTTCCCTATATCGCAATTCCTAATGAAACACAGATGTATCTAAGTTCGGTTGATTGTTACATTTTTAAGGTTCACATATATCTATGAATTTGAAGTTAGTAACATCAAACAAGCCTTTATCTGTAATTTTTAAATCTGGAATTACTGGCAATGATAAGAAGGATAGTGTTAAAAAAGGATTAAAATCAATGTCAGGAGCTATTATTTTAATAGCATTGTGAAGATTTTTTAAATCAGCTTCAATTTCAGTATAATTTCTATTAGTCATAAGTCCGCCAATTTCAAGTTGAATATGGGCAAGAATAGTTTCATCTTTAACGACTATAATGCCACCATGCATTTTTTCTAATTCTTTAGCTGCAAAAACCATATCTTTGTCATTTGTTCCTGCAAGGATTAAGTTATGGGAATCATGAGCGATGGTAGTTCCGATGGCACCGGTTTTAAGTCCTAAACCTTTTAATATTCCGAGACCGATATTTCCTGAAGCTTTATGTCTTTCGATTACTGAAATTTTTACTAAATCATCTTCAGGTGATGATGTAAATGCTAAATTATTTCCATTGTTCATTGACTTAATATCCGAAAGATTCAGCTTTAAGTGCATGCTTTCTAATTTGTTTGGAATTATTTGAATTACGTTTATTTTTTTATAATCTTTGTTTTTTATATTTATAGCAAAACTATTTTCATTTATATTTGGCAAGTTAATAGTATTATCATAGGTATTAAGTGATTTTTTAAGTAAATTAGAGTCAGTACTAATAATTTTATTATCAGTTACAATAAGTTTCCCTTCTTTGAAGACTTTAGATATTTTAAATTCCTCTAAATTATCTAATATAATAAAATCAGCAATATAGCCAGGGGCTATAGCACCTTTATTATTTAATTTGTAAAGACTACAAGTATTAATAGTTGCCATTTGAATTGCAGTTTCAGGCTTTAGACCGGATTTTATGGCAAAGACAATAGAACTATTAATTGAGCCGTTATCAGCAATATCATCAATGTGTTTGTCATCAGTGCAAAAACAAAATCTATTACTGTTACTTTCATTTACAGCTGGCAATAGCTCCTTTAAATTTTTAGCAACTGTACCTTCTCTAATTAAAACATACATTCCACGTCTAATTTTTTCAACAGCTTCGCTTGCATTATTGCATTCGTGATCAGTTAAAATATGTGCGCTTCTATAGGTATTAGTCATCATAGATGTAAATCCAGCGCCATGGCCATCGATAACCTTATTATTACTTATAGCATCATAAATTTTATCAATCATATTTTCTTTGCAATAAGCTACTGCTGGGAAATCCATAACTTCAGCCAAGCCTAAAACTTTATCATTTTTATAATAATTATTTATATCATTAGATAGCAAAGTTGCTCCAGAACTTTCAAAGCTAGTTCCTGGAACACAAGATGGAAGCATAAAGTATATATCAAAAGGAAGTTCATTTGAAGAACTAAGCATAAAATCTATGCCCTCAGTACCCATTACATTAGAAATTTCATGTGGATCTGCAATGACAGATGTGATTCCGTTTAATAAGGCAAATTTAGAGTATTCTGTTGGTGTTACTAAACTTGATTCTATATGACAATGAGAATCAATAAGCCCAGGACAAATGTATTTATCAGTACCATCTATAGTTTCAAATGCATCGTAATCTCCAATCCCTACAATATAGCCATCTTTAATTCCAATACTATCTATAAATCTATCTTTATTAAAAACATCAATTATTGTTATATTTTTAATTGCTAAATCACATTTTATATCTTTATTAGAGGCTTTAATATGATTTATCAAGCTTTGTTTATTCAAAATAAACTCCTCCTTTTAAAATTGTTAAATTTTTTTTATTATAATTAAGTTAATTAGCAATGTCAAAAAGTAAAAAGGTTTACATAAAAATAAATGTAAATTTACGTATGATTATTAATAGATTGACTTAAGTTAAACTTATATGTACGTATATTTAATAGAGATAGAGGATAAGCATCTGTACGATACTTATCCTCGGCAACTGATTTAGGCACAATCAAAAAAATAATAGACCAGTATGCTTGCCTATTTTGTACCATACTGCGTCAGTAATTTAAGCTAATAGGCCCACTATGAGCATAAATTGCTTCCTTGTCTGGTACAAAATATGCGTCGCATCTTTGGTCTATTATTTTTTTTCATGTGCCTTAGGTAAATTCTATACACGTAGGAGTTGGAATGTTTTCTGACTTAATAAACTTCAAAACTCCAGTAAGTTGATTGATAGAGAATATAGATATATTATCAGAATTTTCATTAGCACAAAGTAAAAAGTTACCTGTTGGATCTATTTGAAAATCTCTAGGTGAATTTCCTTCACAAGAAAAAGTGTCTGCATATTTTAAGTGTCCATCGTGAGAATTAATTAAAAATAAACTTATTGAATTATTACCTCTATCTGAAGTATATAGAAATTTATTATTTCTATGAATTCTAATTGCAGCTCCAGATTTTTTGCCAGTATGATTTTCAGGCAAACTGTTTATAGTTTGAATGTTTTTAAAAAGTACTTCGTTATTTAAATTATATTCAAAAACAAAAATTTCAGAAGTTAGCTCGCTTAAAACATAATAAAAGGGATAAGTAGAATTTGAATAAGTCACATGCCTTGGGCCAGTTCCAGCAGGAAAAGAATAACTGAGATGTTCCTTATAAACAAGTTTATCATCTTTTATAGCTGAAACAATCATTTTATCAATACCTAGATCAATTGACAAAATATAATTTTCATCATGAGTAAACATAGAACAATGAATATGAGGTTTTTCTTCTTTTAAAGCATTTATGCAGAAAGGACTATGATTTCCAATCACAGGATAGTTTAAAATTAAGCCTTCTAAAGTATTATAGACAATCATTTTGTTTTCATGATAATTTGAAGATATAAGTATTTGCTTGCTATTACTTATGCTTACATGACAAGGTTGTTTTTCTTCAGAAAGATAATTATTTATTAAATACAATTCATTTTTTTCTTGCCAATATTTAAATGATGATACTCCAGTTTTGTCATCGATTTTACAACACGAATATATAATATGTCTTTCTCTATCAATAGATAAATATGTAGGATTTTCTATTTCATAAGCTAAATTAAATTTTTCAATATTACCAGAAGTAGTGTCAAAAATTATTTTATATATTCCTTTACTTTTATTTTTAGTATAAGTTCCAATAAATCCAATCATCACAGTATTATTTAATATCATATATGTAAGCCGTTGCCAAAAATTTATAAAAATCTATAAATATTGTTTAATTCCCTGTTCAATGCGTCCCATTTTGCTAAAAGCTACTTTGGCTTGATATAACGCTCCAAGGGCTTAAATTCCCATACAACGCATGGTACATATTAGTAGTATCGTTTAAGCGCCTGAGGTGTAAGTTCACATTTCCAAATATTAAATTTGGATGTTCACTTATGATTAAACTGCTAATTCATATCTTGAAAGATTGACACTCGCGTTTAAATCTCTATCTATAACGCAACCACATTCCTCACAGATATATGTCCTTTCTGATAATGAAAGCTTTGGCTTTATATGACCACACTCACTACAAGTCTTTGATGAAGGATACCATTTGTCAGCTTCAACAAATTCAATTCCATTATATTCACATTTATATTGCATTTGTCTTTTAAATTCGTATAAACATTGTTTTGCAATTGCTTTTGATAAATGCTTATTTTTCATCATACCTTTAATATTAAGTGTTTCCATAACAACTCTTGATGGCTTGGTTTTCACTATCATATTCGTTGCTTGGTGACTATGATTACTTCTTATATTAGCTAATTTTCTATGAAGTAATTTAATCTGCTTTTCGATTTTTATAATATTACTTGTTTTGACAAACTTACTCCCTTCTTTATTTTTTAGGTATTTGCAAGATACCCTACGTTGTAATCTACGTAGCCTTTTTTCAAGTTCCTTAACTTTTTTAGTTTTATTAATATTTTTAAATGTCATTCCATTGGAGCATATAGCTAAATCTTTTACTCCAACATCTATACCAATCGATTCAGTAGTTAATTCCACTAATGGTTGCTCTTTTTCTATTCCTACTGCCAAAAACCAATACTTTCCGTCAAAACTTATCCTTGGGTTAGTATATTTAACATTCATTGGTATTTGTTCTGCTGTTTTAACCCAACCTACTTTTTCAATTAAGACTATATTAGATTTAACTTTTAATTTCATATTGTCATTATAGAATGATGGTTTAGACTTTCTTCTACTTTTGAATCTTGGCTTATCTGCTAATCCTTTAAAGAATCTTTTGAAAGCGTCACATCCATCTTTAACCGCTTGTTTTGCCACATTATTAGATACTCTACTCAGCCATTTAAACTCTTCTGTTTTCTTTAAAATAGTTAATTCCTTTCTTAAATCCCCATCAGATATAAACTTTCCACCATTCTTGTAATTTTCTTCTTGTCTTGCAAGTGTCCAATTATAAATAAATCTTGAAGTACCAACAGATCGCCATAGTTTTTGTTCTTGCTCTATACTTGGAATAATTCTAACTTTATTCGCCAGTATCATTCTCTAACAACTCCTTAATCATTTTCTTTGCTTTATTGGCTCTCTTGCCTTGAAGTCTACAACTAAAAACTGTAACAATTTGAATTAAATCTTCAACTAATTCCTGTTCTTCTGTTTTTTTCAGTATTGTCTATAATTTCAATAGTTGCTCCATATTTATTGCATAGATTTTCTATGATTTCAAAACCAAACCTTAATAATCTATCTTTATATAGAATTACTATCTTTTCAACTTCTGAATTAGTTATCATGTCTATTAATTGATTCGATCCTTTTTTATTGTAGTTAATTCCACTTCCTATGTCAGGAATAACATCAAAAGAATATCCTTTAGCAATCATATAAGTTTTAACATTTTCAACTTGTCTTTCTAAATCGTCCTTTTGCTTATTACTTGATACTCTACAATATCCAATTACTTTCTTACTCTTAGTTCCAATGCCCCCCTTTTTTAATATATTTATCAGTATAGCATAATTGTGGAAAGGAATCATATATTGATTATATTAATTACAAATAGTAAATACTTTTATAGAAATTTAGTTAAACTTATGTTATAGAGTTATATTGCTTGAATGTAGAATTTTGATATAATAATTATAGGTTCCTCATTGAAAATTATATTTATAACCTGTAATTTTTGTGATAACTGTATTTAAGGAAAAGACTTTATACAGGTAAGAGATAAGAAGTAAGAGGTAAGAGATGCGGAAGAAAAGCCCTAGGCTTTTCAATAAAAATATTTTTTAGAAATCCCCGTCAGGGATTTCATCATTATCTATTAGTTCTTAGTTATTAACTCTTAACTAATTAAATACATTATTCTTGATCAAAAATCAAATAACAGATAGTAAATAAATTTCTCAATGCGTTTCCTTATATAGATATCCAGTTTAAGAAATAGACTTATGCGGTACTAACTTTAACAGCTCATTTTCTTTTGAAATGTGCTTTAAGCAAAAGAAATACTAAATTTAAGGGGGGCTGAGGAATGCCAATAAAAATTCCTATTGAATTACCTGCATTTCAGGTTTTGTCTAATGAAAATATATTTGTAATGAATGATGAGAGGGCTAATACTCAAGATATAAGACCATTAAAAATAGCAATTCTTAATTTAATGCCTAAAAAAATAGTGGCAGAGAATCAATTGCTTAGATATTTATCTAATACACCATTACAAGTAGAGATAACACTTATTCAAACAAAGACTTATATATCCCAAAATACCCCATCAGAGCATCTAGATAAATTTTATTGTTACTTTGACGATATAAAGAATGAGAAATTTGATGGACTTATAATAACTGGAGCACCAGTAGAAAAAATGAATTTTGAGGATGTTACATACTGGGAAGAGCTTACTGAAATAATGAAGTGGAGCAAAACTAACGTATTTTCAACTGTTTATATATGTTGGGCATCTCAAGCAGGGTTATATTATCACTTTAGTATACCGAAGTATGATTTAGATGAAAAAATGTTTGGAGTATTTCCGCATTGGCCAAATGATGAAAAAGCAGATCTTACAAGAGGATTAGATGATGTATTTTATGCACCTCATTCTAGGCATACTGAAGTAAGACGTGAAGATATAGAAAAGGTATCAGAATTAGAAATATTATCTGAATCTGAAGAAGCTGGTGTATTTATAGTAGCAACAAAAGATAGAAGAAGTGTATTTATTACAGGACATATGGAATATGACAGAGATACACTAAAAGATGAATATGTAAGAGACAGGGAAAAAGGTGAGAATATAGCAATGCCTAAAAATTATTTCAAAAATGATGATGCAAATGAGACTCCTAAATATATATGGAGAGCAACAGCAAGTATAGTTTTTGGAAATTGGCTAAACTATTGTGTATACCAAAATACACCTTTTGACCTTAATAAACTTTAGAAAATTTCACTATAGGATTTCATAATCAACCGAAATTATATAAATGTTTATTCCATGGGACTATGAAAATATCGCTGAAAACACTAAAGGGAAGGCTGCACCCACTGTAGCTTGTTCCCACTATTCAGTGTGATAAGCTAAAGTGGAACAACCTTCCCTTAAGTGTTTTTAGCAGCTTATTTTCAAATGCCCATTTCACAAACATTTATATAATTTCTTTGTTTGGATATATGTCTAAGTATAGTGAAGTAAGTATATATGTAGAATTATAAAGTTAGGCACATGAAAAGAAATAATAATAAGTTCCTCTAATTTTAGTGGGGCTTTATTATGTCATTTTTAGTGAATAACATAATAAAGTAAAAAGATAATTAAGCTAATTTGCATAAGAAGTATAAATGGAACTCCAATTGTAAACTTCTTATGCTTTGTTTTATGTCTAAAGGTTGACATTCCGAGTAGCATACCAATGGAACCGCCAATTATAGAAATTCCAATAAGAGTTTTTTCGGGTATTCTCCATTCCTTATGAATAGCTCTTTGCTTGTCTATAAGCATAATAATAAATCCAATAAAATTAATTAGTAATAAATATGTTAAAAGAATTTTAAGCATAATTTTCACTCCAATATATAATTAATGTAAATTATTATTTTAATAATAACATAAAATATATTGGAGTACAAAGAAGGTATTTTCTTTCTTTCATGTGGCGGAATATATTTAGCCACCTAAAGTAACATCTTGATCATTATACCAAGATAATGCGTTGTAAAAGTCTTCTTTTTTAAAATCAGGCCAATAATTATCCAAAACATAAAAATCCGAATAAACTGCTTGAACTGGTAACAATCCACTTAAGCGTCTTCTTCCGCCCCAGCGTATTATAAGATCAATTCTAGAGATATCCTTTGAGTGAAGATAAGGCTGAATATGTTTTTTTGAGGCATCACTATTTTTTAGAAAATTTAAATCCCATTCCCAACCATAGTTGATTAAAAAATTTGCTTTTATCCCACCCCTGCCAAATTTCTTTCTTGTGGTAAAAGGCAATAATTCTCTCGGAAAGCAGTTAGATTCAATATTTCCTAAAACTAATATCTCACAATCTTCTTTTGTTAAGAGCATTACTGAATCGATACAAGCTTTGATAAAGGCTATTTTTTGATCGGCAGGACGTTTGGTATTATCTATAGTAAAACCGTAGAAGGTCACTTCTTCAACCTTTTCTTTTTGGCATAATTTAAAAACTTCAAGGCCAGGATTTATACCATGATCATATCCTTTGTCCTTCGTCATGGAATTAGATAAAGCCCATCGTCTATTGCCGTCAGGAATAATACCTATATGTTTTGGAATTCGCATAAAATATTTCACCTCTTAAACTAGTATTGCTTTTAAGAGTATAACCAAATAATATCAAAAAATACACACCTATAAAAAAAGCGCGAAGCGCAATTAAGATCTTAAATAAAAAAAGCGCGAAGCGCAACCAAGATCTTATATAAAAAAAGCGCGCACAAATAAAAAAAGTGTGAAGCACAACCAAGAACTTACTAAGCGCAATTAAGATCTTAAATGAAGAAATTATTCAATATTGACATATCTAGAAATAAGGTGATATTTTAGAGATAGATATCTTGGAAAGGGGAGGAATTATGGCAAAAATAGATGAGTTATTAGAGATTATAGATATACAGCGTACATCAGATATTCACATAACTTCAGGATTAGCTCCAATGGTGAGGATTGATGGGAATTTGGTAGCTGCACACGAGATGGTTATACCTCACGAAGTAGTAGCGGAATATATTAAAGATTTAATGCCGGAAAAGTTTGATGAATTTTTAGAAAAAGGAGAAATAGATTTTAAGTATAATAGGAAAGGTATTTGCAATTTCAGAGTAAATGCATTTAAATGTAGGGAAAGTTATGCAATATGTATGAGAATCATTAAGGAGAAGATTCCAAAACTTAGTGATCTATCAAATGCACCTGCTTTAAAATATTTTACAGAGTTAAAAGATGGATTGGTTTTAGTAACTGGACCAACGGGATCTGGTAAGAGTACAACGCTTGCGGCTATGATAAATGAAATAAACAAGAATAAAGAAAAACATATAATAACCTTAGAAGAACCAATAGAATATATATATGAAACAAATAAATGTATGATAAATCAAAGGGAAGTAGGTCAAGATACTCAAAGTTATGCAATGGGACTTAGAGCAGCCCTTAGACAAGATCCGGATGTTATTTTGTTAGGGGAGATGAGAGATCCAGAGACTATAGAAATAGCTTTAAGAGCAGCTCAAACAGGGCATTTAGTTTTTTCCACGCTACATAATATGGGTGCTGCCAATAGTATATATAGAATTATAAATTCTTTTGAAGCAGGTCATCAAAATGAGGTTAAAATCCAACTATCATCATTGCTTAGAGGCGTTGTTTCTCAAGCTTTATTACCAAATGCTTCAGGGGAAGGTAGAACAGCTGCCATGGAAATAATGGTATGTACATCAAGCATAAAAAATTTAATTAGAGAAGGAAATTTTGAACAAATAAATAGCTTTATTCAAATGGGAGCTAAATTTGGAATGCAAACCATGGAAATGGATTTAAAGAAATTAGTTAATGACAATATAATATCGCGTCAAGAATATGATAAGTGGATACAAAATAACAAATAAATATAATATGTAATTAGAGGGATATTAATCCTAAAAAATTACATATGTTCTTAAAAAAGTACAAAATAAATATAGACTACTAAAATAAGGCATGTTAAAATTATATATGGAAAGTATAATATTTTATTTGCTATTTGCATATAAATAACAAGTATATTTTATTATTAGGAAACAATGATTCATATATTTAATTTGGGCACTTAGGCACATGAAAAAATAGAAGATGAGCATACAAGTTTATTATTTTTTCATGTGCCCCAATATATGATGAGTTAGTAGTGCAACCGACCTTTAAATTTATTTTGGGTTGGTTTTTTGTTTTTTCACAAAATTATAAAAAAATATACGATTAATTATTAATTTAATGGAACAATATACACAATTAATAAGTTTTGGTAATTTGCGGGGCGGAATGTTTGCTAAAGTTTGTTTGCTTGAAATAAAAAAATAGTAATTTTAAAATGTTAGAATTTTGTAAGATGTATGTTGTAATATATAAATAAGTTATTTGAATTTACAGTATAAGGTTATATTTGAAAAGTGTTGAATAATAGGATAAAAACGTATATACTTGATGGTATAAGTTGCAAATATTTACATAGAATTTAGCTATGTGAATATTTGGAGTAGAATTAAAATATACAATTTAAGAGGTGGAATTTTGGAGTATGTATTGATATTTATTTTAGGATTAGTTATAGGGAGTTTTTTAAATGTTTGTATTTATAGAATACCTATGGAAGAATCCATTGCGTTTCCACCATCTCACTGTACAAACTGTGAGCATAGATTGAAGCCGTTAGATCTTATTCCAATACTTAGTTATATTTGTCTTGGTGGGAGATGTAGATATTGTAATCAGCAAATTTCTGCAAGATATCCTATCATAGAAGGATTAAATGGAATCTTATATTTACTGGTGTACTTAAAGTTTGGGTTAACCATAATTGCTTTAAAATATTGTATTTTAGCATCAATTCTAATTGTTATTGGAATGATAGATTATGATACTCAATTTGTTTTTACAAGTACAACAGTTTTCGGCGGAATTATAGGAATTATATTTATAATAATTCAAGCCATTATATATAAGAATGGAATTATTGACTTGATTTTAGGAGGCTTAGTAGGTTTTGCGATTATAGGCTTAATAGTATTTTTTACTAAGGGAATGGGCGAAGGTGATATTGAAATAGCTGCTGTTTGTGGATTGTTTCTAGGCGTTAAAGGGATCTTGTTAGGGTTATTCTTGGCAATAATAATAGGTGGACTAGCAGGAGTGATTATATTATGTTTAAAATTAAAAAAGGCAAAAGAAAAAATAGCATTTGGACCGTTTATAGCACTAGGAAGCTTAATTTCTATGTTGTTGGAAAATGAGATATTAAGGGTTTATTGGAGTCTATTAACATAGTTTGTGTTAATACAATATATGTTTTAACATATATATACTTGTTTAGTCAAAGAGGAAAACTTAAACTATTAATATACCAATATATATGGATTAAGTTACGGGTTTCTATATAGTTAACAGAAAAAGAAAGGTGAGACATAAAATGGCAACTGAGAAGAGAAGATTAGGGAATATTCTCGTAAATGCAGGAAAAATTACTAGCTATCAATTGCAAGAAGCACTAAAGTCTCAGAAAGCCCTTGGTAAGAAACTGGGGGAAATACTAGTTGAAAACAAGATAATTACAGAAGAAGATATAATAGAAGCCATAGAGCAGCAAACAGGAATTAAAAAGATAGACTTAAATACAATAAATTTTGACAGAAAGGCAATAACATTAATTACTCAAAATTTATGTGACAAATATATATTGATTCCTTTTGGATTTGAGAATAATAAAATTAAAGTTGCATTGGAAGATCCTTTGAATATTTTTGCAATAGATGACGTGGCTATATCAACAGGTTTTGAAATAGAGTCTTTTATATCTAAAAAGGCTGATATTAAAAAATTTATAGGTATATATTATAGCAGCCAGCAAGTAAATAATGCCGCACTTCAACTGGCAAAAGAAAGTGCAAAAGCAGTTAAGAATTCTAAAACAGCAACTGCAGAGGATATAAATGAAGTAAATAGTGCACCTGCTGTTAAAATGATAGACTATATGTTTAAAAATTCAGTAGAAATGAAAGCATCAGATATCCACATAGAACCCTTTGAAAATGAAATAAGAATAAGATATAGAATAGATGGAAAGCTTCAAACCGTTAATACTATTGGAATAGAAAGCTTAGGACCTTTAGTTACCAGAATAAAGATTCTTGCAGGTTTAAATATAGCAGAAAAGAGAATACCACAAGATGGAAGGATAATGGCAAGTGTTGATGGAAGAGATATAGACCTTAGAGTTTCTGTACTGCCAGTAGTTAATGGTGAAAAGATAGTTATAAGAATTCTAAATACTGGTGGTGCTATATTAAGTAAAAATCAGCTGGGCATGAGTGAAGATAATATTAAAAGATTAGATAGGATAATTTCAAATCCTCATGGAATAATTTTAGTTACGGGTCCTACAGGAAGCGGTAAGTCTACTAGCTTGTATTCAATACTTAGGGAATTAAATTCCAACAGTGTAAATATAATTACAGTAGAAGATCCTGTTGAGTTTACTATGAATGGTGTCAATCAAGTAAGTGTAAATGAGAAAGCAGGCTTGACCTTTGCAAGCGGTCTTAGAAGTATATTAAGACAAGACCCAGATATAATTATGATTGGGGAAATCAGAGATGAAGAGACTGCAGAAATTGCCACTAGAGCCGCTATTACAGGGCATTTAGTTTTAAGCACCCTTCATACAAATGATGCACCTTCATCAATAATTAGGCTTGTAGATATGGGAATTAAGCCATATTTGGTTTCAACTTCTGTTATGGGAGTAATGGCCCAAAGATTAGTTAGAAAAATTTGTACTCATTGCAAAACAGAATACGAAGCAAGTATATATGAAAAAGAACTTTTAGGACAGGATATAGACAAGCTCCTTGTTCTCCATAAAGGAAAAGGCTGCGGATATTGTAATGAAACTGGATACTCAGGACGAATTGGTGTTTACGAAATCATGGAAATGACCAGGCAACATAGAGAAGCTATAAATGCAGGTGGAAATTCAGATGAGCTTAGAGATATTTGTATAGCAAATGGAATGAAGACTTTAGAAAGTGAATGTAAGGAGTTTGTTTTAAGTGGAGTTACCACTATAGAAGAACTTTCAACAATTGCGAAGGTAGAATATGAGTAACAATGTACAATTAACAATTGACAATGCACAATGAAGGAACAAGTTCTTACAGAACTTAAAAATATATTTATAAGAAATTCCGAAGGAATTTCATCTATAATTTACAATTGTCAATCGTTAATTGTCAATTGAAGTGAGGTGTTTAGATGGGAAAGTTTAAATATAGAGCTATGAATTCAGAGGGTGAAAAAATAGAGGGGAATTATGAAGCTGATTCCAAAAATGAAGTCATAGATTATATTTCAGGGAATGGATATTATCCTTTAATAGTAGAAGAAGTAGTTCAAAGTACTAATATTGAACTGAATTTTAATAAGAAAGTAAAACTTAAAGATTTATCAATATTCTGCAGGCAGTTTTATACCATGTTAAATGCAGGTGTTCCTATTTTAACTTGTTTGGACATACTGTCAAATCAAATTGAAAATAAAAAATTAAGGGAAGCAACAAAAGAGATAAATGAAGAAGTTGAAAAAGGTGGCGTTTTATCAGATGCCATGAGAAAGCATACAGATGTATTTCCAGAGCTGTTAGTAGCCTTAATAGCTTCAGGAGAAGCAAGTGGTAGTTTAGAGGCTATAATGCTTAGAATGGCAGCTCATTATGAAAAAGAAAATAAAACTACTAATAAAGTAAAAAGTGCTATGATTTATCCAAGCGTGCTTGGAATGGTTTCTATTGGAGCAATTGTATTTATATTAACCTTTGTAATGCCTACATTTACAGAAATATTTAAAGAAAGTGGAACGGTTCTGCCTTGGTCTACTAGATTGTTACTAGGGCTTAGTGATGGAATTAAAAATAACTGGATTATCATAATTGTTTTAATAGGTATGTGTATCTTTGGATTTAATATCTTTTTTAAAACAGAAGAAGGAAAATTACTTTCAAGTAAACTTAAATTAAAATTGCCAGTACTTAAGAAACTTAATCAAATGATTATAGTATCAAGATTTACGAGAACTTTATCTACACTGATAGCAAGTGGATTGCAGTTAGTAGAGGCTTTAAAAATTGTTTCAGAAGTTACAGGTAATAAAGTCTCAGAAAAAGTATTATTAAAAATAAGAGATAATGTAATGAGAGGAGAAAGTTTATATTCCTCAATGAGAGAAAGTGAAATTTTTCCACCAATGCTTTACTCAATGATAAAAATAGGTGAAGAGACAGGTTCCCTAGATGATATATTAAATAAGACAGCAGATTTTTATGATGAAGAGTTGGAAACCATAATTCAAACATCAGTAGCTCTTATGGAACCTATTTTGATAGTAGTAATGGGACTTGTAATTGGATTTATGATAGCATCTATAATGTTACCATTATTTGATAGTTACACTCAAATTTAATACAAAATAGCAATTAATGTGCAAGGTAGAAGCCAAAGTGCATTAAAATATAACATATAAAAATTAGGAGGTTTTAAAATGAATAGTTTAGTAATTAGAAAAAAGAATGAATTGTCAAAGAAAAAGAAGAAAGGATTTACATTAATTGAATTAATTATCGTTATTGCAATTATAGCAATATTAGCAGCAATAGCAATACCTAAGTTTGGACAAATAAGAGAAAGTGGTAACGTAAAGGCAGATATAGCAACAGCTAAGTCTATTCAAACGGCTGTTCTTACAGCAGTGTCAAACGGTGATATTACCGAAAATGCGGGAGATATTACTCTTTCAACGGTAATGGATGGAGAGGTACCAACAGGAAAGGAAAGTAACCACAAAGGTAATAGCTTTTCGGCTAATATTAGTAATGGAGTAGTAACAGTAAAATTAGGCAATACAGAAATATTCCCAACACCAGACTCAGGTGTTTATGCATCAGCTATGTCATAATAATAGTAATTAAAAATAATATTTATAAGTATCTTATGTACTTATAAATATTATCTCCAGTTAACTTAATTTTTATGGGTAGTAATTAATCTACCCATAAATAAATTTAAATTTGCAAAGTAAATATCAATGTATTATGTAAAGTTAATAAAAGCTTAGAAGATAGAATGAAATTTTAATAATTAATATTTTAGTTGTTAATTGTACATTGTACATTGAAATATATCTTGTTATTAGATATATTGCAAAAGACTAGTATTCATGTGTTTTTGTTCAGATGAATTAAGAATTAATTAAAATAAATTATATGGATATTATAATTGAAAATAAGGTATGGGGGATAATGATGAAGAAAAATAGTAATTCTGAATTAGATAAAAATAATACAGATATAAACACTAATGAAAAGAGAAAATCTATTGACTTTAAAGATTTAGCTAATATGGATTTAGGAACTTTAAAGCTTAAATTGTCAAAAAACTTAAAGAAAATGAATAAATTAACTACACCAGAGAAAAAGAGAAAAGTTGTTGCTTTTGACATGGGGAGTTCTATGATAAAAATAGTTGAGGGAATGTATTATAAAAAGGAGTTAACTATATATAAATATATTACTGTTCCAACGCCTAAAGGTGCAATTATAGATGGAGAAATAAGAAAAGAAGAAGAATTATATAGTAAATTGACTCAAGCATTAAAGGAGAATGGTATAAAGAGTAAAGATGCCATATGTACAACTAATTCTACCTTGATTATAAATAGAGAAATTTTAATTCCAAAGGTTGAAGATGAAGAAATGGATACGGTGGTAAGATATGAAATTCAACAATATCTGCCTATAAATTTAGAAGACTATATATTGCAAGTGACAATTTTAGGGGAAGAAGAGGTTGGGGAAATCAAAAAACTCAATGTACGTGTTATTGCATATCCAGAAAAAATAGCTAGAGGCTATTATAATCTTTTGCAAAAATTAAATTTAAAACCTTATGTATTAGACGTAAATTATAATGCAGTAAATAAATTGATTAACTATACAGGTATAAATAATAAATTTGAAGATAACTCAAAAGAGTCAGTTGCTTTTATTGATATTGGGGCAAGCTTTATAGACGTTAATATATATAAAGATGGGCAATTAGATTTTACTAGGATAATAAAAGATGGTGGCAATAACATTGATGAGATATTACAAGAAAGAAGCAGTATGCAAGTTAGTGAAATAGAGAGTTTTAAGAGCAAAAATATGAGTTTAAGAGATGAATTTGACCCATTAAATATGCAGGTTAAATATGCTATAGATGATTGGATTGAAAAAATAGAAAAAATAATTCAATTTTATAAAAATAGGAATGTGGGAAATGAAGTGAATAAGATAATTATTTTTGGAGGAAGCTCTAAGATAAGCGGCCTAGAAGATTATATGGCAGAAAAGCTTGGAATAAAAACTAAAATAAGTGAAATTACTAAAATTGCCTTTAAATCTAAAGATGATGGCAAACCTATTGAAGATTTTATTAATGTAATAGGTTCAGTCATAAGAATTGAATAGGAGGCGATAATTATGAGAGATATAAATTTTTTTAAACCATATTTAGGTAAGAGTAAAGAAAAAACTAATTCGAAAATTTATGTATATGGAATAATGGTCATAGTCGGACTTTTTATAATTATAAGCTTTGGGTTTAATGAAACTCAAATATATGTATTAAATAAAGATATAAATTCCTATAATGAGAAATTATCAGCGCCTGAAATACAATCCCAATTAAAGGCGGCAGAAGATATAAATAAACAAATAGATGTATTAAAGAAATATGACTCGGCAGTAAATGATGTTGCAAGTTCTGTTAAAGATAGAGACAATGTTTCTGAGGAGTTGTTAAAAGATATAAGTTCAACTTTGCCAAGTGAAGTTTTATTTAAAAACTTAGATGTAGTAGAAAACACTATAGCTATAAAGGGTACATCAACCAATAGAGAAGCAGTGGCTGAATTAGAACACAACTTAAGAGAATTACCAATAATGTCAGATGTTTATGTAAACTCAATACAGAGCCAAGCTTCAGTACAAGGAGAGTACTCCTTTGATATAAAATGTGTCTTAAAGGAGGTTGGATAATATGAAAATAAGTAATAAAGAAAAAACAATGTTATGTGTATTAGGAAGTATTATAATAGGTTTTTTATATTATCAATTTCTTTATTTACCTCAAACAGCTCAAATTGCAGAAAAGCTTAAGGCAGAGAGCGAGATTAAACAAAAGTATGAAACTACTATGAATACAATAAATTCAATGGAAGATAAAAAATCTAATGTGAAAATATTGAATGCTAAGATAAGTAATGAAACTGTATCTTTTTATCCAGCAATAGATCAGGAAAAAATAATAATAGAATTAGATAAATTATTAAAAGATAGCGGTTTGGATGGTGGAGCGACTTTTCAACCTATAGCTGCAAATAGTGTAGAAAATTCAAAAAAAGAAGTCAAGTCTTTACCAGATAGTTCACTACAAGGAATAGTTGATCAATATAATAATGTATTTAATGGTACCCAAAAAACACAACAAAGTAATGATAATACTGTAAACAACTCTACAAATAGTAAAACTAATAACACAAATTCTAATAATACTAATGGGACAAGTAATGCAAATAATCAAAACCCTTCAAAGGACGCAAAAAAGAATACTGTACAATATCTTAAATGTGAAGTGAAATTTGTTGGGAAGTACGAAGATTTAGATAAGTTTTTAAATTCAATTGGACAAAATGAAAAGAAAATTGTAATAAATTCTATAAAAGTGAGTTCAGATACATCAAAAGGGATAAATGGAACAATTGATCTTGAATATTATTCACTTCCTAAAATTGATGATGAATTAGCAAGCTATTTGAAATGGGATATTGATAAAGCATATGGAAAAACTGTGCCATTTGGTGTAGGAACAGCGTCAGATACATCAGCAGCAGGTACAGGATCTGATAAAGGAGTATCAGGGGTGTTAAAAAATACAGAACAAGGTGATTTTATAGCTTCAGTTAAGCCTATAGCTTCAGATTTGCCAACAATAATGATTGGGAAGGCAAAAGATGATTTAAGAACAACTTATGTTTATGCAGATAGCAATTCAACAGAACAAGTGGAATTGACATTAACTCAAGATGGAGATAAGTATTATTATAAATATAAGACATCAAAAGGAACATTTCCAGCTAATTATGATGGCTTAGGCGAAGAATTTGTACCAGGATCTAAAAATATAGTTTTAGATATTGGAAGTAGGAGCAGAATTGATGCAAATGATAATTCAGCTATGAAACTTAAAATTGTCAATAAGACAGATAAGCAGTTAGATGTAAATATTAGTGGTGATGATTCTAATAATCCACGTGTTACAGTTGAAGGCGATTTAAATAATGTAAGTGTTAATAATAGCAGGTGAGGATTATGAAGAATAATTCTAAAAAATGTAGAGGGTTTACTCTAATAGAAGTAGTAATATGCATGGCGATATTAGCAATAATTTCAATTTGTATATATGATGGATTAATGATTATTACAAAACAGATTAAGTCTGGTCAGGTAAAACAGGCAGCTGCTTTGGAGGGGAAAAAGATAATTGAAGCAATGCAGGCTGCTAATTTTAGCCTTCCTAACAGCAATAATAATTACCAAATTAATCTGGGAAATAATATAAATTTTCAAGAGAAACAAGATGGTAATGGTCAAATTGAAGAAGATGCTTATGGAAACATTATTTATACAAGAACTTCGGGAAATTATGTGGAAAATGTAACCTTAACTCCTACGAAAGCATCGAATCAGACAACAGGAGAAGGTGTTGGATTAGATACAAATGGTACACTTAATTCGCAAAGTAATAAGCTTTATATTAGTAAGATAAATTCACAAGATTATATAAATTATTGGCTTAATCCTGATGAAAAACAATATAAAACACCACAAGTAAGTGATAGTTCGACAATACTAGTGCCAGGTATTAGTCAATCCCAAATAGAAATGTCTGTTTATTTTACTGTAGATACTAATGGTTATCAAAATATTGATATTAAAGCTTATACAGGACAGGATTTATTATCAATAACCAAAACAGATCAAGCTGATAAAGATTTGGTTATAAATTTTAGTAATTATATAAATTCAGATGGATCTGTACCAGCCAATGACAATATAGAATTGGATGTTTACAATAAAACAACAGATGTTCCTAATATTTATATTGAAAAATCTCAACAATTAAATGTAGATGTGGAGCCACGTACAGGTCAAATAAATATATACGACAATCGCTCTGAAAATCCACAAGAGGATAATGTTGGAACTTTATATGATATTACACTTGAAATAGATGATACTACTAATAATAACAATCCGTTATTTACAGGGTACTATAAGAAAAATATACACTAATAAAAAAAGCAGCTATGCTGCAACCAAGATCATATAATAAAAAAAGCAGCTATGCTGCAACCAAGATCATATCAAATGTTTAAGTAAAGTTGTAAGGGGGTGAAGTGATGAAAAGAAAAAAGCAAGGGGCTGCTTTGATTGTAGTAATAATTGTGTTTATGTTTGTATTTACAGTGTCAACGGCTATGTTATCAATGGTGGCTAGTAACTATAAGGCTAGAGTTGCAGAAAGTAACAGAGTTAAGAATTTGTATGCTTCAGATTCAGGAATAGATGTTGCATATAATATAATAGGAAAAACATTTGATGCAGCAGCTAGATATGCGAATTTAAAAGTAAAAAAATTGCAAAGTTTAACAAAGGATAGTACTGATGATGAAACAAGTATATATAATCAAGACTACATAGATATGCAAAATGATATTAAGGATTTAGAAGATGCTATTAATAGTTTAGAAGCCACTAGTAAGGATTTAGACAATTGGAATAAAAACCATCCAGATGAACAAAAAACACAAAGTGGTATACAGAGTGATATATCACAAGATGAAGCTTTAATAAAAGAAGATGAAAAGTTGCAGGAAGATCTTTGTAATGAAGAATTTAAAAGATCTTTTAAGAATTTTATAAAAGAAACAACAGCATCTCAAGTTCAAGTAGTAGGGAAAAATGAAACTCCACCAGATAAACTTATAGCTTCAATAGACAGCCATAGCTATGTTAGCGGAGTTAGTTTAGATAGTACAGGCAATGGGAACTTTGACGTAGAAAGTATAACATTTGGGATTAAAGATAAAAATGGTGTTTCTACTTCGCCAAATCTTAATGCAGAAATTAGTGAGGCTACAAATGTTTCTGAAAATCAAAATCAAACAGAAGGAATACAAAGTACATCAAACGGTCATCAATATAATGTGTCATTCACTGTATATGGAGAACAGTATTATAATATAACTGTTACATCAAGTTTTTATACTCAAGAAGTTAATGGAAAGACAACTGACCCAAGACAACTTCAAACAACGTATAGAATGTTAGTACCTAATTACAAGGACATATATTTTCAAAATTCTAATGGGGAGTTAAATCAATACCTGGCTACTAAAGATAGAGCTTTAACTATTTTTGGGGATATGAATATAAATAATGTAGGTGCATTAAATGTTACTGGGGATATATTTGTTCAAGGTAGTGCTGATAATACTTCAATTGATAGAGTATATGGAAAGTATTTTGGTGGAATATCATTGAATAATAGTGGTGGTGTGAATTTTGAAAATAATGTTATTACTAGAGGAACTTTTAATATTCAAAATACTACAACGCCTGCAAGTATTGCAACAGACATTGGTGGAAATTTATATGCTAGAAATGTGTATGTAGGAAAAGTCCAAGGTAATGACAGTGGACTGGCTGGTGGACCAACTTCATTAAAAATAAATAAGCAAGTGATAATAAACAATGATTTAGCATTAAATGCTGACAATGCAACTATAACTATAGGTGATTTATATGGAATTAATGATGAGAATGATAATGCTACAGCAGAATCATCTAGTAGTATAATAGTTAATGGAAATAATAATTCATCAATTAATATTAACAACTCAGCATATCTTATGGGAACGGCACATATTGCTACGGTAGGAGATTATCAAACAGCAGAGTCGGGAGCTGTTAAAGGAAATTATATAGCTTATTCTGTTCCTTTACACGATACTGATAAATTTGCGTATTACAATCCATTACAATTATTAGATGCAGATCAAGCTGGGAAAGAGCAGCATTTTATTGAATATTGGAGTAAAGATGGTAATAATGCAGATTCAGGAGGAATACAATGGCCTGTTAAAGATGGTAAGCCTAATGTATGGTCTATTGGAGCTATAATTTATGAGACGGATGAAAATATAACGATAAATGGGCAGACACAAAAAAAACGCGTAGTAATACCATCTTATTATCAAGCAGAGTTGGAATTGCCAAATGGTGATATATACAACAAAAGATTGGAATTTGCACAATATGCATATAAATTTGGTCAAAATGCTGATATAGATGATTATAACAAGGGAACAGTAACTTCTAGTAATTTATTAATTGATACTAGCAAAATTCCATCAACATATGTATTAGGAAATCAACAAAATAAAGGTGAATATGCTATTTTCAATGGAGATAAGACCAAGGAAATAAAAATTACAAAATCTACTAGTAGTAATGATGGAATAGACACTACTGAGAATGATATTATAAATATACAGGTGGGAAATAGTGGAGTGTTACATTCTGTTATAGCTACAGCAGGAAAAGTTTCTATTGAACCTGGAATTACTATTGATGGATGTATTATTGCACAAGGTGATTTGGATATTGATGGAGATAGTTTAACTGGAGATGGAGTGACAATAAATTATGACCCAGAGGTTATAGAGAGAGTTCAAGCACATAACGTAGATACATTTAATGCTGTATTCGGTTCAAGTATTGTAGCTGATACAGATAATAGTACAAGTAGTACATCAGATACTAGTGGTGCAACAACTAACTATGATTTAAAAAACTTTTTAGAGAATAAATTATGGAAAATCCTTAAATAGGGAGGTGAAGATTTGACAATGAAAAAGAAAAAACCTGGTTTTACACTGATAGAAATGATAATTGCATTAGCATTCACAGTAACAATATTAGGAATTGCAAGTTCTATGTTTATTACAGGAAATAAGGTTTTTTCTGATTCAGATATTAAATCAACTCTGCAAATAGAGGGACAAGCAATTCAGGAGAAAATAAGTGATATTGGAATGCAGGCTACAGGAATAAACGATGTAACAGTGGATACAAATCAAAGTAATAATCAAACTAATCAAATGAATTCTATACAAATTACTTCATATGATGCAAATGGAAGTCTACAGAATTTTATAATTGAGAAAAAAAATTCGGGAAAAGTCTATAAAGATGGAAGCCCAATATATGAAATTTGGATAAATGACACATTAATTTCAAGCGATATACAGAGTGTAACACTAGATGATGATATCATTACCGCTGCTAATTCAAAAACAAAAACTAGCCTGCTAGGAAATATTAATTCAGTTGAATTTAATATTTTATTAAGAAAAGAGAGTGGTTATAGCAGTGTAGAACAGTCTGTTGATTTTAGTGTTACTTTTAGAAATAAATAATTAAAAAGGGGGGACAAGTAATGAAAAAAATAATAAAATTTCACAAAAAGTTTATAAGTTTCTTTTTAGCTGTAATGATGATATATTCAATGGTGTTTACAGGATATAGAGTATCTGCAGCAACCACAGATACAAACAATGGAGATTGGAGTGCTGAAAGTGTTACACTTCAAAATACAAGCGAAGCTCAATTAATGGTTAGAGCTGGAGACATAGACAATTTTGGTTTTGGTTGGAACAAGACGGTTACAACTACTACAGGAACGGGTTGGAATAAGAAGACAACAACAACAACAACAACTATTGATCCGTTTTCAGGGGTAGAAACTGATGTACATTCATTTCCTTTTAGCCCTGGAAGTAGTGATCCACAAGGTACTGATAGGATAATGGTAGTTTCAGGTTATAATAGTAACGATACTATAGTGGGAACCAATACTGATGGATATACAAGATCAACAACTTCATATCTTAAAACAGTTGCACCTGTAGTTTTAAATTATGGTTTATCAGGAGTGAGTGTACAAAATGCCACAATTCAAATGTTTCTAGATGATTTTCAACCTGGAAATGCGCGAGGGGTTACACAAGGAACAGTACAATATAAAGCTACAATTAATGATGTGGAGATTCCTGAATTATCCACTGTAATAAATAATTTAGATGAATCAGGTCCTATAGGAAAATTGATAACTTTTCAAATTCCACAGAGATATTTGGATTTAATCAGAACAGGAAGTATATCTTTAAAATTTGATGATACAACTAGTTGTACTGGTGATGGTTATGCAATAGATTTTGTTAAGCTTCTAATTAATAAAACAACTTCTACAACAAATACTGCGACAATAACTGGAAATGTTAAAGACTCAAATAATAATAATTTAGTAGGTGCAACAGTTTCGGCAGGAGGAGTTGTAACAGCAACAACAGATACATCTGGGAATTATGAACTTGATAATGTTCCAGCAGGTCAGGCTATAGTTACGGCATCAAAAACAGGATATAATTCTTCAACACAGACTATACCGACAGTCATTGCAGGAGGGGGATATACAGCTAATTTTACATTAACTTCTTCAACTCCACCAACACCCCCAACAATAACGGTAACACCAACTACAACTACACCAACCAATACTAAAGATACTGCAGCTATAACTTATTCATCAGATTCTACAATAGAACAGTATAGAATTGACATAGGTGGAACTACAGGTGAATGGAAGGTATATACAGGTGCTTTTGATGTTACACAAAATTGTATAATTGAAGCTCAAGGTATAAATCAATATGGAAATTCATCACAAATTTCAAATCAGCCAGTTAATGACATATATACAGCAGCTCCAGCAATAACAACACCAGTAAATAATACAGTAACAAATAGTAATACACCAACAATAAAAGGAACAGCAGAAGTAAATTCAACAGTAAAAGTATATGATGGGACAACGCTTATAGGAACTGTAATGGCAGACGGAAATGGAAATTGGACACTTACACCATCGGCAGGATTAGCAGATGGAATTCATGCAATAACAGCAACAGCAACAGCGACAGCAAAGAATGAAAGTTTAGCATCCAGTATAGTAAATATAACAATAGATACTACAAAACCAGCAGCACCAGTAATAACAACACCATCAAAGGATATAGTAACAAATAACAATACACCAACAATAAAGGGAACAGCAGAAGCAAATTCAACAGTAAAAGTATATGATGGGACAACGCTTATAGGAACTGTAACAGCAGACGTAAATGGAAATTGGATACTTACACCATCAACAGGCTTAGCAGATGGAATTCATGCAATAGCAGCAACAGCAACAGATGCAGCAGGAAATGTAAGTTCACAATCAAATACAGTAAATATAACAATAGATAAAACAGCACCAAAATTAACGTTAACTCCAAGTAAAACAGATCCAACAAACGGAACGGTAACAATAGCAGCAGCAGCAACCGATAATGTAGCGGTAGCAAGCATTACAACGCCAGATAGTAAAACAGTACAATTTAACCCAGTGGCTCCAAGTAATTCAACCACTTATACAGTAAGTGCTAATGGAACTTATACATTTACAGCAACTGATACGGCTGGAAATGTGACTACACAAAGTATAAATATAAACAATATTGTAATTTCAAGTACAAATGATACGTCGCTTCCTAATATAAGCGCATCGCTAGAATCAGTTACTCCAAATCCTGCAAAATCATCAGATGAGATAAACGTAAAATATGCTATTAATACAGTTCCATTTTCGTTATCAAGTGGAATGATAGATGAGGCTGAAGTTTTAGTAGATATGTCTCAAGACATGAAAAATAATCAAAGATTTTCAGAAGTTCAAAATGGTTTTGTAAATCAGGTTATAAATGATAGTAGCTTGTCTGGTATTAAGTTAGGAGTAGTTGGCTACAATGATTCTGTGTATGTAGGTACTAGAAGTAATTATAGTGACCCTAAGACTTGTCTTATGCAACAGACTGATGAAAATTTAAGTGGTATAGATAAAACTAAATTTTTACCTTTGTATAACCTGAATGATGCTAATACAAAAGATGGGTATAGGCAGTTTTATCAAAATGGATATATTTATAACGATATTTCTAATGATGAACAAAGACAATTTGGAAGTGCGTTAAAAGTGGCAGATAATGTATTGACGAATTACGGAACTTCCGGTGCTAAAAAAGCAATCATCATAATAAGTTCAGGAAATTTAACATATTCTGATGATCAAATAAACAGTATAATAGGCAAGGGATATAAGATAATTGTGCTAGATATAAGTAATTCAGATAATACAAATATAAAAAATACCTATCTAAAATTATGTGGAAATGATTTTGGTATTAATGGTAATTACTATAAAGGTACATTTAATGATCAAGCTAATTATAATTCTGTAGATGCAGATATGAAAAATGTTGATGCAAGCTTAAAGGGAGTAACAGGTGTTACTACATTAAGCATTAATGATGCCAAATTAAATATTGATTTAGGAGAAAATTTTCAAGCTGTAGATGGCGGAGGACTAGTAGGAAGTGGAAAGGTATGTACAGTAACTATTCCTCAAATAAATTTCACATATAATAGTACAACAGGTCTATGGGAACAATATGGATCTATTGAAGTAAATTTTAAAGTTAAATCAGAAAGTGGAAAGTATGGACAATTAGGTTTTGGTTTATATACAAATACCGATAATACAACCAAAACTAATAGTAGTAGTATATCATATACAAATTTTTACAATGTAGCTACAAGTAAAATAATAGGTACACCGACTATAAATATAACAATGGATGTATCAGCACCAGTAATAACATCACCAAAAGATGGAACAAGTACAAGTAACAATAAACCAACAATAAGTGGAACTGGCCAGGCAGGAGATACAGTAACTGTATATGATGGAACAACAGTAATAGGAACAGCAACAGTAGACAGTAATGGAAACTGGAGCTTAACTCCAGCAACAGCATTAGCAGATGGAAAGCATGTAATAACAGCAACCCAAGCAGATGCAGCAGGAAATGAAAGTGGAGTATCAAATACAGTAAACTTAACAATAGTGCTATCAGCACCAGTGATAACATCACCAACAGATGGAACAAGTACAAGTAGCAATAAGCCAACAATAAGTGGAACTGGTCAGGCAGGAGATACAGTAACTGTATATGATGGAACAACAGCCATAGGAACAGCGACAGTAGACAGTAATGGAAACTGGAGCTTAACTCCAGCAACAGCATTAGCAGATGGAAATCATGTAATAACAGCAACACAAGCAGATGCAGCAGGAAATACAAGTGGAGTATCAAATAGAGTAAACTTAACAATAGTGCCATCAGCACCAGTGATAACATCACCAACAGATGGAACAAGTACAAGTAACAATAAACCAACAATAAGTGGAACTGGTCAGGCAGGAGATACAGTAACTGTGTATGATGGAACAACAGTAATAGGAACAGCAACAGTAGACAGTAATGGAAACTGGAGCTTAACTCCAGCAACAGCATTAGCAGATGGAAATCATGTAATAACAGCAACCCAGACTGACTCAGGAGGAAATGTGAGCGGGGTATCAAATACAGTAAATATAACAATAGCACCTAGTAGTATTTTACAACATGGTATATACAGTGGAACTGGAACCGGCATAGTAGATGGTAGTAGTGGTAATAATGTTACCAATGGAATTCCAGTAACAATGGCTATGATAGTTGATGCAGAGTCATCAAATCCGCAAATAAACTGGAGTGTAGATGATACAGCAAAAATTCAAGTGGATAATACATCATTTAAAGAATATGAGATTTCAGATGATAACACAATTGGTAATTCAACATCAGTAACACTTGATGATAGTGGAAATATCACAGGGCTTACAATGCAAAAAGGTAAAAGATATTTAATAATATATACTATTACTCCAGTTGGAAGTGACCAAGTTACTGTAACGGCAACAGCAGATAAAACAACTCCTGTACCTGTTACTTTAAATATCGGAACTAAACCGGATTTATTCTAAAGCAAAATAATAGAAATAACTAGTTAAAATAACAGACCAGAGATTACTGTATAGTGAAAACTAGGCAAGTTTGTTGGTCTGTTATTTTTTTGAAATATACTTATATAAATGCAAGTAAGAAAGCAGTAACTAAAAAGTTGATTAATTTACATTTTTTGTTGATATTGTATCAAATTCTAATTATGATAGATTATATAGCTAATTTAAATATAGGAGTTATTTTAGATGAATAAGAAAGTGATTTTTAACGAATTTATAAGGTACATTTTTGTAGGTGGAACTGCTTTTCTTATAGATATACTGACTCTATATTTCTTTAAAACAAAAGTATTCTGGCGACTGGGGGATATAGGAATTTATATTTCTACAGCTTTAGGGTTCTTAGCAGGATTAATTTTTAATTATATCTTTTCATTAACTTTTGTTTTTAAAAGTGCTAAAGAGCAAAAGAAAAGAAGGAACATGTTTTCTTTCTTTTTGTTTGTCATAATAGGTGTCATGGGGTTATTTTTAACAGAAGCAGGAATGTATGCTGGAGTTGATTTTTTTAATATAAATTATTTATTAACTAAGATTATAGTTGCAATCATAGTATTAATATGGAACTATGCTGCAAGAAAAATATTCATATTTACATAGAGACAGACTTAGGCACATGAAAGAAAATAATAGACCAAAGATGAGCTGAATATTTCGTGCCAGACAAGGAAGGAAATTCTGCTCATAGTGGGTCTATTAGTAGAATTTACTGACGCAGTATGGCGCGAAATAGGCAAGCATAATGGTCTATTATTTTTTTGAGTGTGCCTTAATAAGGGTAAGAATTGGGGGAGGAGAACGTTTGGAAAATTTTATTATTATAGGAGCAGGTCCAGCAGGTCTTACCGCTGCATACCAGCTATTAAAAAATACTGAAATTAAACCAATTATTATTGAAGAATCAGAATTTATTGGAGGTATTTCAAGAACAGCTGTTTACAATAATAATTGCATGGATCTTGGAGGCCATAGATTTTTCACTAAAAATGAACAGGTAATGAATATATGGAAAGAATTAATGCCTATTCAAGGGTATCCGTCTAAAGATGATATTATATTAAATAGAAAATTAGAGTTAGAAGAAAATGGCCCTAATCCTGAAGAAGATGAGAAAGTTTTATTAAAAAGAAGAAGAACTTCAAGGATATTTTATCTCAGAAATTTCTTTAATTACCCGATTACATTGAGCTTTGATACTTTTTATAATATGGGAATACTTCGTACCATTAAAGCAGGTTTTGGCTATATTAAAGCATGCTTAATAAAAAGGCAGGAAATTTCTTTAGAAGATTTTTATATTAATAGATTTGGACAACCATTATATGAAATGTTTTTTGAAGATTATACAGAAAAATTATGGGGAGTTCATCCTTCTCAAATTGCACCAGACTGGGGTGCTCAAAGGGTTAAAGGATTATCACTATTTAAAGTTATTTTATCTGTGTTAACTAAGCCTTTTAGAGGTTCAAAAGAATGTGAAACCTCACTAATAGAAGAATTTTATTATCCTAAAAAGGGGCCAGGACAACTATGGGAAGCAATGGCCAATGAGATAATAAAAATGGGTGGTGAAATTATTTTCAATTCAAAAGTTAATTCTATAGACATTAAAGATAATAAAATAGTAGGGGTAAAAGCTCAAAGTATTGATGGAAATATATTAGAGTATAAGAATATTAAAACAGTATTTTCTTCAATGCCTATTAAGGATTTAATTAAGTCCTTTGAAAAACTGGTAAACAAAGAGATAGCAAATATTGCTGAAGAACTTCCATATAGAGATTTTATTACAGTAGGATTACTTTTAAATAAATTACAATTAGAAAATAAAACAGAAATTAAGACGGCTTTCAATATTGTTCCAGATTGTTGGATATATATTCAAGAAAGAGATGTTAAAATAGGAAGATTACAAATTTTTAATAATTGGTCACCATACTTGGTAAATGATTTAGAGAATACTGTCTGGATAGGCCTTGAATATTTTTGTAATGAAAATGATGAAATGTGGAATATGAGTGAAGAAGCTTTTATTAACTTTGCTATAGCTGAGATATGTAAAATTAACATAATAAATAAAGAGGATGTATTAGATTTCACAATTATAAAAGTAAAAAAAGCTTATCCTGCATATTTTGGCAGTTATAAAAATTTTGATTTAATAAAAGAATGTTTAAATTCCATTGATAATTTATATTGCATAGGAAGAAATGGTCAGCATAGATACAACAATATGGATCACTCAATGTTAACAGCAATAGAAGCAGTTAAGTCCTATATTAATAATGGAATTGATAAGCACAAAATTTGGGATGTTAATGCTGAAGAAGAATATCATGAAACTAAAACTAATTATCAGGGGGAACAAGTTAGTGAATAACAAAAAGATTAATAAATATATACCAGAAATTTTAGCTTTAATACTTTATATGGTATTTATGATGATAATTATGTATTTTCATGAACCATGGTTTGATGAAGCACAGGCATGGCTAATCGCCAGAGATGCTTCTCTAAAAGAAATATTATTTGTGCTGCCACATTATGAAGGACATCCTCCCATCTGGCATTTAATTCTTTTACCATTTGCTAAATTGGGAGCCCCTTATGAACTTAGCATAAAGATGGTATCACTTACATTCTGTTCTATAGCTATGGGATTATTTATTTTTAAATCACCTTTTAAAAGAATAGTTAGATTAACGGTACCTTTTACCTATTTCTTTTTTTATCAATATGGAGTAATAAGCAGACCTTATTGCGTATTAATGCTTGGATTCATTCTTTGTGGAATGTTTTATACAACAAAAGAGGCTAAGCCTTTTAGATTTATAATAGCTTTAGGGATACTTTGCAGTGCTAGTGCCTATGGAATAATAATTTCTGCTGGAATTGCAATAGCATGGTTAATTGAGATATTTTATAAGGATTTTTCAACAAATAGTATAAAGAAATTTTGTTATGATAAACGTTTTTTTGCATTATTAATATTGTTAATATTTAACTTAATGTTAGTAATAAGTATTATTCCTAAACCTGATACTTATGCGATGACTAATGTGGTGAAAAATAATGATTACATAAATAGATTTATTTACATGTTTTTTGTGCTGCCAGGAGATGCTACTTATTTAGATATTTGCAATTATTTCACAACAAAACTTACATTGAATATTGAGTCTGCTATAGGGATTGTTGGAAGCAGTATAATCAGTCTTCTATTGATTGTATTTACAAAAAGAAATAATAAATTATTAGTATTATTGATACCATATAGTTTTATTGGAATTTTTTCCACATTCGTATATTTTAATCCACATCATGTTGGTATTATTACAGCATTTTTTTTATTCGTAATTTGGATTTGTTACGAAGATAAAAAAGTTGAAGATATTAATTTTAAATTTTTAAATAGATTAGCAAGAAAAGAATCAGATATTCGTTTATTAAATAGTATTCCAAAAGTTTTATTCGGAATTATAATTGGCATATCAATGGTTTGGACAATAATATCATCCGTGAATGAGATATATGTTCCATATGGAGTAGGCAGAAATTTAGCTCAATTTATTAAAGAAAATAATTTAGATAAATATCATATTATGGCACAATGGAAACAGTATACTAATAATGAAACTAAAAAAACGATAGTAGATACAAATTTGATTGGTGGTACAGATACATTACCGTATTTTAATAAAAATATATATTATAATTTAAATAATAATATACCTAACAAGTGTTTCGTAACTCATATGGTGACAAATAATGATGAAAACATTAAAGAGTGGAAAAAAATCGGCTTTCCTGATGTTATAATAGGATCACCTGATTTACGAGTCGTATTTGGAAATTCCCTTAGTTATAAAGATTATGTTTGCGTATATGATGCAAAAGGAGCATATATTTGGAAATCTGAAGTGACGGATTACGACTATTTGGTTTATATTAAAAAAGATATTATGGATCAATTTCCAAATTTAAAAGAAATAGAACCTTAATGTCTTAGGATAAGCATTTATTGCGTAAAAAACTAAAAAAGGAGAAATAAGCATTGATTATATTAAATAAGAAAAGCTTTGTTAAGAAAAATTTTTTTTGCTCAGATGCTTTTACGGTCATGTTAATAATAGTTTTTTCGATAGCTATTTTAAGTCTTATTACATTTGCAAATCCAAATGTTTTTTTGGTAGATGATAATATACTTCAATGGGAACCAATTATTAATAGAAGTTTTGAAAATCTTTTCTCAAAAGGGTATATTCCTTATATAGACTTATATCAATATAAAATGTTTAACATTTTAGATCCAGGATATTATTCGCTAAATAATCCAATCATGCTAATTTCATATGTTTTAAGACGATTTGTTTTTTCATCACACGTAGGATCAATCAGCATATATATTTATATTATGTTTATGTTGGGGAATGCAGTTATGTATTTACTACTGAGACGACTGAATATTTCAAAAATAAATGCATGTATTGTGGTGCTAGCATATAGCTCAGTTTCGCATTTTATCCTTTATGGATTTTACTATTTTACCTTTAACAACTATTTTTTTATACCATTTTTGCTTTTGGTTATTTTAAGTTTTGATAAAAATAAATTTGGTTATTTTGCAACTGGTATTTGTCTTGCATTCAGCTTGCTTTTAGGACATATTCAATATACATTTTACTACTACATGGTATATGCAATCATTATGCTTTTTTTGGCTTTTATATATAATAGGCGTTATCTTATAATAATGTTAACCAATATAGCCGTTGGGGTTATTCTTTCAGCACCACAGCTTGTAGCTCTTATATTAATATCAAGTAATCGTTCAGGAATAATACAAACAACAAGCGATTTTTTGAAGATACCAATACTTTGGGATAATATGATACTATTTTTTGCAATGCCTTTGTATCTTTTGGGAGATAGTTATCAAATGATTGCATCAGGAGGAGCTTTGCGTGATCAATTAGACTATTTATCAGTTGGCTTTGGCTATTTTGGTGCTTTGTTGCCACTTTTGGGTATATTTATTTCGGATTATTTTAAGAAAATACAATGTTTTATTTATAATAGTATAAAGAAGGGAGTGCTTAAACTAAGTGGAAAATCTGTAAATGTAAATAAAAACATTTTTTTTGAAATCTTCTGTTATATGAGTATGTGTTTTTTGATAATCTGTCTTGTGAGTACATTTAATATTGATGTTGTGAACAAATTGATTTTTTCTGTAGCGGTTCTAATCATTGCTTTTGCATTGTTTTTCATGGGGACTTCAAAAAGAAATGAAGTAGAGAAGTGGCAAAAAGTGATTATTGGGTTCTTAATGATATATTATCCATTTGCTACTGCTGTAATTGCAATGTGTTATTTTATAAATGAGAAAATACGCATGGGCAATGGGTTTCCTTCATTTGATAGTTATAATGAAGATAAAAAAGCTGAGGCATTTAATTATTATATTACAGTAGCATGTACAGTTGCTTCGATTTTTTTCGCTCTTTTTTCTATAGGGAAATCAGGTATTATTGCAATTGCTTTATCAAAAATTCCTATAATAAATTCCTTTAGATTCCTTTACAAATGTGTGTTCATTTTTATTCCTCTTATGGTAATACCAGCAGCTTTTGCGCTAAATAATATTAGGAAAAAGCGAAGGGGCATTATTATTTTAATACTCGTGCTTTCAGCTATTGGAATTTCAAACTCATGTTATTTGATCAATAGTGGTCTTCATACATATTTTAATAATGAAAGATATCCTTATAATTATGGGATAGATTATGTTAAAAATGTATCTTCGATGATCAACAAAATTGGTGCAGATAGAAACAACTATAGGTTTTTAGCAATAACTGAAGGGAATAAATCATTCGCAGAAGATTCATACATAGAAAGTTCTTCAGTGGATTTCTGTGATAAAATGACGAAAAATATGAGCACTATGGTTGGGGTATTTACTTTAGCGGGTTATGATAATACTTTTACCAAAATGAGTTATAATCAAAGTAACTTGATATTAAGTGACATTAACCTTAATAATATGTACACAAATGCAGTAAATGGTTACGAAACATTTAGCAGACTGGCAGACCTTGCTGACAATGATCCTCAGATTAGAGAATTTTATTATCAGTTAAAGGATAATGCGGTAAAGTATTATTTATTTGATAAAGATGCAACAAAAAGTTTAAATGCATTTAAGCGATTGTGTTGTAAGATTCCAGAAGTTAGTATTCTTCGTGAAGTCAATTTTGTGAATAACACAATTCTTATTGAAATTGATGGAGTAGATTCGCTATGTAAAACCAATAATGGTAAAAGTATTACTTTGGATAGTAAGATAGCTGAACTTAATTTTGATCTTAATAACGAACCCACTGAATATATCACTCTTTCATTTACCTATAATAAAAACTACAAGGCCATAGTTACTGCTTCAGACGGTACTAAGAAAAGACTTAACATAGTGGAGGATGATTTAGGTTATACAAGAATAATCACTCACAATGTTGGAGCAGGGATAGTAAATTTGTACTATGATAATCCGTTAGACAATATGATAATGTACTTTTCAATAGTAATATTTATTCTATTGATATGTATTATTACCATGATGTTTGTTCGAAAAAACAGAGAGTTGAAATGATAAGAAAATTGATATTTTAAGAGCTGGATTAGAAGATACATGTCGATAAGGTTAATAAATTTTAATTAATAAGAAGGGTATTTAGATTAAGATGAATATAAGGAAGCTGCTTATGCAGATAGGTAAATTTTTAGTGGTTTCAGGTACAGGATGGCTAATAGATTTTTTGATCTATTTGTTTTTAACAATAAAATTAAATTTCATTGTAGGATATTCTAATTTTATTAGCGGAATACCTGCATTAACTTTTGTATTTTTAGTTTCTACAAGAAAAATTTTCGAATATAATGATGAGGGATTTAGTCTGAAAAAAAAATATGGTATATATTTTCTTTATCAAATGACTCTTATTGTAATAGTATCGTCATTAGGACAAATTTTATATTCAATTATTGGTATTAGCAGTTTTTATAATAATATTATTATAAGAAAATACTTAAAAATTATTATAAAATTGATAGTAACTCCTATAACAATGGTATTAAATTTTTGTGTAATGAAAATTTTATCTGAAAAATATTAAAATATATTTTATGAAGAAAGGATAAAAAATGAAAGAAAAAATATTATTATTTATTCCAGGATACAATTGTGAAAAGCAAATTGTTCGTGTTTTAAATCAAATTGATTATGAGGTGTTACAATATGTACATGAGATTATAATGGTTAATAATGTAAGTACAGATAATACAGAACAAAAAGTAATAGAGTTTATTGAACAACATTCAGAAATACCACTAAAACTTTTGAGAAATAATGATAATTATGGATTGGGAGGTTCACATAAAACAGCATTCAACTATGCTATAGATAATAATTTTGATTATATAATTGTGTTACATGGAGATGACCAAGGCAGTGTTCATGATTTGCTTCCAGTTTTAAAAAATGAAACTTATAAGAAGTATGATTGTTGTTTAGGTGCGAGATTTATCAAGGGTTCCAAATTGAAAGGATACTCTAAAACTAGAATTTTTGGTAATATAATTTATAATTGCTTATTCTCATTAGTTGTGAGAAAAAGGATATATGATTTAGGCTCTGGCTTAAATATGTATAGTATTAGTATGCTTCGCAGTAAGTTTTATGTAAGATTTCCAGATAACTTAATATTTAATGATTGCATGATTTTGGCATCAGATTACTATAAACATAATATCTTATTTTGTCCGATTTCATGGAGGGAGGAGGATCAAGTATCTAATGTAAAGATGATTGGGCTATGTGTTGGTCTTCTAAAGATGGCGCTTAAGTATTTGATTAAAAAAGAGAAATTCATAAAATCTGAATTGAGAGAAGAAGTAAGGATGGAATATAAAGCGAAAGTTATTTATGAAGAAAAACAAAGTATAAAACTTTAATAAATTGGATACATATTTGAGGAGGAATTATTGTGAGTAAAATATTGATTACAGGTGCAGCAGGATTTATAGGTTCGCAATTGTCATATAGATTATGGAAAGAAGGAAATGAGTTGATACTTATTGATAATTTTTCATATGGTTCAAAAGATAACTTGATTTTTTTAGATCATGATTTTACAAATGAAGTAATTAATATGGACATTCGTGATAAAGAAGGGGTAAGCAAAATTTTAGCAGGAGAAAGTATTGAGTATATCTATCATATAGCAGGAATTGCACCATTACCAGATTGTCAAACTGATCCTCAGGAAGCTGTTGACGTTAATGTAGGTGGAACTGTAAATATATTAGAAAATGCAAGAAAATTCGGAACTAAGAAGATTATATTTGCAAGTACAAATGCTATATATGAAAATGTAAAAGACTTCCCAACTAAGGAGAATGATTTTGATTTACCAACATTAATATATCCAAATACGAAATATGTCGCTGAACGTTTTTGTGAATCTTATTGCAACACATATGGAATGAGCGTTACTTGCCTTAGATTTGCTAATGTTTATGGACCGCATATTGATTGCTTAAGAAAACAACCACCTTTTATAGGGTATATGATAAGGGAAGTATTTTATGATAGGGTACCAGTCTTTCATTCAGATGGAAAACAAAGAAGAGATTATATATATGTTGAAGATTTAATAGATTTAGCATTATCAGTACAAGAAAGTAATGGATTTGATTGTGTGAATGTTTCATCAAATCAAAACTATTCAGTAAATGAGTTATATGATATTGCATGCAAACTTATGAATAAAAATATTAAAGCAAAGTATATGACTTCAGGTGAGTATTGGAGAAAATATCCGGAATTATATGAAGGAGTGTATCCAATTAAAAATGAAATGTTAGAACATGAAGTAAATAAATATTCATTATGTGATAACTCCTATGCTAAAGAAAAGTATAATTGGGAACCAAAGGTGTCTATTGAGGAAGGTCTAAAAAACTCTATTGATTATGAAATTGCTTTATTATTAAAACTGAAATAAATAAGTATAAAATAAATTTTGGTGTATAGGGGAGTTAGAAGTGGAGAAACGAATAAACTTAATTATGCCAATGGCAGGTAAAGGATCACGCTTTAGTAAGAATGGTTTTGAATTTCCAAAACCACTGATTGAAATTAATGAAAAACCATTTTTTTATTGGTCTACTCAATCCATAAGAAAATTCATTGACTTACGAAGTTTGATTTTTGTTGTTCTAAAAGAACATATTGAAAAATTCAAAATTGATGAAGAAATAAAAAAATATTTTCCAGAAGCACAAATTGAAGTTATACCTGAAGTTTTAAATGGAGCAGTACTTACTTGTATTGAAGGAGTTAAACATGTTGATAATGAATATCCCATAATCTTTAATGATTGTGATCATATGTTTTATAGTTCATCTTTTTATAATTATTGTAATGAGGGTAAATTATCTAATGTAGATGGAACATTACTAACATTTAACTCTGATGAATCTAAATTTAGTTATTTAGAATGTGATAAGCAAGGGCATGTAATTAGGACTGTTGAAAAGGTAGTAATTAGTAATGATGCCATTTGTGGAACTTATTGTTTTAAAAATAAAAATGTATTTATGGATTCAGCACAAGAATATTTAAAAGTGTGCAATTATAATGAATACTTCGTAAGTGGGATTTATAATGTTATGGCTGAAAAAGGAAAAATAATTAATAAGTTCTCTGTAGATAAACATTTATCATTTGGAACACCAGAAGAATATAATATTGCATTAAATTCAAATGATTTTGAGGTGCTTTTATAATGAAGTACTTTACTTTAATTTTGGCAATTTTAATGTTGCTATTAGGGCATTATTTTAAAATGTTAAGATGGAGACAATTTGTTCAGATATATGAAAAGCCTAAAAATAATGTTTTATTAAAATCTTTAACAATTGGATATATGGTGAATTTTTGTTTGCCATTTCGTATTGGAGATTTAATTAGAGGGATTTATGCAGGAAGAAAAATGAAAAATGGAATTTGTTTTTCGATAGCTACAGTAATTGTTGATAAATATTTGGATATAATTGTGGTGGGATTTTTATTTTTGCTATTTTATCTAGGTAGTTTTCAGAAAATTACTTTACTATATTCATTATTATTTTATTTTGTATTTTCTATAATAGTACTATCTTCTTCTATATTAGCTATAAAGTATAATAAGTATTTGAAAATTATCACTAAAAAAATCAGTTCAATATTTAATGATGAAATAGAATTAAATTTACTATATTTTTCATGGTCAATTATCTCTGTATTTAAGGATATGTATAAAAAGGTTAATAGAAAGAAATTGATTTCTAATACAATATTAATGTGGTCTTTGTATATTATTTCATATTATTTATTTGCTTTATTTTTATCAACTTTTCAAAGTGAAGTAAAATTAATAGATATCTATAATTTGTTATTTAATAGTAATAATATTTTTATGTCTACAATAAGAGTTTCATATACAACAAGCAATTTGATATTACAGTTTCCTTTGATTATGAGCATATATATTTTAACTCCATTGATTATCTTATATATTATTTCTATATTTAAAGCTAAAGTCAATAATACTTTAACAGATAATTCTGATGATGAGTTTGATGTGAAATATTTAAAAATGTTACCACATATTAATACAAATGAGAAGTTAGCATTTTTAAAGGCTTATTTTTCAGGAGTGGAGAGAGAGTATTTCAAACAATATTTAACAATAAATAGAGATATATCTATAATGCACGATTATTCAGCAGGCTCAAATGCGACTACAATGCTATGTACAAACGGTAAAGAAAGTTTTTTTAGAAAATATGCATTCGGAGAGGATGGAGAAAAATTATATGAGCAGATTGAATGGTTGCATGAACATGAAAATGGCTTAACACTGCCTAAAATTATTTCAGAAGATAAAGGAAAAGGATATTGTTATTATGATATGCAATATGATAATTCATACGTTGGATTTTTTAACTATATCCATTCAATGCCTATAGAAGATAGTTGGAATATTATGGAACAAGCATTGAGTGATCTGGAAGAAAAACTGTATTATATTAATAGTAGAAAAGCAGATAAGGATACAATAAAAAACTATATAGATGCTAAAGTAATACAAAATATTGAAAAAATTAAAAAAGCAAAATCATTAAGAAATTTAATGGAATATGATGAATTGATTATAAATGGTATAAAATATAAAAATTTAAATCACTTTTTGAAGTATTTTACATTTGGATTTTTATATGATGTTTTTAAAGAAGATATATATTCAGATATCCATGGGGATTTAACAATTGAAAATTTAATTTGTAGAAGAAATAGTGATTATAAACAAGATTATTATATAATTGACCCCAATACTGGGAATGTACATGATTCACATAATTTAGATTATTCGAAATTATTACAATCTTTACATGGTGGATATGAATTTTTAATGAATACTAGAAGAGTAGATGTTAATAAAAATAGTATAAATTACTTATATGTAAAGTCTTCTGCATATAATGAATTATTTAAAAGATATAAAAAATTTTTGGAGGAAAAATTTACGTATAATAAAGTTAAAAGCATATTTTTTCATGAAATAGTACATTGGCTAAGACTTATGCCATATAAAATTGAGAAAGATGGTAAAAGAGTAGAATTGTTTTATGCTGGTTTAATTATAGTTGTAAATGAAGTAGTAAAAATGTATGAGGAGAATTAATTAATATGAGAAGAAAATTAGCTATTTTTGATTTAGATGGAACATTGTTTGATACAAAAGATGTGAACTATTCATCGTATAAACTTGCATTAGAAGAATATGGGTATAATTTGGAGTATGAATACTTTTGTAAAGAATGTAATGGAATGAGTTATAAGGAGTTTTTACCCCAAATAATTAAAGATAATAAAGTTTCAATAGATATTGTGCATAGACTAAAAAAAGAGTTATATTCATCTAATTTAAAACAAGCTATAATTAATAAACATTTGTTTAACATGATTGAGTTAATCAAGAAAGAATATTTTTTAGCTATTGTCACTACAGCCTCTAAGAAGAATTGTATTGAAATATTAACATATTTTAATAAGCGAAATGTATTTGATTTGATTATATCTTATGAAGATATAGAACATGCCAAGCCTAACCCAGAAGGTTTTATAAAAGCAATGAAGTTTTTTAATATTAACCATAATCAAACTATTATTTTTGAGGATTCTACAGTTGGAATAGAGGCGGCTGAAAGAAGTGGAGCCAGTGTTTTTGTTGTAAATAAATTTTAGATAGCTGGAGGTTAATTATTATATGAGTCAGATTAATTCCAGAGAAGATTATATGGATATTGTAAAAGCATTAGGCATTATACTCGTTGTTATGGCACATGTACAATCACCTGGTGAACAAATGATTTTTTTATTTCATATGCCTTTATTTTTCTTTGTGTCTGGATACTTTTATAAGGATAAATATTCAGATAATATTGAAATTTTAATTAAGAAGAGATTAAAATTACTGTATATTCCATTTATTAAGTATGAATTGATATTTTTAGTGTTACATAATTTTTTTGTGAATTTAAGTTTTTATAGTAGTTATGGAAATGAAACTATTAAATTTTATTCGACGAATGATTTAATCATAAATGTAATTAAAATTTTAACATTCAATGGAACAGAGGTACTATTAATTCCATTGTGGTTTTTACCTGTTTTGTTTTTTACTACTATAATATTTTGTTTAATTAACAGATATTTCAAATTGAAATGGGCTAGATTTTTGACAATAGTAATACTATTTATCTTGGGTATAGGATTAAAGTATTGTGATGTAAACTTAATATTTAACTATTTTTGCCCAGAAACAATTAGTATATCACTTGTTGCTTTGGCATTTTTCTATATTGGCTATTTATACAATAGATATAAAAAAGCTATAAAACTTAATTTTTTTGTTGCATTAGTTTTATTTGCTGTATTAGTAATAAGTAGAAAATATAATATTAGAGTTGATATGAGATTAAATTCATATTCCAATCCTATTATGTTAATTCCAGATGCTTTATGCGGAATCTATTTACTTATATATATATCAAGAAAAATGTGTGATTTAAATGTAGACATATCATTGCTAAAATATATTGGTAGAAATACAATTCCTATTTTAGCCTTACAATATATTAGCTTCAAATTAATATACTTAATACAAATTATAGTTTATAAATTACCAATTATTAGATTAGGGGATTTGGGACCAATAAATTCTACGGGTTTTTGGTGGATTATTTTTACTATGATTGGAGTTTTACTACCTATTATAATTCACTATATCAGCAATTTATTAAGCTTATTTATTGTAAAGTGGTGTAATATAATAAAGGTAAATCAATTTATTGAATAGTAGATTTATTTAACTGGAGTAAAATGATAAATTAATGAAAAGGAGATTCTTTTGATGGAGATTAGAAAATTAATAGTATTTTTGGTTGTAACATCACTTTTTATGTATATGATGTGGATGAATTTTAAGGTCTTAAATAAATATGGTAATAAAAAGCTCCTGTCTGCATTAATGGTTTCAGGCTTAGGATTAATTTCAGCAGGTACCTTTTTGGATGTGGTATCAGATTTAATGAATATAAAGCTTAATAATGTGATTTCAACATGTTTTACTGCAGGAGCAATTGTGTTTTGCGCATATATTATTTTATGGACAAGGCATGTAATAAGTGTTATTTCAAGTTTACATAAGGAAGCGAATAATGATAATATGACCGGTGTATATAATAGAGCAGGTTTTAAAAAAGTTTTTTGTGAGAAAATTAAGGCTAGAAAGTTGTTTTACATTATGGTTTTTGATTTAGATAAAACTAAGATGATTAATGATACTTTTGGTCATCATAAGGGTGATCAATATATTATTAATACAGTAGATATTATAAAAGAAGAGATAGGCAATAAGGGGTTTATAGGGCGAACTGGCGGGGATGAATTTATTGCTTTCCTTGAAAATATAAATGAAGAAGAAATTAAAAAAATAAAATATATAATAAAAAAACGTGTTTCTAATATTTTTCATATGCAAGATACTCAAGTAAGTATAGGATATTCAATATATGAAAAAGATGGACAAAAATTTGAAGAACTTTTGAAAGTAGCAGATAAAAGAATGTACGAAGATAAACTTAATAGAAGAAACTATTCATTAAAACAAATTTAATTTATTGAACTGCTTAGTAATTTATAAAGATTAGTAATTTGTAATAAATTATTCAGTGATGGAAATTAACTTAAGTTATATTAAGTGGGATTTTAGCTTAAAATAGGGTTGTAAACTTGTTTGTAAGTGCTGAAATAATTTAATAAAATCTTAATTTTCTTTTAGTAATTAATAATGTATAATAACATATGAAAATAAATAATAAGGTAGAATATAAGTATAATATTTTACGTATAGGAGGAACAAATGAATACAATTTCTTATCTAATAGATATGTTTCTACATCTTGATAAATATTTAGGAACAGTAATAAATAATTATGGAGTTGAAACATATTTATTTTTATTTTTAATAATATTTTTGGAAACAGGTTTGGTAGTAACACCATTTTTGCCAGGAGATTCTTTGATATTTGCAGCAGCAGCTTTTGCTGCTATGGGAATGCTTAATATATATGCATTAGTAGGACTTTTGATGATTGCAGCCATTCTAGGAGATACATCAAATTATGAGATTGGCAGACTGTTAGGAAATAAAATGATCAAAAGTGATAAGCTTATAAAGAAGGAACATCTTGATAAAACTCATAAATTTTATGAAAAGTATGGTGGCAAGGCAATAATCTTTGCTAGATTTGTACCTATTGTCAGAACACTTGCGCCATTTGTTGCAGGAATAGGAGAAATGAATTATAAAAAGTTTATTTCATTTAATGCAATTGGTGGAATTCTGTGGGTACTAGGAGTTTCAGCATTAGGATATTTCTTCGGAACTATTCCAATAGTTAAAAATAATTTTGAAATTGTAGTAATTGCAATAATATTAATTTCAATTTTACCAGTTGTTATTGAAGTTTTAAAAAGCAAAACAAAAAAATCAGATAAAGCAGCATAAAAATGATTTATATACTTAACATTAAAAAGAGGTGTGGTTTACATAGGGCAACTATACCTTTTTCAATATATCAATACAAATTAATTCGCCTTTAGATAATAGTTGTTTTAAAGAAAGAATAGAGGTGGTAAAGAAATGTTGCTCCCTAAATCAAAAATAGAAACTGTTGAACTTATGAATGAAGAACATTATTTAGGAGATCTATCTTATGACTTGGTTTCAGAAGAGTACAGTTTCAAAAGAAATGAATATATTACTGATTTAAAGGTATATCCAGCAGAGTTTTATGGATTATTTGATAGAAAAATCAGGGTAGTTCCAAGTGATGTCATAAGGGAATTTATAGTTGATAGAATAATTCCTTATAATAGAATGAATTTAGATTGCTATCTAGAATATTATAATTTAGAATTTTGGGATGAATGGGAAGTATTTTTAGCGGCAAAAGGAATGTGCTTTTTAGATACGTTTTGGATAAGAAGAAATAAAGATGAAAGCTACAAAAATCATATAAGATTCACTAATTCTGTAAGAGACGATTTACTTACAGAAGAATATTTTATTAAAAAGAAGTTTAACAGCCTTTCCAATAAGAGATTGGAACTTTAAACTTGAGGCAATATATTGCGTGAAGTGTTTCGTTTAAACCTTCTAAAACGCTTGTTCATTGCTCAACGTTGAGGTAAGCATTTTGAGTAATCTAGGTAAGTATACTATGAATAAAAAAATCAAAAAGGCATATCTGAACAAATAAATTAGATACATGTGTGTGAAGAAGGCATTTGAAAATAAGCTGTTGAATGTTCTTAATAGGAGGTTGTTCCATTTTAACTTGTCACACTGAATAGTGGGAGCAAGTTAAAATTGGGCAACCTCCTATTTAGAATCTTCCAGCGAAATTTTCATAGTCCTTCGGAACACACATGTATCTAATTTCGGTTGGTAATATCATAAATTAAGTTTTGTGTATTTAGTTAAATGCGTTATAAATTGCAGCAATTCCTTTTTCAAAATCGTCATTTTCTATACCGACTAAAATGTTCATTTCACTAGAACCTTGATCAATCATTCTTATGTTGATTTCAGCCTTTGAAAGCGCTGCGAAGATTTTAGCAGCTGTGCCTCTTTGCTTAGCCATACCACGGCCAACAGTTGCAATCATAGCCATATTTGGATGCACATCTATAGTATCAGGGTTACATGTTCTTTTAATTTCATCTAATACAACATTTTTCTTGTGCTTTAATTGAGAATCTGAAATTACAAGACATACTGTATCTATTCCAGAAGGCATATTTTCAAATGAAATATTGTGTTGTTCAAGAATTGATAGCAGTTTTCTACAGAAACCAAGTTCTGAATTCATTGATGCCTTAGAAATTGCGATTACTGTAAAATCTTTTTTACCTGCAATACCAGTTACAGTAGTTGGTTTCATTGAACCATCTGTATCTTTTACTATAAATGTACCTTCATCTTGTGGTTTGTTTGTATTTTTTATATTTATTGGAATACCTACTTCTCTTACAGGGAAAATTGCATCTTCATGAAGTACTGATGCACCCATATAAGAAAGTTCTCTAAGCTCAGTATAAGTTATTTTACTTATTGGTTTTGGATTTTCGATTATTCTAGGGTCTGCCATTAAGAAACCTGAAACATCTGTCCAGTTTTCATAAAGTGTAGCATTAATGCTTGCAGCAACTAAAGCTCCAGTTACATCAGAACCACCCCTTGAGAAAGTGACTATATTTCCATCTTTATCTGCCCCATAAAATCCTGGAATTACAGCGTTTGAAATTTTTGATAATTTCGAATTAAGTGCTGAGTTTGTTGCATTTGAGTCTAATGAGCCATCAGCATTAAAGATGATAACATCTTTTGCATCGACAAATTTAAATCCTAAATAGTTTGCAAGTATTAATCCATTTAAGTATTCGCCCCTACTTGCAGCGTAATCACTTGAAGCTCCTTCTTCAAGATCTTTTTTTATTACATCTAAATATCCAGTGATATCATAGTCTAAGTCTAAATCTTTAATAATACCACAATATCTATCTTTTATAAGATTGAAAACATCATCAAAAGCTATTCCAGTAGATACATGAGCATGACAAAGATATAATAAATCAGTTATCTTTGAATCTTTGGAATTTCTTTTACCAGGTGCTGAAGGTATTACATATTTTCTTTCGGAGTTAGAAAATATTATATCTTTAACTTTTTTAAATTGATTAGCATCTGCTAGCGAACTTCCACCAAATTTTGTTACAATTGTGTTCATAATCATAGCCCCCATATTATATTCTATTTAATAATTTTACACATAAGATTGTAGCAATTTATCTAAAAATGTTCAAGAGAATAATTGATAATTCGGAATAATTCATATTAAATATACAAAAAAATATATAAATAAATTCTAATATTAATTAATGAAGAAATTCATAAATTGAATAAATAAAAAATACAATTTTGTAAACAATATTTTATGAAGAAAAAATTTACATAATGGTGAGGCATGTGAAAGAAAATAATGAGTCTATGCTGACATATACATTTTTTGAATATGTCTTATAGAATAAGAAAGTTTTAACAGTTTCGCGGAAGTAGTTCCAGTATTCATTGACATGATAATTTTTGATTTGTATAATGAATGTATAAATCAAAGATATTTTGACAACGAAGTCATGGAATTATTATTTCTATGACTTCGTTTTTTATTAAGGCACAATAAAAAAATAATGGACCAGTATGTTCGCCTATTTTGTTTCATGTGCCTGAAAATAATTTTCTGCAGAATTTATTTTAAAACCAAAAAAATTGTAATAAATAATATAAAATTAACTTAATAAAGAAAAGTAAAGCAAAAACTTTAAAATTTAAAGTTTTTGCTATAAAAATATTTATTATATTAAAAAAATCTATTGATTTATTGTGATTAGTGATATATAATTTTATCATTAAGTGGATTGAGCAAAGGCGTTCAATAGATAGCATATGTTACTATTGTGCGCCTTTTTAAGGCACAATCAAGAAAATACTAGACCAGTATGCGTGCATATTTCGCGTCATACTGCGTCAACAAATTCTACTAATAGGCTCGCTATGAGCAGAATTTGTTTCCTTGCCTGACACGAAATACGCGTCGCATCTTTGGTCTATTATTTTCTTTCATGTGCCTAAAACAAAAAAAGGGGGGATTGCAAAATGGCAAAGTACACAAAGGAAGATATCATTAATTTAGTAAAGGAAAATGGAGTTAAGTTTATAAGACTTCAATTTACTGATATCTTTGGGACATTAAAAAATGTAGCAATTACAGACAAACAATTAGAAAAGGCATTAAACAATGAATGCATGTTTGATGGATCATCAATTGACGGTTTCGTTAGAATTGAGGAATCAGACATGAATCTAAGACCAAACTTAGATAGCTTTGTAATTTTTCCATGGAGACCACAACAAGGTAAAGTTGCAAGATTAATTTGTGACGTTTATAGACCAGATGGAACACCGTTTGAAGGAGATCCAAGATATATCCTAAAGAAGGCTATTGCAGATGCTGCTGAGCTTGGATATACAATGAATGTTGGACCAGAATGTGAATTCTTCTTATTTGAAACTGATGAAAATGGCAATGCAACAACTAATACTCAAGATAAAGCAGGATACTTTGATTTAGCACCTACAGATTTAGGAGAAAATGCTAGAAGAGATATGACTTTAGCTTTAGAAGAAATGGGATTTGAAATTGAAGCATCGCATCATGAAGTTGCTGAAGGTCAAAATGAAATTGACTTTAAGTATGGCGATGCTTTAACTACAGCTGATAATATTATGACCTTTAAATTAGTTGTTAAATCTATTGCTCAAAGACATGGATTACATGCATCATTTATGCCAAAGCCAATCTTTGGAATCAATGGTTCAGGAATGCACGTGAATATGTCATTATTCAAAGATGGAAAGAACGCTTTCGTTGATGAAAATGATAAAAATGGATTAAGCGAAGTGGCGTATAAATTTATTGCAGGATTATTAAAGAATGTTAAAGGAGTTGCAGCTGTAACTAATCCATTAGTTAATTCATATAAGAGATTAGTACCAGGATATGAAGCACCAGTTTACTTAGCTTGGTCTTGCAAGAACAGGACTGCATTGATAAGAGTACCAGCTGCTAGAGGAGCAGGAACTAGAGTGGAATTAAGATGTCCAGATCCAAGTTCTAACCCATACTTAGTATTAGCTTGTTTATTACAAGCAGGTTTAGATGGAATTAAGAACAACTTAACACCACCTGCTGAAGTTGAAGCAAACATCTTTGCAATGACTGAACAAGAAAGAAAAGATAATGGAATTGATAATCTGCCAAATAACTTATACGAAGCGGTTAATTACATGAAGGAAAGTGAATTAGCTAAAACGGCTTTAGGAGACCATATATATGAAAACTATATTGAAGGAAAAGCTGCTGAGTGGGATGATTATAGAACTAAAGTACATGATTGGGAATTAGAACACTATCTTAATAAATATTAATATAGTAATACCAATTAGTATTAATTAAGGTGGGGATTGCAATGGCTCAAGGTGGAAAACTTATAATAGCTTTAAGCAATATTGAGACATCAAAAAAATTAAAAAGTTTACTAACACAAGAAGGCTACGAGATAATAGCCATGTGTAGTTCAGGTAATGAATTAATTAGATTGGTTATGCAATATTCCCCAGACCTAGTCTTAGTTGGATATAAATTTAAGGATATGAGTTTACTTGATATCTATGAAACTTTAGTAGATCAGACTAGTTTTTTAGCTATCGTAAATGAACCTTACAAGTCATTTATAGAGGAAGATACTGATATATATTGTATTGGTACTAAAATTTCTAATGTGCTCCTAACTAATGCTATTGATTTAATATTTCAAAGCAAGAAAAGAATTACAAAGTTGAGAGCTCAAGTTGAAAAATTAGAACATACTATAGAGGATAGAAAGCTTATTGAAAAAGCTAAAGGTCAACTCATGGCAACTTCTGGACTTACAGAGAATGAAGCCTTCAGATATATGCAGAAAATAAGTATGGATTCTGGGAAAAGGATGAAAGATATTGCTAGTTTAATATTGAGTGAAACAGAATAATTTTTTACGTATTGATAAAGTATAATGATTTGAAGCTTAATAGGCTGATAAAATCTTGATATTAATAAACAGAGACTGAACTGTAAAAAAATTAATGGTGAATAATGAATAATTAATGATGAAGGAAGAAATTCCACAGGAATTTCAACCTAAATCATTCATTATTCATCATTAATTATCAAAATATATGTAATAAGTAAAATAAGAAATATATTATTATCTCAAGGGGGAATTTTAATGGAAAACAATAATCCGAATGCACAAGGACTATATAACCCATGTTTTGAACATGATGCTTGTGGAATTGGGACTATAGTAAACATTGATGGCGAAAAATCTCATGAAATTTTATCAGACTGCCTAACTATACTTGAAAAATTAGAGCATAGAGGTGGAACAGGTGCTGATGAGCATACAGGAGACGGAGCAGGAATCTTATTTAATATACCTCACAAGTTCTTTGAAGAAGAATTAAAATCAAAGGGAATGACACTTGGTAATGAGGGTGATTATGCTGTCGCTATGGTATTTTTACCACAAGAAGAAAAGGCAAGAAAAGAAGCTATGCGCCTTTTTGAAGATATATCAAAGGAAGAAGATTTTGAACTGATTGGGTGGAGAGAAGTTCAAACAAATTCTTCAATACTTGGAAAAGCTGCTTTAGAGGCAATGCCTTTCATAGCACAGGCTTTTGTAAAGAAACCTAATGGCATAAAAAGAGGAAAAGACTTTGAAAGAAATTTATTTATTGTTAGAAGAAGTATAGAAAAGAGAGCAGGATGGATAAGTAAATTCTTGAATGAAACTTTTTACATAGCTTCTTTTTCATCAAAGACAATTGTGTATAAAGGTATGCTTTTATCTACACAATTAAGGGAGTTCTATAAGGACTTAGAAGATGAAAGAGTTGAAACATCTTTAGCATTAGTGCATTCAAGATATAGTACAAACACCTTCCCAAGCTGGGAAAGAGCACATCCAAATAGATTAATGATTCACAATGGTGAAATTAATACACTTCGTGGAAATGTTAATAAGGTATATTCTAGAGAAACAAATGTAAAATCTAGAGTCCTTGGAAAAGATTTAAACAGGGTGTTGCCTATTATAAATAAAGAAGGATCAGACTCTGCGATCTTTGATAATAATTTAGAATTCTTATATATGAATGGTATGGACTTAACTAGAGCAGTTATGATGGCAATTCCAGAACCATGGTATAAGAGTAAGACTATGAGTAAGGAAAAGAGAGCTTTTTATGAATATAATGCTACACTAATGGAACCATGGGATGGTCCTGCAGCTATCGTATTTACAGACGGTGAAAAAGTTGGTGCAGTTCTAGATAGAAATGGTTTAAGACCATCAAGATATTATATAACTAAAGACAGAAGATTAATATTGTCTTCAGAAGTTGGTGCTTTAGATGTACCACCAGAAATTGTTGAAAAGAAAGATAGATTAAAACCAGGTAGAATGCTGCTTGTTGATACAGTTAAAAAAGAAGTAATTGATGATGAAGAATTAAAGCATGCTTATGCGGCTGAAAATCCATATGAAGAATGGTTAAATGAAAATCTAGTTACTTTAGATAAACTAAAAGATAGTAAGAAATTTAAAATTGAATATGATAAGGGAACTAGAAGAAGATTACAAAAAACTTTTGGTTATACTTACGAAGAAGTAAAAACAACTATGCTTCCAATGGCTGAAACAGGAGCAGAACCACTTGCAGCAATGGGTGTAGATGTTCCGCTAGCAGTATTATCTAAAGAAGCTCAACCATTATTTAATTATTTTAAACAATTATTTGCTCAAGTAACTAATCCGCCTATAGATGCAATTAGAGAGGAAATAATTACAGCTTCTAATGTTTACATAGGACCAGAAGGTAACATATTGGAAGATAAGCCTTCAAATTGTGAATTACTTAAACTTGATTCACCAATAATAAATGATGAAGAATTAGCTAAAATAAAAGCTCTTAACGATGGAAATTTAAAATCAAAGGTTATAGATATTGTATTTGATAAGGGTGGTTCTTTAGAACTTGCACTGCATGACATGTTTGAGAAGGCTCAAGATGCATATGAAAAAGGATATACAGTATTAATATTATCTGATAGAAATGTATCAGAAGCTAAAGTGCCAATTCCATCATTACTTGCAGTATCTGCACTTCATCAATACTTAGTTAAAAAAGGTACTAGAACATCTGTTGGAATAGTACTAGAAAGTGGAGAACCTAGAGAAGTTCATCATTTTGCTACATTAATTGGTTTTGGTGCGTCAGCTGTAAATCCATATATGGCTTATGAAGCTTTAAGAGGATTAATTGAAGATGGATTACTTGATTTAGAATATAATAAGGCTGTTTATAATTATAATAAAGCAGTAATTAAGGGAATTATTAAGATTCTTTCTAAGATGGGTATTTCAACAATCCAATCTTATCAAGGAGCTCAAATATTTGAAGCTAT
>JARLHR010000240.1 GCA_031292145.1 Clostridium sp. | reverse complement strand
TAAGCGATTCACACCAAATCATAGATTTGGGTTCACTGCTTAAGAACCTTGGACAGCTCATTTTCAAATGCCTGCTGCACAAAAATATTTCTAATTTCTGGTGCAGATGTATATTAAAAGTCTAGTAAATATGTGAATATATTATATTAATAAATCTAATTCTTAAATTGGATATCTATAAAACCTCATAATTTCATATATATTTCAATGAACTATAAATAATTAATTTTTTTAAATAGAGAATGCATAAAAGTAGTCTGTATAAGCTTCATTTGATTATATAATAAGTTATTAAATGAAGATTGTATAGACTATTTATTTATCTAAAGGCGCATTTAGAGAGATTAATTTATAACTGCTAATTGTAGAAAGAAAGGTACTTATTTGAATAGAGTGTTGAATTCTATTAATATTGGTATATTTAAAGCCTTTTTTTTACTTTAATTAAAGTTTATAATATCTAATGTACAAATTTAATTGGATGGTGAAAATATGGAATATATAAATGAGATTAATATAAATGAAGCAGTTATTCACATATTAGATAGTAATGGAGAAGAGCCTATTTTAAATGAATATAGTCTAGAGTTAGATGAAGATATATATGCTTTTTTATATAAACATTTAGAAAAATGTTTTAAAGACGAGGAACTTAAATATGGGAAATTTAATGCAGAAAGAAATATAGTCAAGGAAGTAGTACAAGATTATTTAACTGGAATTGATAATGATTTAGTTAATTTATCAAAGGAACTAGCTAGACAGCTATTTATAATAATGAAAGGTAATGTAAATATTCCATCAGGGGATTTAATAATAGTGTCATTGACTACAGATCAAGGTCCAATGATTGGAATACTTAAGATGGATTATGTTAAAAACTTTACTCATGAGGTTCAATTTATAGATCAAAAGATAGGAATAGGAATAGTACCTCAAGTGGCAGGGCTTCCTGGTAGTGGTCAAAAGATTCAAAAAGCTGCATTTATTAAGCCAATTAGAGACGATGAAAGTTATAACTTAATGATTTTAGATAAACAAAAAAGCAGTAAAGAAGATGAATATGGAGCAAATTATTTTATAAATACATTTTTAGGTGCAAGTATTATTACTAATGAAAGGGATATGACTAAAACCTTTGTAAAAGCAGCTGAAAACTGGACTAGAAAAAATGTTACAGAAGATGCAGGCAGGGCAGAAGAAATTAGAACTGCTATAAAAACTAAACTAAAAGAAGAAGATACCATAAATATAGATGAGTTTTCAGCAGAGTTATTTACAGAGCATCCTCAAGTAAAAGAAGATTTTTCAAATTATATAAAACAACAGGGGTTAAATGAAGAAGTAGCAGTTGATAAGACTTGGGTTGAGAAAAAAATGAAAAGAGTAAGATTAAACATAGATAAGCAAATAGATTTATACATTAATGAGGATACGTATCATGACGCAAATAAATTTGAAATACAAAGAAATGGTGATGGTACCATTAATCTAATAGTGAAGAATGTAATTAATTATATAGAAAAGTAGACAGTCCAAATCTATGATTTGGCTCTGGTCACTTTCTCTGTGAGCAAGTAGATAGCCTAAATCTGTGATTTGGTGCTAGTCACTTTCCTTACGGCAAGTGGATAATCTAAATCTATGATTTACTGCTAGTCAATTTTATAATATAGAAAAAATAGTGAAATTTAAGATAGAACCTATAATAATAGACTAATTAAAAATAATCTATTATTATAGGTTTTATTTTCTCCTGATTCAATAAATATAAAATTAGATGACTCTTATGAAGCTATAAGGCGAGGCAATATTCCTGAAAAACAGAAGAAGAGCTATAGATTTAAGAAGATAGCAGCAGCAGCTTCTATAGTTTTTATAATTTTTTCAACCATTGTTGCAAATCCAGCATTGGCAGAGAATGTGCCTGGGCTAAATCAATTATCTAATTATTTAAGATCCATTTATTGGTTTAATAATAATTATATTTCAAATGCAGATAAAATTAATTGTTAATAGGGGGATATATTTTAAAGAAAATACTTCTCGCTATAGGCCCGACAATAACTAATTGAAGTGGAAGTGCACAAATAAAATTCATGCATAAAGTTTTAGCAAATTGTATTGGAAATTGTGAAGGTGTAGTCATATGTATAATGGATACAATTAAAGACATACAGAAACACATTCCGCATACCATAAAGAATGAAATAAATAAAACTTTCTTAATCATAGGGTCGTTATCATTAACTATTTTTGCTACGAGTCCTTTAGCTAATTTGCCAACTAAGAACCAGTCTAAAATTAGTGCAATGCAAAAAATGGGTAAATAAGGTATTAATATTCCTATAAATAAGCTACTATTAAATCCAGTTGATAAAATTCCATTATATAAGTCCATTCCTAAAACCATTAAAGCACAACAAATAAGTGTAAATATAAAATTTTCTCTTTTATTTTTTCCCATGATATATCTCCTTAAAAATAATTGTCAACTAAGTTTACGATTTAGTATATCATTGGAAAAAACATTTTGTCAACAAAGTTGACAAAGAAAATTTAAATTCTTATAATAGAAATAATTAATAGAAATAAGAGGGATTCGCCATGGATAATTATTTAAAAGATTTGAACTTAGTTGATTTAGTAAGCGAAAAACATAAAAAGCTTCGTAAAGAAGTTATGAAATTATGGGCGAAACAACATGAAGAATATATATCGGATTCGGAAGCACATATGCTTGGAACCATTAATATAAAAGAAATGACAGTAGCAGAAATTGCAAGGAAAATGAATATATCAAGGCAGGGAGCCCATAAGTGTGCAAAAAAATTAATTGATAGCGGGTATATTATAATGAAGTCTATTGAAGGCAATAATAGAGATAAATTATTAGTATTGACTAAAAAAGGTGAAAGCTATTGCAATGAAATGTTAATCTTAAAAAAACAAGTAGAAGATGAAGTTATCAAAAATATTGGATATAAAAATGTGGAGAGTTTAAAAGAATTTCTGAGAAAGGATTGGATGGATTAGTCGTTTCAATTGGTTTTATGAGATACTTTTAAGAAAACATATGACTCAAAATATGTATGTTAATATCCTTCAGAATAATGTGATATTCTGAAGGATATTAACATATTAGAAATTTTTAAAGTTTATGATTATTTTATTTATAATGGAAGTGGTGATAATGGTAATAAATACTTCTATAATGGTAGCAATTCAAAGATTGACTACTGAAAAGCTTAGAGGAGGAATAGCTGTAATACTCGGAACCTTATCTGGTGGAATCGCTCCGCTTGGAGGAATATTAGCTGGGGTATTAATAGATAAAATTCATCCACGTATAATTTTATCAGTATCCGGCGTAATTGTAATTTTAGCAGCAGTAAATATGATGTGGAACAAAGAGATCAAATCACTATAAAAATAATATTGTTTTTAAACATAATTACTTAAAGCACAATCAAGAAAATAATAGACTAGTATTCTTATCTATTATTTTCTTAGTTGTGCTTAAATTATGTTTAAGGCACATTCAAGAAAATAGAATTATCATTAGTTTTATGTGCCTCATGTGCCAAGGTGATTTAGAATCTGTCCATCTTTCTGAGTTACATTTTGGTCAAGTATATTTGTCTAGATGACAAGTATTAATATAATTTTGACAAGTATGCTTGACAAACTATATTTTTACATCTACTATAAATATAGTAGATGTATGAAGGAGGCAGAAGGTATTGAATAAAGAAGAAATACTAGAAAGAAACAGAAAAAGTACTACAGAAGAAGATGAAATGGAACAATATATTAATGGAAAAGCAGGCATAAATGCTAAGTTTGTTTTTAGCATAATAATTTTAGTTTTAGCAATATTTAAATATTATAAGCATATGCCAACTGGAGATATATGGACGATTTTTATGGCTTATGGGGCAACGGAATCATTTTATAAGTATTATTACTTAAAATATAAGAAACTATTATTAGCAGGAATTCTTTTTAGTATTGCCTCTATATGTTCATTGCTTCAATTTTTAATTCTAACTTGTAGATAGAAAGGGTACTTATGGAAGAAAAGCTAATTTTACAAAATCGACTAAAAGTAGCTAGAGCTGAGAAAAAGATATCTCAAGGAGACTTAGCAGAGATGGTTAATGTATCTAGGCAAACAATAAGCTCTATTGAAACAGGGCAGTTTTGTCCAAGTGCTAAGCTGGCATTATTACTTTGTATAGCATTAGATAAAAAGTTTGAAGAATTATTTTATTTTGAATAATTTCATAATAATTAATTATCATAGCATTTAGGTATAGGAGTGAAAGTATAAATATGGGTGGAAATAGTAATAAAATATTAAATTTAAGTCAATTATTAACTAATGATTCGGAAAAAAACATCAATGGTAAAACAGCTAGTGATAATAAAGGAAATTTCGTTAAGGAATGGATATTTCCAATAATTGCAGCCATAGCAATATCGATATTAATAAATAAATTTCTATTTTTTAATGTATATGTACCAACTCCTTCAATGGTACCAACTTTGAATGTAAAAGATAAATTTGTTGTAACTAAAGTATATAATAAGGAAAATCTTAAGGAAGGAGATATTATCGTATTTCATTCAAATGAGTTCAATGAAAGATTAGTAAAAAGATTAATAGGTCTTCCAGGGGATAAAATAGAAATAAAAGATGGTATTGTATTTAGAAATGGAGAAAAGATTAACGAGGATTATGTAAAAAATAAAGATACATTTAATGGAACATATGAAGTTCCTCAAGGAGAATACTTTTTCTTAGGTGATAATAGACCAGTTTCAGCGGATTCAAGACGTTGGAAGAATCCGTATGTAAATGCTTCTGATATAGAGGGAAAGGTTCAATTTAGATATTATCCATTGAAGGATTTTGGGTCAGTAAAATAATAATTTCAACTTTGAAAATATCTTAAATAAATATAATTTGTTAAAGTCATAATTATAGATACCTTTAATTTATCTATAGATACATGATAAACTAAGGACTTACTTTATTAAAAGTAAGTCCTTAGTTGGCATTTCTTGAGAATATGCTGAATTATTTGCCTAAAATTTATTGTTATTTTTTTAAAGAGTTTCTATATGATTTAAATTCAGCAACTATATTAGGATTACTTTTCATGAATTCTACAAAATCTTGAAAACAAGTTGCTGTTTGTTTACTTATAGTATGCTCAATTTTTTCAGTTTCATCTAATATATCACCGTCTGGAATATCAAGTATTCTCAAAAAACTTTCAATGACATTATGACGATTAAGCAATAATTGCCCAAGTTTCTTGCCATCATCCTCAAGTATTACTACTCCATATTTTTCATATTTTAAAAGTTTTAATTCTGCCAATTTCTGTACCATTTTTGTGGAGGAAGGTGGTTGAACGTTAAGCGCACAAGAAAGTTCATGGATCCTCGTGAATCCTGTATTTAAAGATAATCTGTATATCATTTCAAGGTAATCTTCCATAGAAGCAGTAAGAGAATTCTCCTCTTTTTTCATATATTCATTAAAAGTATAGAAATCATTTTTAACCAAATTCTTCACCTACTTTAAGTGTTAATATACTTTAGGCATATTCAATTTGTTTATATGCCTTATTGAATTATATGCATAAATAAATTAAAAATTACATTAGGCACAATCAAAAAGAATAATAGACCAGTATGCCTGTCTATTATTTTTTTTTCATGTGCCTTAATGTAACAAATAAACTATTAATACATAGTTTATATTAGACAAATAAATTTAGTTAACACTAACAAAGTTAATTGCAAACAATTATTTTTTTTACATATTAGGATAAAATTAGAAAGGAATATACTTTTATGGAAAGCAAAAGAAATTTAATAAACAATAATATATCTGTACCAGGGCTTTTAACTTTGGATAGAGGAATAACTAAGTCAAGTAAACTAAGAGAATTGTTTAAATATTTAGGACCAGCCTTTGTTGTTAGTGTAGCATATATAGATCCAGGAAATTTTGCAACTAATATTAGTGGTGGATCAAAATTTAATTATACATTGCTTTGGGTAATTTTATGTAGCAATTTAATGGCTATATTTCTACAAATAATGTCTGCTAAATTAGGAATAGCTACAGGTCATAATCTCCCAGAAATGTGTGCTAAAGTATTTTTGAGGAGAACGAATTGGATATTTTGGATTGTTGCTGAGATAGGAGCTATGGCTACAGATTTGGCTGAATTTTTAGGAGGGACATTAGGATTATATCTATTGTTTCATATACCTATGATATATTCAGGGCTTCTTACAGGATTGATAACATTTATAATTTGTTATATGGAGAAGTATGGACAAAAAGTAATTGAGGGAATAATAGCAACACTTGTTTTTGTGATAAGCATAGCATATTCAGTAGAATTATTTCTTGCAAAACCAGACTGGGCTCAAGTTGGGATTCATACAGTAGTTCCTATGTTACCTAATGGAGAAGCTATATTAATTGCAGTGGGAATGCTTGGAGCAACAGTTATGCCACATGTAATCTATTTACATTCACAGCTAGTTCAGCATAGAAGCATTGATTTGTCTGATAAATGCAAGCAAAAGCACCTAAAAATGGAGAAGATTGATGTTGTTATTGCTATGAATATTGCTTTTTTAGTAAATGCTGCAATGGTAGTGGTATCTGCTGCAGTATTTAGTAGAAATGGAATAATGGTAGACACAATTGAAGATGCTCACAAGTCATTACAACCTTTAGTAGGTTCTTTATCAAGTGGAGTTTTTGGAATAGCATTACTTGCATCAGGTCTATCATCATCAGCTGTTGGAACTATGGCAGGGCAAACTATTATGAAGGGATTTGTAAATTTAAGCATACCTGTAAATATTAGAAGACTTATAACCATGATGCCAGCACTTATTATAATAGCAACTGGAATAAATCCAATGAATGCTTTAATTTTAAGCCAGGTTGCACTTAGTTTTATTTTACCATTTCCAATTATTCAAATGTTAATTATAGCTAAGCGCAAAGATTTGATGGGAACTTTAGTTAATAAAGGATTTACACGAGTATTAGGTATTATAATAGCATTAAATGTGGTTCTAATTATATCTAGCATTTATTAAGAAATTTCAAAACATAGTAAATAGTGGAATATTTGCTATGCTTTTTTTATAAGTTATATTAATGAAAAATATAGTGTGTTGATATTTTTTTAAGTTAGAATTTTGGAATAATATTACAAATAAGACTTGATGTCGAAATAAAAGTTGAAAAATATCGAATTTTTAAAGTGTATAAAAAAGAAATACAAAAACTGTATTATTATTTTATTAAACATTGGATAATTTATTAATATAATAAAAAAAATGTGAAATTATGATAATATGTAAATAAGAAAATGTCATTAAAAGTATTTATTGGACAAATTTATATTGAAATTTAGGAAATAATCGTATAATATAAGCATATGATGGTGATAATCCATTATGAGGTGGAATGCAATATGAAAAAGTTAATTTTATTAAATGAAGTAAGAGCGGAAAAAATAAAATATAAAAACAAATTATCAATATCAAACGTAAATGATAGAGAAGAAAAAGATAGTGAAAATTCCTATATTACTTTTAAAGAAAAGTTTAACTGGCTTCAAAATAAAGAAGAATTAGTTGATTTGAATAAAGGAAATAATGTAAAATCTAAGCGTAATAGTTTTGAAAAAAATTTAAATAGAATCTTGGAAAAAATATTTTTATTAAATAATAATATACCATTAATAGATTTTATTAATTCAATATATAATGATGATTTAAGTAAAAAAACTAAAATTAAATATATAAAAAATAAAAAAAATACAAGTAATAATGAAATAATATTTTTAAATGAATCTAATTATAATATAAAAATTTTAGCAGAAGATGAATATAAAAAATTTGAATATATAATGCAATTTCAAATTAAAGATGAGCAAAATATAGGAATAATAATAAGTAAGAAACAGTTGTCAAATAATCCTAATATAATAAGCTTTAATATGAGAAGACGAAAATATGTTAACGAGAACAATTCGAAGGATGATTGTGAAAAGTGCCTAATAATATTAGATTCTAATGTTGAAGTGCCTGATGTATACGAATTTATAACAGATTGCGAAGGAAAAGACGTAGCTTGTAAAGTTAATATAATTAAAAGCTGGAAATATGATTTTAAACAATTGCTTGAAAATAAAATGTATTTATTAGCTCCAACAAAGGTAATAGACTTTATCAAAATAATATCAAAAATGAGTAATGATAGTTTATCAAAAGAGGAAATAAAGCAATTAATAAAAAACGATATAATTAGATTTTATAAAGATATGAATAGATATTTAAATAAAATTAAAGCTGAAAATTTAATTACAGATAATGATATTAATGAATTAAATATACTTGCAGTTGATTTATTAAATGAATTTATAAGAGATAAAAATAATATTCTTATTGATATAAAAAGAGATGTAGTAGCAACCTTAAAGGATATAGTTGTATAGATAATCGCATTGAGAAGTTTATTTTTTATATATTATTTGATTTTTTTGTCAAGGATAATGTATTTAATTTGTTAGGAGTTAAGAGCTAAGAACTAAAAGGTAAGAACTAAGCGTTAATGATGAAATACCGGAAGGGGATTTCTAAAAATATATTTTTTTGAAGAGTCTGTGATTTTTCTTCCTTACCTCTTACTTTTTACTTCTTACCTTTTGACTGTATAAAGGCTTTTTTGGATATAGTTATTACAAAAATTACAGGTTATAAATATAATTTTTAAAGTTGAACCCTATTTAGATATAAAAAGTAGGAATTTGACTCGAGAATGGAAGATAATTTATTAATTCACTAAAATTAACAAGAATAAAATGTCCTTTAAAGGTTAAAATACTATTGTCGGCAGGTGAAATTAATAAAATTTTGTCTACTGATGGTTATACCAAATTAACCGAGGAGGGATCGTTATGTCAGGAAGTAGTAACAGAGCATTAGTTCCAGATGCAAGGCAAGGTTTGTCAAAATTCAAGAACGAAGTAGCTCAAGAACTAGGAGTTCCATTTAAAGAATATAATGGTGACTTAAGTTCTAGACAATGTGGTTCAGTAGGCGGAGAAATGGTAAAAAGAATGGTAGAGGAATATGAACATAGAATATAATTAGAATAAGATTATTCGCAGTTATATTAAATGTATATGTTAGAAATAGCATAATCATATTCTAAAGCAGGGGGGCTGTTGCAAAACTAACATAGTTTAGTTTTGTAGCGGCTCATTTTTTGTGGAAATAAAAAATGTGAATTCCGAAGAACTCACATTCATTGTATAATTAACTTATGCAACTAAATAAATCATACATTAAAAATTATAATAGATTTAATGATAATGTTCAACTTATATTACCATTAAATTTAGAAAACTTAATACCAGAAGATGATTCTGTCCGCTTGCTAAGCCACGTATTGGAGGGATTAGATTACAGAAAGTTGTATAAGGCGTACTCTTCCGTTGGAAGAAAACCGGCAGTGGAACCTAAAATCATGTTCAAAATAATATCATATGCTTATTCTCAAAATATTTATTCAAGTAGAAAAATTGAAAAAGCATGCAAAAGAGATATAAATTTCAAGTGGTTACTTCAATGTTGTAAGGCACCAGATCATGCTACAATCAGTAGATTTCGTAAAGACTACATTTCAAATGATGTAATTGAAGATTTATTTTATCAACAAGTTAATTATTTAGCCAATCAAAATGAAATACTATTTGAAAATGCATTTATTGATGGGACTAAAATCGAAGCGAATGCTAATCGCTATACATTTGTTTGGAAAAAAACTATTTTAAAAAATGAAGAAAAAATGTTTGATAAGCTTCTTGTTCTTTTAGAAAATATTAACCTTGAAGAATTAAAAGAATTTACGCTTCAGAAAGAAACCTTAATAGATGATATTGATAAAATTCTCCAATGGCTTTTATATGAAAAAAAGAAAAGAAACATAGAATTTGTTCATGGAATTGGTAAAAGAAAAACTAAAATTCAAAAGTGGACAGAGCAACTATCTGAATATAGAGAAAGACAAGAAAAATATAATTTGAGTAAAAGAATATTCTCAAAAAGAAATAGCTACTCCAAAACTGATACAGATGCAACTTTCATGCATATGAAAGACGATCATATGAGAAATGGGCAATTAAAACCTGCATATAATGTGCAAATTGCAGTTGAAAGTGAATACGTAACCGGTGTCGGAATATTTGATGATAGAAATGACATAGCAACTTTAATACCTATGCTTAAGAATATGAAAGAAAAAATTGGCCGAAAATATCTTAATATAATTGCAGATTCAGGTTATGAGAGTGAAGAAAATTATTTGTTTTTAGAATCAAATAAACAAACTCCTTATATAAAACCACAAACTTATGAGAAGTGGAAAAAAAGAAGTTTTAAAAATGATATAAGTAAGCGTGAAAATATGAAATATGATGCTGAATCTGATTTTTATATTTGCCATAATGATAAAAAATTAATACCGACTTCTATTATTCATAGAAAATCCGCAAGTGGATACAAATCAGAAGTAACTGTGTATGAATGTGAAAATTGTGATAACTGTGCTTACAAAGTAAAGTGCACAAAAGCAAAAGGAAATAGAAAAATGCAAGTTTCAAAAACTTTTGTGGAAAAGCGTGAAATATCCTATAAAAATATTACAACTGAATTTGGAACTAAATTAAGAATGAATAGATCTATTCAGGTCGAAGGAGCATTTGGAGTTCTGAAAAGTGATTATGAATTCAATAGATTTTTAACACGTGGAAAAAATAACGTTCAAACTGAATTTATTTTGCTTTGTTTTGGTTACAACATTAACAAATTACATTCAAAGATACAAAATGAAAGAACTCAAAATCATCTTCATGAATTAAAAAAGACTGCCTAATTATGGAAAAAATAACTAGGTTTATTTCAGTGCGTTTAAAAGTCAGAAATCTTTCAATAATTGATGTGGGATTTTAAACATTTGGAAATTTACTGGTTTAAACCGAAAAGGAGCATCGCTCATGATTAAAATTTAATCATTTTGCGACACTCTCTT
>JARLHR010000239.1 GCA_031292145.1 Clostridium sp. | reverse complement strand
TTTTGTATCCTTTGTTATGTTTTTTTGTTTCTTGTGGTGATTAACAATTAAAACATATTTCAAGGGATACGTCTTTTTTTAATGCAATCCAAATTGACTTCTTATTTTTTTGTTAGTGCCTTATTAAAGGCGTCACTAAACTCAAAGATGACGTATTGAATAACAAACCGGATGTAGTTCTTTTGGAGTACGGAGGAAATGATTGTGACTTTAACTGGCATGAAGTTTGCAACAATCCCAATGCCATCCACAAACCCAAGACGGATCTTGATACATTTGGAAGCAAACTCAAGGAGACTTTAAATTTTCTCAAAAATAATAATATCATAGCTGTAGTAATGACTCTCCCTCCACTTAATGCGGATAGATATTTGAAATGGATAAGTAATAATGACACATTAGCTGAAACTAACATATTGAAATGGCTCGGGAATGTTTCTAAAATTTACCAATGGCAAGAAAAATATAGTTCCGCCGTTCTAAAAATTGCAGAAGATACTAACACGAAATGTATAGACATAAGAGGGGCGTTTCTCAAATATCCTGACTTCTCTAAATTTCTCTGCTTGGATGGTATACATCCTAATGAGTTCGGACATAAGATTATAGCCATCAAAATAATTGATTTCATTTTATCAGATAGGGCTTACCTTATAAAAGATAATACTAATTCGAGTTTTAACTAGAATTAGTATTATCATCTAAGCTTGGGTTATTGTCAATATCCGAAAAAAGTAACGCTAACCATTAATAGGGTGGTATAGACAAAAAGGTCAAACCCGCCGAGAGACGACATGACCTTTTTGTCTATCAATTATTTGTTAGCTAACTCCAATTTGTCCATGGATGCAAAATGTAAACTATCAGCAACCTTTTTTACGTAAGAAAAATGGATTTAGTTGCCAATTTACTTCACGATGTTATAGATCCTAACAGCTAATTGTAACTCAAAAAGTTCATCTGGAGAATTTAAATTATAACCAAAATCTTTTAGTTTGTTTAATCTATATTTTAAGCCACTTAAGGATAAGTTTGTCACGGATGCAGCTTTATGAATGTTTTCCGTCGATAAATACTGTTCAAAAGTTGTTAATAAATCGGAGTTGTTTTTAATATCATAATCTAAAATTGGTTTTAGTTTTTGGTTCATAAATTCGACAAGGTTAGTTGTAACTTCTACATCGAGCAATAATGACATCGATCCTAAATCATCATAAAATAAGATTCGTTCTTTCTTGACGTATCAGAAAGTATAAGTTTTCGGGGTACCCCTTTACTTGCGAATTTGGTAAAATTGAGTTATGGAAAATAACATTCTGAGGCAGATTTTTTTTGATAATGAGAGACACTGGGATAGATTTGTCGAAAAGTACGG
>JARLHR010000238.1 GCA_031292145.1 Clostridium sp. | reverse complement strand
TCTAGTTAATAATTCTTTAACTTTAGCAGCCTTACCAACTCTATCTCTTAAGTAGTAAAGTTTAGCTCTTCTAACTTTACCTTTTCTTGCGATTTCAATTTTGTCGATGATTGGTGCATTCATTGGGAATGTTCTTTCAACACCAGTTCCATAAGCAACTCTTCTTACAGTGAAAGTTTCTCTTAAACCACCATTTTGTTTTTTGATAACAGTACCTTCGAACATTTGAATTCTTTCTTTGTTACCTTCTTGAATCTTAACATATACCTTTATAGTATCCCCGATTCTAAAGTTAGGTAAGTCAGTTCTGATTTGTTCAGCTTCTATAGCTCTTATTATTTCATTCATTGTGCATTCCCTCCTTATAGATAATTTGACGTTCTTAACATATATTCATTGACAGAGGAACGCCCGTACTAGCACAAGTTTAATCTTATCACATAATTTTTTATATTTCAACAAAAATTATTTTTTATTTTCTTGATCTTTGCTATTTTTTAAAATTTTAATATCTTCTTTAGTTAAAGTAATATTTTTATATAAATCAGGTCTATTTTTCTTAGTTATCTCAAGAGATTTAAGCCTTCTCCACTTTCTTATATTTTCATGATGCCCCGATAACAGAATATCTGGTACCTTATCTCCTTCAAACTCTTCTGGTCTAGTATACTGAGGATATTCTAATAATCCATTATAAAAAGATTCTTCCATAAAACTTTCTTCTTTCCCTAAAACGCCTGGAATAAGCCTTAAAATAGAATCTATAACCGGAATTGCTGCCATCTCTCCTCCAGTTAAAACAAAATCCCCAAGGGAAATCTCCATATCTATATGTTTGTAAATTCTCTCATCTATGCCTTCATAATGTCCACATATAAATATAAGATTCTCTTCATTAGAAAGTTCCTTAGCGACTTCTTGATTAAAAGTTTTTCCTCTAGGTCCTAAAAACACAACTTTACCTTTGTTATTTTCCTTTGCTTTCCTTATGCCATCTACTATCGGCTGCGGTGCCATTACCATTCCTGCGCCGCCACCATAAGGGTAATCATCAACCTTCTTATGCTTATTTAAAGTATAATCCCTTATATTTAACAAGTTAAACTCTATTATATCATTTTCCCTTGCTCTGCCTATAATGCTATGGTCAAAAATGGAAAACATCTCTGGAAACAATGTTAATATACTAATCTTCATCTTGCCATTCACCTACTGGCTTAATAACTACTTTTTTTGACTCTATATCAACACTAAGAACTATATCTCTAAGAACTGGTATTAATAATTCTTTTGGTTCTTTAATCCAATATACATCATTATTAGGCGTACTGATTACATCAAAAATTCTTCCTATTTCCTTTTCATTAGTATCATAAACTGTGCATTCCTTTAAGTCTACAACATAATAAGTATCTGGCGGAAGTTCTGGTTCCTTTTCTCGAGGTATTTCAACATATTTTTGTTTATACGTTTCTGCATCATTCATGGAATCTATTCCCTCTATTTTTAATATAACTCTGTCCTTTTGAAACTTGACTCCTAAAATATTCTTTTCCACTCCACCTATTAAAACAACTTTTAATCGTTTAAATTTATTTACATCTTCTGTTAACGGATAAACTTTAACTTCTCCTTTAACTCCATGAGTATTTACTATCTGGCCTATTTTAAATAGCTTTGCCATTTTTCCCACCTCTATTTAATCTTTATATTAATTAAAGTCTTTCAAATTTTGAAAATTTTATACTTTATGTATATTGAAAAAGAGCTAGGTTAACCCTAACTCTTAATTTTTAGATGATTTCTACTATAACTCGTTTATTCTGTTTAAGTGCTGCAGCTTTAACAACTGTTCTTATAGCCTTAGCAATTCTTCCTTGTTTTCCTATAATCTTTCCCATATCTTCTGGAGCTACTTTTAATTCTAGTATTATGGAGTGTTCTCCATTTACTTCATCAACAATAACTTCATCTGGTTTTTCAACAAGAGATTTAGCTATAAATTCAACTAATTCCTTCATAAACGTCCACAATTAGTATGTACTAACTGTAGAATTCACCTCCAAAAATTACTTAGTAAGTCCTGCATTAGTGAAAAGTCTTTTAACTACTTCTGTTGGTTGTGCTCCATTAGATAACCATTCATTAGCTTTTTCTTCGTTGATTTTAACTTCAACTGGTTCAGTTAATGGATTATAGTATCCAATCTCATCGATGAATTTACCATCTCTTGGTGCTCTTGAATCAGCAACGATTATTCTATAGAAAGGAGCTTTCTTAGCACCCATTCTTCTTAATCTAATTTTTACTGCCATTTTAATTTCACCTCCTTCAAAGGATAATTATTATATTTCAACTCTAAAAAGGTAACTTACCAAATAATCCACCTTTTTTTGCTTGCTTTTGAAATGATTTCATTTGTTTCATGTTCTTTTTCATCATTTCATAGCCTTTCATGAGTTTGTTAACTTCTTGCACACTTGTACCTGATCCTTTAGCAATTCTGCTTTTTCTTGAAGCAGATTTCAATATAAGCCCTGGATTTCTTCTTTCTTTAGTTGTCATAGATTGGATAATGGCTTTGGTTCTATCAAGAGTTTCTGTGCTCTTATCAAAATCAACTCCTTGAAGTTCCTTTGAATTCAAACCAGGTATCATTTCCATTATTTTATTTAAAGGTCCGAGCTTTTTCATTTGCTCCATTGCCATTAGATAATCTTCAAAGTTAAATTCTTGATTTAACATTCTCTTACCTAAATCAGCAGCTTCCTTTTCATCAATAGCTTCTTGAGCCTTTTCAATAAGTGACAGTACATCACCCATTCCTAAAATTCTTGAAGCCATTCTATCTGGATGGAACACTTCAAAGTCATTCATCTTTTCACCAACACCAGCATACTTAATTGGTTTATCAATTATGCTTTTAATTGATAGTGCAGCTCCACCTCTAGTATCACCATCTAACTTTGTCAAAATAACTCCAGTTAAATCTAAATCATTATTAAAGCTTTCTGCTACATTAACAGCATCTTGCCCTGTCATAGCATCAACAACCAATAATATTTCTGATGGTTTTACATTTTCTTTTATATTTTTTAATTCCTGCATTAATTCTTCATCAATGTGAAGTCTACCTGCAGTATCTATAATAACTATGTTATTACCATTTTCTTTCGCATGAGCTATTCCATTTTTTGCAATTTCAACCGGGCTAACTTTATCTCCCATTGAGAATACTGGAATTTCAATTTGCTTTCCCACTACTTCTAATTGTTTTATAGCAGCAGGTCTGTAAATATCACAAGCAACTAATAATGGTTTCTTATTATCTTTTCTAAGGTTTAATGCAAGTTTACCACACATAGTAGTTTTACCTGCCCCTTGTAAACCAACTAACAGTATAACTGTAAGTCCAGAACTGCTGTAGTTAAGTTTACTTTCACTTCCACCCATAAGATTAGTAAGTTCTTCATTAACTATTTTTATTACATGTTGTCCTGGTGTTAAACTTTCAAGAACTTCACTTCCAACACACTTAGAACTAACAGAAGAAATAAATTGTTTTACAACTTTATAGTTAACGTCTGCTTCTAATAAGGCAAGCTTTACTTCTCTCATGGCTTCTTTTATATCTTTTTCAGTCAACTTCCCTTTACCTTTTAATTTTCTGAAAGTCTCCTGTAATTTTTCACCTAATCCTTCGAAAGCCATGTTAACCTCCTCCTTATAAATTTTCTAGTTTTTCTTTATATTTTATAATATCCTCATCTTCTATGGAATATCTATTTTTTAAATTTCCTAAAAAATTCATAATCTCTTTTTCCTTGTTTATACTCTTTTCAAGTAAGTGAAGCTTACTTTCATAGGATAGAAGCTGTTTATAACATCTTTTAATCAAATCGTGAATAGCTTGGCGACTTGTCTTGTTAAGTTCAGCTATTTCAGCTAAAGATAAATCGTCATTATAATACCACTGCATAATTTCATTTTGCTTTTGTGTTAATAATGAACCATACAAATCCATAAGCAACGAAATCTCAACTCTATCTTCCATTTCTAATCACCTTACCCACAAAAGAGATTTTAACAGGATTCTTTATGCGTGTCAAGTATTTTTACTTAACACCAATAAAAAAATTTTAGATGGCAGCTTCAAAGAGAAAGTTCTCGCTTTCAAATTCAAATGTCATATTCACTTTCTCTTCGAAATACCTCTAAATTAATTTCAGAAAAGCCACTAGCTTTTCCTCCCTAAACTCTTACTCCTTACTTCTTACTTCTTACTTCTTACTTCTTACCTAAATTAGCGCTTCAGCAAAAGCTTCCGCATCAAACTTTTGAAGATCATCAATACCTTCTCCAACTCCTATATATCTAACTGGAATACTTAAACTTTGCTTTATTGATAGAACTACTCCACCTTTTGCAGTACCATCTAACTTAGTCAATATTATCCCATCGATAGGACAAGCCTCCATGAATTGCTTTGCTTGAATTACAGCATTTTGTCCTGTAGTTGCATCTAAAACAAGCAACGTTTCTTTTTTGAATCCTTCTAACTCTCTATCTATTATTCTATTTATCTTTTCAAGCTCATTCATTAAATTCTTTTTATTATGAAGTCTTCCAGCTGTATCACATATTAACAAATCAACGTTTCTAGCCTTGGATGCTTCTATGGCATCAAAAACTACTGCTGCCGGATCCGATCCTTCTTGATGTTTAACTAAGTCAACCTCAGCTCTATTACTCCAAACTTCAAGTTGATCTATCGCAGCTGCTCTAAATGTATCTGCTGCTGCTAACAACACCTTTTTACCTTCTTCTTTATTTTTAGCTGCAAGTTTTCCTATTGAAGTGGTTTTCCCAACCCCATTAACTCCAATTATCAACATTACTTTCTTACCTTGTTCATCATCTTCATAATTGCCTTCAAGCAGCATTTCCTTAATTACTTCTTTTAATGCCGGCTTTACATCTTGAGGATCATTTATCTTTTCCTTACGTATCTTATTTCTTAATCTTTCTATAATATCTACAGTAGTATCCATACCTACATCTGACGTAATTAAGATTTCTTCTAATTCCTCATATAGATCTTCATCTATTGTTATTGCGAGCTTTAATACCTCATTAATTTTATCAGTTAATCCATCCCTAGTTTTTGTTAATCCATCTTTTAGTTTATTGAATAAATTTCCAAACAAATTCATTTCCTCCTAATTAAAATTTTCTGACAAGTCTACTGACACAACCTTAGATACTCCTTTTTCCTCCATAGTTACCCCATAAATAATATCACTAACCTCCATAGTACCTTTTCTGTGAGTTATTATTATAAATTGAGTATTTTGGGAGAACATTTTTAAAAATTCTGCATATCTATATACATTTGCATCATCTAAAGCCGCTTCTATCTCATCTAATATACAAAACGGAGTTGGCTTCATTTTTAGAATTGCAAATAATAATGCTATTGCAGATAAAACCTTTTCTCCACCAGACATTAAATTAATGTTTTGAAGTCTTTTACCTGGCGGCTCTACATTTATATCAATATTAGCTGTTAGTTCATCACCTTCACCTAAAATAAGTTCTGCGCTTCCACCTTTAAATAAATCTTTAAAGGTTTCATTGAAATTATAGTTTAGAATTTTAAAGTTATCTTTAAATAAACTTTTCATTTCATTTGTCATTTCTTCAATAACGGCCTTTAGCTCTTTTTTTGCATTTTCTAAATCTTCTGCTTGAGCAGACATAAACTCATATTTTTCCTTTATCTCTTCATATTCTTCTATTGCAGCTAAATTTACTATTCCTAATCTTGTTATCTTTCCTTTTGTTGAAGAAATATCTTGCCTTAATGCCTCTTCATCCTTTACTGGCTCCCATATGTCTAACGCTTCTGCATATGTTAATTCTAATTCATCATTAAGTTTTTTATAGACATTCTCTTTATCAGCTTCTTTTTTAGCTTTAATCACTTCTCTTTTATTAACTTCTATTTCCTTTACTCTGACTTCATCTAAAATATTACTTATAATACTATCTTTTTCTTTAAACTCTTGCTTTAACTTTTCTTTTATTATTTCTTCATCCTTAAAACTCAGTTCTAATTTATTAATGCTAATAGTATTTTCTTCTATAGTTTTATTTTTAACTTTTATATCTAAATTTAAACTTTCAATATTCTTTTTATTTTCATCATTTTCATTATTTAAAAGTTTATTCTTAGAAATGAAATCACTTATTTCTTTTTCAATTCGTAAAAAGTCACTTTTCTTATTTTCAATAGTCTGATCTAAAGTCGCTTTATTTATTTTCATTTCTGTAAGTTTAGAGTCATTGTCATTTACTTCTTGGGTTCTTACTTTTATTAACTCTTCTAATTCAATACCCTTACTTTTATTAAAAGTATTTTCACTTTCAATAGATTTAATTTCCGCTTCCTTGATTTTGATTTTTTCTAAAATGGTTTCTTTTTCATTTATTATTCTTTTTATTTCATCCTTAGTTATTTCCAAATTTCTTTTTAATGTATCAGTATCATTTTGTAGTGCTTTAATTTCACTTTCTTTTTTAGTTAATTCTATATTTTTTTCATGAACCTCATCTCTTTGGTTCAATATGCCCTCATCTAAATTCTTAATTTCTTCCTTGAGCTCTTGCACTAGTTTTGTCAATTCTTCATAACGTTCTTTTTTTTCATTTATATCCTTTGATAATTCTTCAATTTCTCTTTTTCTTCCTAGCACATTAGAATTTTTTCCTTTTATGCTACCACCAGTTAAAGCTCCACCTGGATTTATTACTTCTCCTTCTAATGTAACAATCCTATAATTATACTTCCCTATACGAGCAATATTTAAAGCACAATCCATATTGCTGCAAACTATAGTTCTTCCAAGAACATAATTTATTATATTACTATACTCTTGATCGTAAGATATTATGTCACTTGCAATACCAACGTAACCAGCAGCTCCAGTAATACTTTTATCTAACTCAAGCTTTTTACCTTTAATTATATTTAACGGCAAAAATGTAGCTCTTCCTAAATTATTTTTTTTCAAATACCCTATAAGAACTTTAGCAATTTCTTCATTTTGAGTTATCACATTAGAAATTGCTGCACCCAACGCTATTTCAATAGCAACCTCATAATTCTTATTCACGGTAAAAATTTCACCCAAAACCTTAGTATCGCTGGCAGAAGCAATTCTTTCCCTATGAATTGATTCCATCAGCGATTTTACTGATCTATTATATCCTTCATAATGCTTTTCCAGGTTTTCCAACATGGCTTTATTGGCATCCAGCTTTGTTAATATCCTATTTACTTCTCTAAATTCATTTTCCTTTTTAGTTAAATTTGCAGATAATATACCTATTCTTTTCTTATCTTCTGCAATTTTTAAATTTAATAATTTTATTTTATCTTTCCTATTTTCAATATCATTGTTTAAACCTTTGTAAGTTGCTAAATTAATTACTATATTGTGTTCCAAAGACGATATGGATGAATTAAGATTTTCTCTTTTTTCTTCCCTGAGCGAAAGATCCTTATTTAATATAGTAATCTCATTCTTTATATCAGAATTACTTCTTAAAAGTTCAAATTCGCCTTCTTTTAAAATTTTCAATTCTTCTTCAATAGTTTTAAGTTCCTTTGAACTTTTCATATTATCTTCTTGTAATTTAGCTATTCCTTGGTTTTTAACTTTTTGTTCCTCTAACCTTTTATTTAATTCATTTTCTAACAATAATTTATTTTCTTTTAGTTGTTCTATTTTGACTGAAATATCACTTAATTCATAATTATTTCTATTTATTCTCTCTTCAAAATTCTTAATTCTTTCACGGTAAAGACCAATACTTTTTTCATCTTCACTTACTATTTCTTTTAAGCTATAATATTGTTCTTTATCCGACAAATTCTTTTTATCTAATTCTTCTATCTTATATTCTAGTTCCTTAAGTTTTGCCTTATCATCAGCCAATTCTTTTTGCTTTTCTTCAATTTCTTTAATTTTAATATTTAAGTCAGTATTAAAGCTTTTTAATTCCTCTTCCATTTTATTTATGCTATGAACTATGATAGATACTTCTTTTTTCTTTAAGTCTTTAGATAATTCATTAAATTCCAACGCTTTTTCTCTTTCAAGTCTTAAAGGTTCTATTCTATCTTTATAAGTCGATAGTATATCATTTATTCTAACTAAATTCTCATCAGTGTTGCTTAATTTCTTTTCAGCTTCCTCTTTTCTATTCTTAAATTTTACGATTCCAGCAGCTTCTTCCAAAAGAGCTCTCCTATCTTCGGGTTTGCCACTCAATATAGCTTCAATCTTACCTTGTCCAATTAATGAATATCCTTCCTTACCTATTCCAGTATCCATAAAAAGATTAGTTACATCCTTAAGCCTGCACTTTGAATTATTTATTAAATACTCAGATTCACCAGATCTAAATATTCTTCTCGATACTGTAACCTCATTATATTCTGTTGCTAATTTTTCATCGCTATTATCTAATGTTAACGAAACTTGCGCTAATCCAACAGGCTTTCTAAACTGAGTCCCAGCAAAAATTACGTCCTCCATCTTTCCGCCTCTTAAGACTTTAATGCTTTGTTCCCCCAGGACCCATCTTACAGCATCAGAAATATTACTTTTTCCACTTCCATTAGGTCCTACAACAGCTGTAACACCTTTTCTAAATTTTAATTCTGTCTTATCAGCAAAAGATTTAAATCCTCGTATTTCCAGAGATTTTAAAAACATGTGCCCACTCCTTACCAGTAAAGTATAGTAGGTAATAATCCCATAATAAATATTATTATAACAAAAATAGCCATTGCAACTTTCATTTTTCCTCTAGTCTTTTTTTTCATATTAAACACTCCTTCATTATAACTTAGTTTATAGTAAAGATTAATAAATATCAATCAACTTTCCTAAAGAAACCACAAGTTAAAAGTCTTAAATATTCTTCCTTTTAAAGACACCTTAACATACTAAAAGCGAGAGTACTCTCTCGCTAATATATTATATTTATTTCTTCATCCTTAAGATGCAGCTTTATACATCCTCTGTTAACATCATTGCTTTGCTTTACAACAAGATTTTTATGATTTTCATTCAATCTATTAAAATATACTTTTTTATTGGCATAAAGTTTACTTATATCTTTAGAATTAATATAAGCTACTGCATTTTCTTCATCTTTCATATTTTCCAAAATCATGTCTACCATTAAAGTTCCTTCAACTAATTCTCTAAATGAAGGGTGGAACGGACCTGCTATGATGTCTTTTCCCTCATTTATACTTTCTGTTGGCTGAAGACCTATTCTTATAACATTTATATCGCTCTTTCGATACATATCATACATAATCTTGCTTACATGCACAGCTTCTTCTAAAGAATACGGAACATACTCATGACGTAGATACATTTCTTCCATCGGTGTGTCCTTTATCACTAATGATGGATATATTCTACAAATATCAGGTTTCATTGCAATTGATTCTTTTGTAGTGTGCATATCCTTCTCAAAAGTATCTCCTGGCAATCCTGGCATTATTTGATGCCCTAAAACAAATTTATACTCTTTGATCAATCTAGATGCATTTAAAACATCATTAACACTGTGACCTCTTCCAGCCTTTCTTAATACCTCTTCATCAAGAGATTGAACTCCAAGTTCTATTATATCAACTCCAAATTCTTTTAGATAAGTTAATATATATTCATCAATATAATCCGGTCTTGTAGACAATCTTATTTTATTAATAAGATTTTTTTCTTTATATTCCTTAGCTACTCCTAAAAGTTCTTTTTGTTTTTCTTCTTTTACCCCTGTAAATGTTCCACCAAAAAATGAAACCTCAATAGTTGCACTTTTATTTTCTATAGTTTTTAAATAATCATTTATTGTATCCCTTACAGTTTGTGAGGTAACCTCTTCATTCACACCTGTAATTCTATCCTGATTACAAAATACACAATTATGAGGACACCCTTCATGTGGCACAAATATAGGTATTATATAATAATTTTTACTCATGTATACCTTCCAATATATCTAACGCCTGTTTAGCCGCATTTTGTTCTGATTCCTTTTTACTATACCCAGAACCTTCACCCATAAGTTTTTTATCTATAATTACATTTGTGAAAAACTTTCGCCTATGAGGAGGTCCTTCATATTTTGATAACTCATATTGAATCACTACTTCTCCGTCTTTTTGAATCAATTCCTGAAGCTTCGTCTTAAAGTCTAGTACGATCTTATTACTTATAGCATTACTTATTACATCTTCAAAATGAAGTAATATAAAGTCTCTTACAAAACCAATTCCTTTATCTAAATAAACCGCTGCGATTACTGCTTCAACTGCATCTGCTTGTATAGAAATCCTGTCTCTTCCTCCTGTAAGTTCTTCTCCTTTACTCATTCTAATAAAATTACCAAGATTTAATTTTTTTGCAATTTCATAAAGAGAGTTCTCACAAACTATCAAGCTTCTTGTTTTAGTCAATTCCCCTTCACTTTTGTGCTTATAATTATTAAAAAGATGTTCCGTAATACATAATTGTAAAACTGAATCTCCTAAAAATTCAAGCCTTTCATTGTATTCAGCATCTTTAAATTGATTTCCAAATGAGCTATGTGTAAGCGCTGTTTTTAGTAAAGTCGGATTATTAAAACAAACTCCTAGGTTTTCTTCCACTTCTCTAAGTGTATATCTATTCATATATTCCACTCCTTGAAGTTTATTCTTCAATTTGCTAATAGCTAATTTTTCAATAATAACAAATTCAAGAATAAACTAATTAATTAAGAAAAGATAAAATCCCGCAAAGTGCGGGATTATTTTATTCTTCGTGATGAGCTTTTACGTAATTGACAACATCTCCAACTGTTTTAAAGTTTTCAACATCTTCGTCTGGAATTTCCATATCTAGTTCATCTTCTAGAGCCATTATAAGCTCAACTATATCTAATGAGTCAGCATTTAAATCTTCTATAAATGATGCTTCCATAACAACGCTTTCTACATCGATACTTAACTTATCAGCAATAATTGCTTGGATTTTTTCAAACATTCATTTCACCTCCCAAGTTCTACATTTAGATAATATTATATATTGTTTAAATCGTCAATATAAGTTTGAATATATTTTAATTAATTTTTAATATTAAATTCATTCTTTATTTCTTGCAACACATTATTATCATAGAAAATTTTAGTTTGTTTAATAGAATTCTTAAAGGCTTTTGCATCTGAACTACCATGAGCTTTTATGCAAATTCCATTAACGCCCAAAAACGGCGCCCCTCCGTATTCCTTATAATCAAACCTTTTCATTATATTTTTTAATACAGGTTTTAATAATACTACACCAAATTTAGATATGATTGATGATTTAAGCAGTTCATCTTTTATTATTCCTAAAATACTAGATGCAGATCCTTCATACATTTTCAAAGCTGTGTTTCCCACAAAACCATCACTTACCAAAACATTAGTATCACCAGTCGGTATTTCTCTTGGTTCAATATTCCCTTTAAAATTAATAGAACTTTCTTCTTTTAATAATTTAAAAGTAGCTTTCGTAAGTTCATTTCCTTTTTCTTCTTCTTCTCCAATATTTATAAGGCCAATACTAGGATTTTTTACATTAAATGACTTTTCATAATATATTTTGCCCATTTTTGCAAACTGAACTAAAAATTGTGGTTTACAATCGACATTAGCACCAACATCTACTATCATGAAACTTCCACGTCTACCTGGCATAATCGGCGCAAGAGCAGGTCTTTCTACCCCATCAATTCTCCCTATTATCAGTGTACACCCTGCTAAAAACGCACCTGTGCTTCCCCCTGATATTATAGCATCACACGTTCCTTCTTTGACTAAGTTTAATGCTTTAACAATGCTTGCATCTTTTTTTCTTCGCAATGCCATCACAGGATGCTCATTAGGTGAAATTACCTCCTTAGCATCAACTACATTTACTTTTTCTACCGGATAAGTATATTTGCCTAATTCCTGATTTATTAATTCTCTTGGCCCTGTAATATACAGTTCAATATTATCATATTCTTTTAGAGCCTGAATCGCACCTTCTACTACAGCTGCTGGTGCATTATCGCCACCCATTCCATCTATAGCTACCTTCATAACAATGCCTCCCTCACCTTACCTAAAACCTATTTTAAAAATCAAATCCTTGATTCTATTTTCGTTCTAAACTATCATTTGTACATTGCTAATTTAGGCACATGAAAGAAAATAATAGACACGCATACTGCTCCATTATTTTTTTGATTATACCTCAAATCATATATATTAAGGCATATTAAAAAAAATACCAAGTCAATATGTCACCTAATAGGGCCACTATGATACAAACGCACTTCCTTGCTTTAGAGATCTAAAAGAAAATAACTAGTCAGATTCTGGTCTATTTTGTGCTATACTTCATCACCACAGCCCTTACATAGCTCACTATGCGCTGATTATGGTTCTTCGCCTAGCACAAAATATCCTCAGAATCTTTGACTTATTATTTTCTTTCAGATCCCTTACCGGAAATATACGTCCCATCATGGACTTATTATTCTCTTTCATATGCCTTATTTTGCATATAATAAAAGAAAGTCTTAAAGACTTTCTCCTATTTTTCAGAAGCTACAACTTCCTTACCTTTGTAATAACCACAATTTTTACATACTCTATGAGCAAGTTTCATTTCGTGGCATTGTGGACATTCAACTATGCCAGGTAAACTAGCTTTAAAAGTTTGAGCTCTTCTTGCTTTTACTTTTGATTTTCCTGATTTTCTTGCTGGACAACCCATTCATTACACCTCCTTATTATCAAACAAACCTTTTAAGACTTGAAAACGTATATCTACGTCTTCTTTTTGACATGAACATGAATCATAATTTAAATTACATCCACATTCTTGGCAAAGTCCCATACAGTCGTTCTTGCAAACTCTTTGAATAGGTAAAGTTGAAATTATACTAGTTTCAACAATTTCTGTGATGTCTAAAACATCATCAATTACAACAATAGCTTCATCATCTTCACTATTCCTATTAGTTGTAAACCTTTCTTCTATATCAATATCTATTGGATAGATAAAGGTATCTAAACATCTTGAGCATCTCATTTCCAGATTAGCTTTAATTTTAGCATTTAATATTAATATATCACCATCAGATGAAATCACACCAATAACTTCACAAGAATCTATAGGTTTAATTATATCTCCTTCAAAGTTAAATACAGGCATCTCAAAAGTGTAATCAATATTTTTGCTTCTGTCTTTACCTGAAACAATATCTGAAATTTGTACTTTCATAAAATTACAGGATAACTATTTACATAACATACATATAGTAAATTATATAATATTCTCCTTTTTTCACTCCTTAGCACATATATTTATAAAACAAACACAACTAATTATATAAATTGAGTGCTAAAAAGTCAAGAAATTTATTTTAAATTGATGAATAGTTAAGAGTTAAGGTTGAAATTCCTTGCAAATTTCCTCCTTACTCATTCACTATTAGTTTTTAACTATTAGTTTTTCACTTAATTAAACTAATTCTAAAGTTTCCTTAGCAATCATTAGTTCTTCATTTGTAGGTATTACAACTACTTTTACTTTTGAAGTTTCTTTTGAAATTTCCATACCATCACCAATATTATGGCTTTCATTCTTTTCTAAATCCACTTCTATGCCTAAAAATTCCATATTAGTTAAAGCTCTTTCTCTTATTTCCGGAGCATGCTCTCCAATTCCAGCAGTAAATACAATAGCATCAACGCCTCCCATTACTGCAGCATAAGCACCAATTTGCTTTTTAATTTGATATCCGAATATATCCATAGCAAGCAATGCTCTAGGATCATTATCATTTTCTACAGCACTTCTGATATCTCTAAAATCTGTTCCTATCCCTGAAACACCTAAAACTCCTGATTTCTTATTTAAAATATCATTTACTTCATCTATAGAATATCCTTTTTCCTTCACTAAATAAGTAACTATTGCAGGATCAATGCTTCCAGATCTTGATCCCATTATAATACCATCTAAAGGAGTGAATCCCATTGTAGTATCTACTGATTTTCCTCCATCAACTGCTGTAACACTTACACCATTACCTATATGGCAAGTTACAATTTTTAAATCCTCTACATCTTTATTCATCCATTTTGCCATTTCACCCGCTACATACTTATGAGATGTTCCATGGAATCCATATCTTCTTACATGATCTTTTTTATATAATTCATATGGAAGTGGATACATAAATGCTTTCTCAGGCATAGTTTGATGGAATGCTGTATCAAAAACTGCTACCATTGGAGTTGTTGGCATAAGAGCCTTACAAGCATTTATTCCAATTATATTTGGAGGATTATGAAGTGGTGCTAACTTTGTAAATTCATCAAGATTTTTAATTACAGCATCGTCAATTACAACTGATGTTGCATACTTTTCTCCACCATGGACAACTCTATGTCCAACAGCAGATATTTCATCCATTGATTTTATTACGCCATAATTTTCATCAACTAAACTTTTTAATACAAGTTCAATTGCATCTTGATGATCTTTTAGTGGTGTTTCAACTACATATTTATCTTTTCCTTCAACTTTTTGAGTTAATATCGAACCATTAATTCCTATTCTTTCAACAAGTCCTTGTGCTAAAGCTGCTTCATCGCTCATATCAATAAGTTGATATTTTAATGAAGAACTACCACAATTTATTACTAATACTTTCATATTTTCTCTCCTTATCCTTTAATATATTCACCAATTTATTTTCAAAAGTATATTTATGCTTTATATGCTATTTAGCATTTTGAGCTTGAACTGCAGTTAATGCAACAACATTCACAATATCATCAGAGCTACATCCTCTTGATAAATCGTTGATTGGTTTTGCAAAACCTTGGCAGATTGGGCCTATAGCATCTGCATTTGCAAATCTTTGAACTAATTTATAACCTATGTTTCCTGCTTGTAAATCTGGAAATACTAAAACATTAGCCTTCCCTGCAACTTTACTATTTGGAGCCTTTTGATCAGCTACTTTTTTAACTATGGCTGCATCTAGTTGAAGTTCACCATCTATATCTAAATCAGGTCTCATTTCCTTTGCTTTTTGTGTTGCATTTCTAACTTTATCAACTAATTCATTATCTGCACTTCCCATTGTAGAAAATGATAACATCGCTACCTTAGGATCCATATTACATAAATTTTTAGCTGTTTCTGCTGTTGCAATTGCAATTGCTGCTAATTGATCTTCATTTGGATTAGGATTAACTGCACAGTCTGAGAATATAAGAGTTCCTTCCTCACCATAAGTTGATCCTGGAACTTGCATTATAAAGAAACTTGAAACAACTGATACTCCTGGTGCTGTTTTTATTATTTGCAATCCTGGTCTTAATAAATCTCCTGTGGTATGAACCGCTCCAGATACCATTCCATCTGCATCATCTAATTTAACCATCATCGTACCAAAATATAGAGGATCTCTAACTATTTTATCTGCTTTTTCCATTGTTACACCCTTAGTTTTTCTTAGTTCGTAAAAGGCTGTAATATATTTATTTAATTGCTCAGATTCATCTGGATCAATTAATTGAACTCCTGATAAATCTACATCCAATTCCTTTGCCTTATTTATTATTTCATCTTTATTACCAACCAAAATTGGATATGCCAATCCTAATTTGTGTATTTTCTCTGCAGCCACTATGGTTCTTTCTTCATTTCCTTCCGGAAGAACAATTTTCTTTTTATTAGATTGTGCTGCTGTCCATATTTTTTTCATAAGGTCCATAAATCTTTGTCTCCTCTCTATATCTATCCTATCTCTAATACTAATATACTCCTTTATTAACCGTTTTTTCAACATATAATTATCTATAAAATTGAAATCTTTAGATTGGCAATAATCTAAATTATCTGACAACACTATTGTAAAATACTAATATAGTAAAAGTATAATTTTTAACAATAAAAATTATTTAAAAATTATTTTTTAATATATTCTTAAATATTCTTATTCCCCTTGATTTTAGTTGCTTATGCATCAAAATTCCTACTGTTTCTAAGGTATATTTTTAGTTTTATAGTATCAAAAACATAAAACTAAAATTAATATTTTGTTATATCCTCTATTTTTCTATTGGTAATATACTTGACTAAAAATTTGCCTTTCTCATAATTTTCTTATTTTTTTTGAAATCTTTGTTAAACATAGTAAAATAGTAAAAGTATATTTTTTAACAATAACTTTTTATATTATTTTATTATAAAAATATTTAAAACATATTACATATTCTACTACTAATTATTAATACTATCATATTTTATAATATGATATACTCTAATTATCTTTATTAGGAAAATAACTATAAACATTGTATACTAAACCATAAAAATTCCATCCCAAAATCCTAATTCAACTTTTTTATAAAGAGGAGATGATTAAGATAATTACAGGAATAATCACAGAATATAATCCATTTCACAAAGGACATGAATATCATCTAAAAAAAGCAAGACATGATACAAATGCAGATGGTATAGTTTGCGTAATGAGTGGTAATTTTATGCAAAGGGGAATTCCGGCAATTATAGATAAATGGAAAAGAGCAGAAATGGCAATAAAAAATGGGGTTGATTTAGTTTTAGAGCTACCTCTAGTTTATTCAATTTCTTCAGCTGAACATTTTGCCTTCGGAGGTATATCCCTTCTCAATTCTTTAGGCATAATTGATAATTTATACTTTGGAAGCGAGGAAGGAAATATAAATATATTAAAAGAAATTGCTGAAATTTTAGTTTCAGAACCATTAAAATACAAAAATCTTTTAAAAAATAATTTAAACTCTGGCCTCCCTTTTCATACAAGTCGTGCAAATGCACTTAATGATTACCTAAATGACAATAAAGTTTTAGATGTATTAGCTAATTCTAATAATATTTTAGGAATAGAATATATAAAGGCTTTATTAGTATTAAATAGTTCAATAATACCTAAAACACTAAGAAGAGAAGGGGCATCTTATAACGATATTAATTTAACACCTACGTTTTCTTCAGCAACATCAATTAGAAAACATCTTAAAGAAAACTCATTAAGCGAATTAATTGATGCCCTTCCAAAAGCTAGTTATGATATTTTAGATAATTTATTCACTTTAAATTATCCTTTTATTTTTGAAGATAATATGTTTGAATATATTAAATATAAGTTATTTACAAATAATAGGTCTCTTTTAAATTTACCTGATGTTTCAGAAGGACTTGAAAACAAAATCCTTAGAGAAATTTTGCATGCAAATTCCTTTGATGAATTGATATTAAATTCAAAAAGCAAAAGATATACTTATACAAGAATTAGTAGGATACTTGCTCAATGCTTTTTAAATCTTGAAGATTTCAATTTATCTGATTTATCTAAAGCCTCAGCTCCATACATAAGAGTTCTTGCTTTTAATTCTATAGGCCGAAATATACTTAAGGATATAAAGACAAAAAGTAATAGAAATATAATAACTAAAGTTCCTAAAAATAATTTATGCGACCATATGAAGATTGATATTTTGGGGACAAAAGCATATTCACTCTTAAACCCAAAAGTAAATCCAATGGACGATTATTTAAAAAGTCCGTTTATATTAAAGTAATATTTTACATAACCGCAAGAATATATATATTATTGATTGGAGTGATTTCATGATATATGTTACTATCTTGTGGTTTTTAATTATAAGCTTAGTTATTCTTTTAATTAAACAGCTTAATATAAAAAAAAATATTGTCCTTTGTATATTAATTTCTATATCAATTGTTCTTTTTATATTAAATATAAATCAATGTATTTCTGCCGCTACTGATGGTTGTAAATTGTGGTATAAGTCTATATTACCAACAACCTTTCCTTTTGTAGTGATTTGCAATTTATTAATATATTATGACGGAATAGATCTTTACGCAAAGTTTCTTGGTCCTTTAATTTGCAAACCTTTAGGTCTTTCTAAAAATTGCTCTTTTCCAATTGTAGCTAGCATTTTGTGCGGCTATCCATTGGGTGCAAAATACTCCGTTGATTTATATTCCATGAATTATATTGAAAAGGAAGAGTATGAAAGACTTTTAAACATAGCTTCAAATGTAGGTCCACTCTTTTTAATTGGTTCTGTTGGCGGAACTTTGCTTGGAAATATTTCTTTAGGATATATTTTGCTTGTTGGAAGTTACTTATCAGCCGTTTTAGTAGGCTTCTTAATAAAAAAAAGAAAGACCTCGATAAAATCAAGTTCCCTATCCTGCCCTAAACATGCAACAATAAATTTTGGTTCTGCATTAAAAAACGCTATACAAAATGGAATAAACACTACTTTATCCATTGGAGGCTTTATAATAATTTTTTCTGTTGTTATATCTCTTATTAAAAATAACATATATATTTGCGCTATAATTAAGCACTTAGAATCTTTATTCAATTTATCTTCTGGAACTCTGTATTATTTATTTTTAGGAAGTATAGAAATGACTAATGGTTGTAGCCTAATATCAACGCTTCCTATTTCACTTAACATTAAATTAGGTATAATAAGTTTTTTATGTTCATTTTCAGGACTAGCAGTAATTGCTCAAGTTAGTTCTTTTGTAAGTAATACTAAAATTAATTATTATAAATATATATTTTTTAAAATAATTCAAGGAATTATTAGCTTTTTTATAACCTATTTACTGTTAAAAATAATGCCATCCAGCATATATACATCTACAATCAAAATCGGTTCACCTATGGGTATATATACTTATTCTTATCCAATCATCATATTAATAACATTAACCGTATTATTAAGCATAATAAAAAAATAAAATAGATAAATATTCTTTGGTCTTTTATTTTTCCACGTACCTAAGAAAATTTCTTTGAAAACACTAAAAGAAAGGTTGTGCAGAATTTAGCCTGCTCTAACTAATCAGTTTGAGCAGGCTAAATTCAAACAACCATCCATCAAGTTGTTTAAGCTACTTATTTCCATTCTTAGGCAGATAAACTTGTTATTTTTTTATGTGCCTAAAATTATTTTTTCATGCTTCGCAATTCTTTAACATTATCCTTGATAACATCGCAGGCACCAGTTAAATTTGAATCTATCTCCTTAGCAACAGATTCAAAACTGTCTTGTAGACTTTTTATTAGCTTTATTTTTTGCGCTTCAATTTCTTTATCCAATTCAGTTAATATTTCGTCTGAATAGTCTCTAGAACCTAATCTTATAGCCTTAGCATCTCTTTGTGCTGCTGCTGTAATTTCTTGAGCCCTTAGCTTTGCTTCTTTTACAACATCATGATTTTCAACATTTTGTCTCATCATAGTCATAGTTTCTTTTCTAACAGAATCATATTCTTTTTTAGCTTCATTTAGAATTCGTTCTCTCTCATTCATAACCCACTCAGCTTTTTTAAATTGTTCTGGAAGATAATTTATAATTTGATCAATTACTTCTATAATTTCTCTTTTATCAATCATTACTTTACCACTCATAGGTACTTTGGGTGAATTTTCAACCAAGTCTTGTAAATATTCTAATAACTCTAAAATATTTACCTCCATCTTTTCCATAAAAACACTCCTTAGATATTCATTTTAAATATTATATCTGAGACAATTTCACTTGGAACAAGCCCCTCAATATTTCCTCCGAATCTCGCCACCTGCTTAACACACGAAGAACTAATATGTAAGTTTTTAGCAGCTGACATCATACATACAGTTTCAATGTCTTTATCTAATTCATTATTCATAAATGCCATTTGTAATTCATATTCAAAATCAAAAGTTGTTCTTAATCCTTTTAAAATTATATTTGTATTACATTCCTTTAAGAAATTAACTAGTAATCCATCAAAACTTCTCACTTCAACATTTTCCATGTCCTTAGTAACCTTTTTAATTAATTCAACTCTTTCGTCATTATTAAAAAGATATTTTTTGTCAACATTAACTAGTACAGCTATTATAATTTTATCAAAAACCTTTGCACCTCGTTTTATAATATCAAGATGTCCATTCGTTATAGGATCAAAACTACCTGGATATACTGCAATTTTCATTTTCTATTACCCCTCATACTTATAGTAGCATACTGTTGTATTTCCATACTTCTTATTTTTAGTTAACTTTATATCTTCATATCCTTCATAAGCTTCTTCAATAGTATCTATTTTAGTAACTATTATTCCATTTCTATTTAGCATTTCATTATCCTTAACAATCTTCATAGCTTCCGGAATCATTTCTTTGCAATAAGGTGGATCAATAAATATTATATCAAACTTCTTCCCTTTACTTGCTAACTTCTTCAATCCCTCATAAGCATCAATATTCATTGGAAAGCAAAAATCTTGAAATTTAAGATTTTCTACATTTTGCTTTAATAAAGGAAAAGTAACTGAACTTTTATCGAACAAATAAACCTCACTTGCTCCCCTACTCGCTGCTTCCAATCCTAAACTTCCCGTGCCTGAAAAGACATCAATCACCACAGCCTCTGGTATATATAATTGAATTGAACTAAACATAGCTTCCTTAACTCTATCTAAAGTAGGTCTTGTTTCCATTGTAGCCGGAGGTATTAACTTATGTCCTCTTGCTTTTCCTGCTATTATTCTCAACTTTATATTCCTCCTCCTATGCTATATATTTAATATATTAACACATCTATGCACAATTTTTCAATTTAATTAAAACAAATATACTTGCTACTTTTTTCCAAATTCTTACTTAATTCATTTATTATCTCTATATTCGCGTCAGATTCATCTTGCAATATATTATTTGCTTCTAATTTTGCGCATCTTAAAATATTCATATCATCATAAATATTAGCCAATACAAAGCCTTCATCTCCACTTTGTTTCTTTCCAAACATTTCTCCTGCACCTCTAAGTTCCAAATCTTTTTCTGATATTAAAAATCCATCACTGCATTCTGTCATTATTTGCATTCTCTTTTTAGTTACATTACTCTTAGCTTTTGCTATCAATATACAATAAGAAGAATATTCTCCTCGTCCAACTCTCCCTCTCAATTGGTGAAGTTGAGAAAGACCAAACCTTTCTGCATTTTCTACAATCATTACAGACGCATTAGGCACATTAACACCTACTTCGATTACAGTAGTTGATATTAATACATTGATTTCATTATCTTTAAATCTTTTTATTATTTCATCTTTTTCTGATGGCTTCATTTTTCCATGAAGAATATGGACATTAAAATCCTTAAAAATTCCCGTTGTAAGATTATTATATACAGTTTCTACAGAATTCAATTCCTCTTTTTCATCTTCCTCAATAAGTGGACAAACAATATATACTTGTCTCCCCTTATTTACTTCATCATATGCCAAACCGTAAGCCATATTTTTCTTATCCTCTAAATAAAACATAGTATCTATCTTTTTCCTGCCTGGTGGTAATTCATCAATTATAGAAACATCTAAATCCGAATAAAGATATAAAGCTAATGTCCTTGGAATTGGAGTTGCTGTCATAACCAAACAATCCGCTCTTTTCCCTTTATTTAACAATTTACTTCTTTGTTCTACACCAAATCTATGTTGTTCATCTGTCACTATTAATCCTAATTTTCCAAATTCAACATCATCCTGAAAAAGTGCGTGAGTTCCTACTACTAAAATAGGTTCACATGTTTTGATTCTTTCTTTAATTCTTTGTTTTTCTTTTAGTGATGTCGACCCTGTCAATAATTCTATGTCAATATTAAACTCCTTATAAGTTTTTCTAGCTTCTTCAAAATGTTGATTTGCAAGAATCTCAGTAGGCGCCATAAATACACATTGATATCCGTTTTTTATTACATTAAAAATAGCAATTAACGCTACTATTGTTTTTCCACTTCCAACATCACCTTGGATTAATCTATTCATAGAAAAATTCGATTTTTGATCCCTTAGAATGTCGCGAATGACTCTAGTTTGCGCATTAGTAAGTGGAAATGGTAAAGTTTCTTTCAAAATGCCCAGTTCCTTAGCCCACTCAAAATAAATACCATTTTTATTTTTTTTAATCTTATGTTTTAGAAGTAGTAATTTCAATGAATATGTAAATAATTCTTGGAACTTAAGCCTTGTTTTTGCCTTTTCTAGTATTTCCCTACTTTCCGGAAAATGTATACCTCGTATTGCATTGTTTAAAGAAATTAGAGAATATTTATGTAATATATCTTCAGGCAAGTTTTCCTTAATCTCCATATGTGATAAAATTTCATTAATTAATTTTTCAAATAATTTATTGCCTATATCTCCTTTCAGTGGATATTTAGGAATAATCTCACTTGAGAGTGCCTCTTCACAAGCAATAGTCGGATTTATTACTTCTAAAGAGTTTCCTATTCTTTTAAACTTTCCTATCAAATTATATTGCTGCCCCAATTTAAAAGAATTTTTTATATATGGCTGATTAAACCATTTTCCAGATACCTTATGATCATTATACTTAAAATCTATTGTTGTTAATAGTTTACCACTTCTAGTTTTAATATCTCTCTGAAATTTTACAACTTCACATTTTAAAATTTGTTTCTCTTCACCAGTAATACTTTCAAAGTCAGCATTACCATCTACAAACTCATAATCCCGTGGAAAATATAATAAAATATCTAATATATTAAAAATTCCACATTTATTTAATTTTTCAGTAGCTTTTGGACCTACTCCTTTTAAAACTGAAATATTACTATATATATCCAAAGTTTCATCCTCCCAAGATACTCAAAGTATTTTTATACTTCTTCAATTATTAAATCATTATTATGTATTTATAGGGAAACGTGTTGAGAATTTTATTTACTATATATTATTTGATTTTTGATCAAGAATATTGTATTTAATTAGTTAAGAACTAAGAGTTAATAGTTAATGATGAAATCCCTTAATGGGATTTCTAAAAAATATTTTTATTATAAATATTTTTATTGAAAAGCCTATGGCTTTTCTTCCGTATCTCTTACCTCTTACTTCTTACCTTTATAAAGTCTTTTCCTTAAAATACAGGTATTACAAAAATTACAAGTTATAAATATAATTTTCAATGAGGAGCCCTATAAGAACATACAAGAAAAAATAGACAAACATGATTCAGTCTATTATTTATTTAAATGTGCACTATACAAACAAGCAAGTAAGCTTAACTCATAGTATCCCTATTAGCTAAGCTTACTTACGTATAGTAATTTCCCCTCTGAAGTTATTGCTCTATGAACATTCCTTATTTTCTTATTCTGCTGACATTAAGAAATAGTACAGAGGTTGATTTCCTTTATAGAATTGAATATCCAAGTCTTCATATTTACTTTGTAACTCATTTTCAAATTCACTAGCTTCGTTATCATTTACATCCTCACCATAATATACAGTAATTAGTTCACATTCTTCATCAATCATATCATCTAGAACTTTGCTAGCAACACTTATTTTGTCTTCTCCTACTTCTTTTATTTTACCTTCCACAAGTCCTAGCATATTTCCTTCTTTAATAACTATCCCATCAATTTCAGTATCACGAACTGCATAGGTTACTGAACCAGTTTTAACTTCTTCCATTGCATTTTTTAAATTATTAAAGTTTTCGTTAGCTTCACAGTCAAAATTAAACATTGTTGCACATGCTATCCCTTGAGGAATAGTAGTTGTAGGTACTACTAGTATATTTTTATCAGATATTTCAGCGGCTTGATTGGCTGCCATAACTATATTTTTATTATTCGGCATAATAAAAATGTTATCCGCATTTATAAGATTAACTGCATTTAAAAAATCTTGAGTGGATGGATTCATTGTTTGCCCGCCTTCAATAACATAATCCATACCTAAATCTTTAAATATATTTGAAATTCCATCTCCCATCGCTACAGTTATAAATCCGTACTTTTTCTTTTCATCCTCAGAAACTTCATTATTAGAAATATTGGTTTCCTTTTCCTGTGCATTAATTAAAATTTCTCTATGTTCCTCTCTCATGTTGTCTATTTTAATTTTTGATAATTCACCTATAGCTACTGCCTTAGATAATACTAATCCTGGATCATTTGTATGTATATGAACCTTTATAACATCATCATATCCAACAACAATCATAGAGTCTCCCATTGACTCAATTTGATTTTGAAACTCCTTTGCACGTTTAGCATCACCAAGTATTATAAATTCAGTACAGTAACCAAACTTAATATCTATTTCTTCTGTTGATTTGGCTAAAGTATTGTTAGATCCGCCTATAGCTATATCTTTTATTTCTGCTTTAATTCCATCTTTTAAGGCTTCAAACATTCCTTGTAATATTATATAAAGACCCATTCCTCCCGAATCAACAACTTTAGCTTTTTTAAGTGCTGGTAATAATTCTGGAGTTTTATCTAACATCTCTTTTGCTTTAATTGTTATCTCTTCCATAAAGCTTACCATATCCTTAGCTTCAGATGCTATTGCTGCTTCTGATGCGGCTCTAATCACAGAAAGTATAGTTCCCTCTGTAGGTCTCATTACTGCTTTATATGCTGAGTTTGATCCTTCAAAAAAAACTATAGCAAATTCAGTAACCTCCACTTCTTTCTTTCCTTCTAGACCTTTAGCGAAACCTCTAAGAATTTGAGATAAAATAACACCCGAATTACCTCTCGCTCCCATTAATGCGCCTTTAGCTAACTTTTTAGATATTTCTCCTATAGAATCAGTATCCATATTTTCTATTTCTTTGACTGCTGCTTTAAATGTCATAGACATATTGGTCCCAGTATCCCCATCAGGAACTGGAAATACATTCAGTGAATTTACAAACTCACTTTGTTCTAATAATTTATTGCTAGCATTTACAACCATGTTATAAAAATCACGGCCGTTAATTTTTGCATACTCCATTTAGTTTAACCTCCTAGACTCTAACCGCTTGCACATTTACTGTTATAGATGAAACCTTTAACCCTGTATAATTTTCCACACTATAGCGAACCTTTTGAATTATATTATTAGATATGACAGAAATCCTTGTTCCATACTCTACCATAATAAATAATTCTATTTGCAATTTTTTTTCATCTGTTAATTGTATTTTTACACCTTTGCTTAAATTTTCTATCCCCATAAGTTCCCATAATCCTTCAGTAGCACCTTGGGAAACCATTCCAACTACTCCATAGCATTCCATAGTTGACAATCCAACAATCTTAGCTAAAACTTCTTCTGAATAATTTATATTACCATTTTCATTTGAAAACCCAACCATCCAAATTCCTCCTAAAATCTTATATCTTATTCTTATATTCTATATTAGAACAATCTTTTATTCAAGTATTGTTCCAATTATATGTAATCTCTTATAGATATCCAAAACATATTCTAGGCTTATAAGCTAACTTACCGAAATCAGAAATATTTTTGTTTCGCGGGACTATGAAAATGTCGCTGAAGGTTCTAAGTTGAAGGTTGTGCCCACTTTAGCTTGCTCCCACTTAAAGTAGTGACAAGCTAAAGTGGAACAACATCCAACTAAGAACCTTGAACAGCTCATTTTCAAATGCCTGCTGCACAAAAATATTTCTGATTTCTGGTGCAGATGTATATTAAAAGCCTAGTAAATATGTGAATATATTACACTAATAAATCTAGTTCTTAAATTGGAAATCTATATGAAAACGTGATAAGAATTAGACTCATACTTGTCAGTAGAATTTTAAACTCAGTTAAGAGTTAAAAATTATCTTGCCTATTATATTTTCCTGTGTTATAATTTACACTGTCCTATTGAAGATGATTATCTTTGGAATATAAGGAGGTGTTTTCTAATGGCAAGAAGATGCGAAATTTGTGATAAAGGTGTTGTAGCTGGAGTAAGCTATAGCCATTCACATCGTCAATCAAAGAGAACTTGGGCTCCTAACATAAAGAAAGTAAAAGCTTTAGTTAACGGAACACCAAAAACTGTTCATGTATGTACAAGATGCCTTAGATCTGGAAAGGTTCAAAGAGCAATATAGTTCATAATAAGAAATGCAATTGTTATCCCAATTGCATTTTTTATTTTGTAATTATAATAAAAGCATCTTATGTACTTTAATTTTTCCTTCTAAAAAACTTTATTATATTGGATAAAAACTTAGGTAATTTAAAAGCTATTATTTTCATATTACACCCCTCCAAATATTATTAAATAAGACAACTCCATTATTATATTAATATTCAGTTACTCTAAAAAAATGTTCTAAATTTTTAAATATTGCAGAATTTCTTAAATAATACTCTCTAATCGTTTGAGTGTATTATCAATAATTCTCCTTTTTCATAACTAATTTCTATAGGCGAATCAACAAATTCGTTGCATATAGCTCGCGGATCCAATAAACTCATATCATAACTTTCCAAATTATATTTTGCACCTTTAATCTCAAAATTAATAACGTTATCACATAGTGCATGAAAAGATATATTTTCTCCAGGATTCCCTAATAATTTCATTTTATTTTGTGCGAGATAAATTCTATTATTATCATCGATTATTTCTAATATTATACCCTTTTTTTTAGCCGTTAGAAGAAGACCTATATTTCCTAATGTATGATCCATCCTCGATCCAATTGCTCCAAGTAAATATATTTTCTTTGCACCTCTTTTAACTGCTTCCATTAATGCAATTTCAGTATCCGTATAATCCTTTTCTGGAGGAAACTGTAAGATTTCTTTAACCTTTGTTTTCAACTCATCTAAGATTTCTTTTTTAGCAGAATCAAAGTCACCTAAAATCAAATTTGGAATAATATTATACTCATAAAGGTATTCACTCCCTTTATCAGCTGCTATTATGAAATCACTTTCTTTAAGATACTTATTTAATAACTCTCCTGATGGGGGATCCCCCCCACTTACTATCATAGCATTCAAGTCATTCCCCCCTTAATGCTTTTATGTTATCACTAATTTCTCCCCCATTAAATACTGCTGATCCTGCTACAATAACATTAGCGCCTGCTTCAATGATATCCTTAATGTTTGTTTTATCAACTCCTCCATCAACCTCTATTAATAGCGAAGGATTCATTTTATCACTTAATTCTTTTATTTCTCTAATCTTATCCAAACAATATGGTATAAACTTTTGACCTCCGAATCCTGGATTTACTGACATAATTAAAACCATATCCAAGTATGGTATTAAATTCTTTAATACACTTGTTGGAGTTCCTGGATTTAAAGAAATTGCGGCTTTTTTACCTTTTGATTTAATATAATTAATTGTTCTATCTATATGTCTATCTGCTTCATAATGAATAGTAATTATATCAGCTCCTGCATCTATAAAATCATCTATGTAATTTGCCGGATTATTTATCATTAAATGAACATCAAATATTTTTGTAGTTTTATTTCTTATTGATTTTATAACTGGTAATCCTAAAGATATATTAGGAACAAAAGATCCATCCATTACATCTATATGAATAAAATCCGCTCCTCCTTTATCAATTCTTTCTATATCTTCTCCTAATTTTGAAAAATCTGCTGATAATATTGATGGTGCAATCTTTACCATTTGTTTTTTTCCTCCTCAATTATTTCTTCTAATGCCTTTACATAAAAGTCATATCTGTATTTATTTATTTCACCATTTTGTAGTGCCTCTTTTAAAGCACAACTTGGTTCTTTATAATGCAGGCATCCTCTATACTTACACTTATCATTATACGGAGTAAATTCAGGAAAACAATACTTAAGAGAATTTTTATCCATTAAATCCTTTATTTCTAGTGTAGAGAATCCCGGTGTATCTACAATGTAACCATCTGCAATTTCAATCAATTCACTATGCCTTGTTGTATGTTTTCCTCTCCCAATTTTTTCACTAACCTTTCCAGTTTCCATGTGTTCTTTATTCGAAAGCTTATTAATCAATGTTGATTTTCCTGCTCCAGATGGTCCGCATAATACAGTTACATTTCCTTCAATCTTTTCTATTAATCTTTCTATTCCAATTCCTTTTTTCGCATTGATATAAAGAACTTCATACCCTATGTCATTTATTCTTTTCTTAATTTCTTCGCGTTCCTCTTCAGATACCAAATCTATTTTATTTAAACAAACTATAACTTCAATATTATTATATTCACATAAAATTAAAAACTTATTTAACAATTCAAAATTTATATCTGGATTCTTAACTGCAAAAACAATAAATGCTAGTGAAACATTTGCAACCGTTGGCCTAATTAGTTCTGATTTTCTTTTATGTATTTCTTCTATAACACCCTTCCCATTCTCTATTGCTATTGTAACATCATCACCAACCATAGGCTTTATATCTTTATGTCTAAATATGCCTCTAGCCTTACATTCAATTAAGCCCTGTTCAGTCTTAATATAATAAAACCCACCTATTCCTTTTATTATTTTTCCCTCCATGCTATACCTCCATCTTTCACAATTTATAGAAATCCACTTTTATATTTATTCTTCCAGATTATTTATATTAATTATTATTGTCATTATAATTTTTAAATTTATACAAGTATATAATTAATATTCCTAATATATAAATAATTAAGATAACTATATTATAGAAGGAGAGGTTTTTTTTATCAACCTCTCCTTCCCTTTGAAAACTATTTATTTTGACTTGTAGCTTTATTTTGTGTCGTAGTACCTTGATTCCCTGTTGGTGTATTAGTATTACCTGGTGCTGGTGGTGTATTACCTGGTGCTGTTGGTGTATTAGCATTGCCTGGTGCTGTTGGTGTATTTTGAGTAGGTGTATTTGCTGGACTTTGTGCACCCGTTGATGGCGTTTTATTATCAGCTCCAGTTTTATTTGTCGTTTCTGGATTTGCTACAGTTGGTGGTGCTTGCTTTTGAACATAGTTTCCAACTGTTATTGTAATAGTTGCTCCTGCTTTTGCTTTACTATCAGATTGCTTTAACACTTTTCCATTTTCACTTTCATTTTCAGTATCCTGTTGAACTACATTAACATTTAAACCTGCATTTGATAATGCACTCTTAGCATCATCTGCTGAAAGACCTACTACATTAGGAACTGTCGTATACTTTGATCCATTACTTACAACAACTGTTATCTTATCATTTGATGTAACTTCAGTGTCTTTTTTAGGTACTTGGCTTATTATTTGCCCCTTTGGTACAGTATCACTATATTCATAGCTTATACTGCTATCATCAATTTTAAGTCCTAACGAATCTAAAATAGTCTTAGCTCTATCTATATCATAATCCACTAAGTCTGGCATCAAAGTCTTTTTTCCACCATTACTTACGATAACCCTTACTTCGCTTTTTTCTTTTACCATTGTTCCAGAGTCCGGATTCATTTTAATAACAGTTCCTTCCGGCTGGTCACTAGTCTCTTTTCCGCCCTCTACCAACACTAAATTTAATTTATTTAGCGCATTCTTGGCATCATCTTCTTTCATACCTACTAAATTAGGAAGTTGAACCTCTTTGCTGGTTGAAGCCGAACCAAATATCTTATATGCTCCAACACCTAAAACTAACAACAAGAGCACCAATGATACACCTATTGCAACTTTTATTATTTTATTTTTATTTATTCCGCCTTCTTTTTCCTCTTCATCATCGTAATAATAATCGTCGTCATCATCATATTCATCATCTTTTTTGCTTATTTTATCTTCTGAATTTGGTATTTGTTGAGTTACAGCTGACATTATAATAGTATGGTCATTGTCTTCTTTATCTATCTGAACATTAGGATCATCTTTTATTTTTTGAAGATCTGCAATCATTTCTTTGGCGCTTTGATACCTTTTAATTGGTTCTTTTTGCATTGATTTTAAAATCAATTGATTTAAGCTTTCTGGAATTTTTGAATTAATATTTTTAGGTGGTACAACTTCTTCTTGAAGATGCTTTAATGCTATAGTTACAGCAGTATCTGCTTGAAAAGGAAGGGTACCAGTAACCATTTCGTATAGAACAACACCTAGGGAATATAAATCTGTTCTACAATCAATAAAACTTCCTTTTGCCTGCTCTGGAGAAAGATAATGGGCTGATCCCATTATTGTACTAGTATTTGTAATGGTTTCTGTGGTTGGAGATTTTGCTATTCCAAAGTCAGTTACTTTCATAACTCCATCTTCTGTTACTAAAATATTTTGTGGTTTAACATCTCTATGAATTATTTTATTTCTGTGCGCACAATCTAATGCTCTAGCTATTTGTAGTGCAACTGATATAGCTGTTTCATAATTCATCTTTCCCACTTGCTTAATAATATCTTTTAAAGTTTTACCTTTAACATATTCCATCACAATGTAGTTTATATCATCTTGAGTCCCCACATCAAGTATGTTTACTATGTTATTGTCAGACAATGTTGCAATAGCAGTTGCTTCTCCCTTAAATTTTTCAACGATGTCAGGATTATTGCAAAATTCCTTCTTAAGTATTTTAACAGCAACAAACCTATTTAGTTTATTACATCGTGCTTTAAATACTTCGGACATTCCACCTTCCCCTATTTTTTCTAACAACTCGTATCTGTTTCCAAGTACAATTCCATCCATATTAAATATCTCCTCCAAACAACAATACTGTTATATTATCCCTACCACCTTTTTCATTTGCCAAGAGTACTAATTTATTAGCTATATTTGCATAATCTTTCTCTTCACTGATAACCTGTAAAATTTCTTCCTTAGTCAATTCATTAGTTAATCCATCTGAACATAATAAATACACATCGTATTCCTTATTTTCTAACTTAAATACATCTACGCATACACTACTGCTAGTTCCCAATGCTCTCGTAATAATATTTTTCTTAGGATGATTCTCTGCTTCCTTCTCACTTATACTTCCCATATCGACAAGCTCTTGCACCAAAGAATGATCTTTGGTTATTTTTATAATTTCATTATTTCTTATTCCAAAACACGAGCTATCTCCAACATTTGCAATATGTATAAAACTTTTAGTTATAAAAGACGCTGTAACCGTAGTTCCCATTCCATTTAACTTTTCATTAGTATTAGAAAAATTAAAAATATCTCTATTAACTTTTTCGATAGCCTCCACTATCAAATCATCTGCCTTATCAGATGAAAACTTTTCATCCACATAGCTGATAATCCTCTTAGCCGCCATTTCACTAGCTACTTCACCTGCATTATGTCCGCCCATACCATCTGCCACTACGTAAATTTTAAATTCCTCTTTTTCTAAATATGAAGCAAAGTCTTCATTTAAATTCCTTTTTAACCCCACATCACTAACTAAGCCTACCATTTCATTCTCCCCTCTATCTCTTGGGTTTTAATGTAACTTCTTCTGAGTTGTCCACATGCTGCATTAATATCGCTTCCCATTTCACGTCTTATAGTAACTTCTATTCCATGATTTTTCAGCATTTCTGAAAAATCATCTATTGACTTTTGGGAAGATCTTTTGAAAGTATTTTCCTTTATTTCATTTACTGGTATTAAATTTACATGACAAAGCATTCCTTTTAATAAATTACCTAATGCTTTTGCATCCTCTTTGTTGTCATTTACATCCCTTACCAATGCGTATTCGAATGTAATTCTTCTATTAGTTTTAGAAATATAATATCTGCAAGCTTCTAATATTTGCTTAATACTATATTTATTAGCTATAGGCATAATTTCCTTTCTTTTTTCATCACTAAATGCATGCAATGAAATTGCCAAAGTTATGCTAAAATCTTTATCTGCTAGTTCATATATTTTAGGAACAATTCCGCAGGTAGATAATGTTATGTGCCTTTGACCAATATTTAAACCATATTCTGCCGAAACCACTTCTAAAAATTTAATTACATTATCGTAGTTATCTAGCGGTTCACCGCTTCCCATTAATACTATATTAGATATTCTTTCATTAATGTAATTTTGAACTACAAGAACTTGCGCCAAAATTTCCCCTGTAGTTAAATTCCTGACTTTTCCTTCGATTGTAGATGCACAAAATTTACACCCCATTGCACAACCAACTTGAGTTGATATGCATATAGAGTTTCCATGTTTATATCTCATAAGCACAGATTCTATTAAATTCCCATCCTCAAAGCCTAATAAAAATTTTTCTGTTCCATCACTATTAGATTTATAAACTTCTATTATTTGGGGCAGACTAATAACAAAGTTTTCATTTAACTTTATTATTAGTGCCTTAGGCATATTCTTCATGCCATCAAATTCATTAACACCCTTGTATACCCACGATAATATTTGCTGTCCCCTAAATCCACTTTCTCCATTATCTTTCATCCAAGCTTTAAGTTCTTCTAACGTATAATCTAATAAATTATTCATTTATCCACCTACTATTAGATTTTTTCTAGTTTTGCCACAAAAAATCCATCCATATTTTCATTTGGTATGATTGTTAATGAACCATTTCTATTATAAACAAAGTTACTTTGCTTACCTATAAAAATTTTCTTTACGTTACAATCTTTATGGTTGTTAACAAACCATTCTATATTCTCTTCATTTTCTTCTTTATTTAACGTACAAGTAGAATATATCATTATACCACCTTTTTTCAAATATTGCCACGCATTTTCCATTATATCCCTTTGGATTGGTATAATTTCTCTTAAATCACTTCTAGATTTATTCCATTTTATTTCAGGTTTTTTTCTTATTATTCCAACTCCAGAACATGGTACATCTATTAATATTCTATCACTTGATGCAATTAGCTCCGGATTTAATTTTGTAGCATCATTTACGTCAACTTTAACATTATTTATTCCTAATCTTTCACAATTTTCTCTTATTAATCCAAGCTTAGATTCATGTATATCAAAAGCCAACACTTCCCCAGTATTTCTAAGTATTTCAGCTATATGAGTCGTTTTACCACCAGGTGCACTACATAAGTCTATGACCTTCATGCCTTCTTCTAATTCCAATAAAGGCGCTATAATCATCGCACTCTCATCTTGAACCGTAATCTTTCCATCTATAAATAGTGGATTATTTTCTATAGATTTTCCGCCTCTTATGCAAATAGCTTCCGGACAAACGCTACCATCCTCAATATCATACTCAAGGGATTCTAATTCTTCAAAAACTTCATCATAATCTGCTTTTATTTCATTTACTCTAACGCTAACTTGTGGAATTGCATTTAAACCTGACATTATCTTCTTTGCCAATGTCTCGTCATATTGTTTTATTAAGAGTCTTATCATCCAAGGTTCAAAGGAAAATTTATATGCATATTCATCAATTTTATTTCCTGAAACTTCAATATCGTCAGGATTTTTGGTAAAGTTTCTTAATATTCCATTTACTAATTTTGAGTCATTTTCAGATATTTCTTTCGCTTCTTCTACTGCTTCATTGCAAGCTGCATAACTTGGTATTTTATCCAAGAAGTTCATTTGATATATTGCAACCCTTAAAATATTTAAAATATCTTTATTCATCAATTTTATATCTTTTACAAAGTTAGAAATTATAATATCTAATGTTTTTTTTCTTCTTAAAACTCCATATACAATTTCAGTTAATAGAGCCTTATCTTTATCGTTTAATTCTACTTCATTTAATTCTTTTGACAGTACTATATTAGAATATGCTCCTTCATTTAAAACTCTATCTAATATTTTTACCGCTAATTTTCTACAATTCATAATATACCTCTTCATCTATTGTCCCTATTGCTTAATGCAATAAGTCGTATTAATTGTGATATTGCCATTAATGTTGCAGCCACATAAGTCATTGCTGCTGCATCTAAAACTTTTTGCGCACTTTTAGTTTCATCACCATATAGTATTCCTCTTGATTTTAATATATTCAAAGCTCTTGTAGAAGCATCAAATTCAACTGGTAATGTTATTAGCTGAAATACTACTACACCTGAAAATAAAATTATTCCCAATGTAGTTAATCCCTTAAATCCTAGAAATAACCCAGCTACAAACAATATCCACGATAGACTTGATCCAACATTTACAACAGGAACTATGGAATTTCTTATAACCAATGGTGCATATCTTTCTTTATGTTGCAATGCGTGCCCAACTTCATGAGCTGCTATTCCTGCTGATGAAATAGTTCCACCAAAATATACATCTGGTGATAACCTTAATACTTTATTTGAAGGATCATAATGATCCCCAAGTTTAGAGTTTATAACTTCTATTCTTACATCAAACAAACCTGCTTCATCTAACATCATCCTTGCAACTTGCTGTCCCGTATATCCATTTCTGCTTCTAACCTGACTATATTCACTATAAGTACTGCTTATTTTTGTTTGCGCCCAAAATGAAATTATCACAGCTGGAATTAATATTATCATTGTCGAGTCAAAAAATGGATAAAAATGCATTAAGCATCCCTCCCTATGTTAAAATTATTTTTTTATTTATTTCATGCCCATTTATATATTGTTCTATAGTCAACGGTTTACCATTTGGAAATTGTACCTTTTTTATAAGAAGTATACCATTTTCACATGCAACCTTTAAACCATTTTTACTTACATCTATAATCGTTCCTGGTTCATCTGAACATTCTCCATCTAGAGCTTCACTTTCGTATACCTTCATTCTTTCACCTTCATAGTTAGTATACGCAATAGGCCAAGGATTTAATCCCCTTACTAAATTATGAATTTCTTGAGAACTTTTGTTCCACTCTATTTTTGCAATATTTTTATCAAGCATCTTGGCATAAAAGGTTTCATCACTTTGTCTTTGTAATGCTATATCTCCATTTACAATGCCTTCCATACTTTTAATTAAAAGATCCGCCCCTCTTATCATTAATATATCATGCAACTCACCATAAGTCATATTATTAGTAATTTGCACTTCGTCTTTAAGAATCATATCGCCCGTATCTAAGCCTACATCCATAAGCATTGTAGTATTTCCAGAAACTTTTTCACCATTTATTACTGCCCACTGAATTGGTGCTGCGCCTCTATACATAGGTAGCAATGATGCGTGAAGATTTATACATCCATACTTAGGTATATCTAACACTTCTTTGGTTAAAATTTGTCCAAATGCTACTACAATTATAAAATCAGGTTTTAGTTCTTTTAATTGATTAATTAAATTTCTATCATCCTTAAGTTTTATAGGTTGATATACTGGAATCCCATGTTTTAAAGCTTCTTCTTTTACTGGCGGATATGCCATTTTTTTACCCCTGCCTTTTGGTTTATCTGGTTGAGACAATACAGCAGTAACATTATGCTTTTCAATTAGCTTTTTTAAAGAAGGAACTGCAAAATCTGGAGTACCCATAAATACTACATTCATTATTTTTTTACCTCCTGTAATAATTATTTTTTTGAAGGTCCCTTAGCTCTATCAATAAATAAAGTCCCATTCAAATGATCATATTCATGTAAAATAGCTCTAGCAAGCAGTTCTTCTGCTTCTATCTCAAATTCTTCCCCGTTTTCATTTAAAGCTCTTGCTCTAACATAGTTAGGTCTCATGACTTCTCTTGTTTCTCCTGGTAAACTAAGACATCCTTCATCATCTACTTGTGATCCACTTGTTTCTATTATTTCCGGATTTATAAATACTAATGGTCCCTCTCCAATATCTATAACAAATAGTCTTTTTAATATACCAACTTGTGGTGCTGCAAGACCAACTCCATCAGCATCATACATTGTTTCTTTCATATCCTTAATTAAAGTTAATAATCTGTCATCTATTTTATCAATTTCTCTGCATTTCTTTCTTAATACATCGTCTCCATATTCTCTTATAGTTCTTAATGCCATTTCGTATTCCCCCTACGTCATATTATTTGGATTAATATCTATACTAATCCTTATTTCATTATATACACTCTTATTTAATATATAAAGTGTATCTTTTACTTTTTCACTGAACTCATCATCAAAATTTCCTTTTATTATTATTTGCCATCTATAATTTTCCTTTAATTTTGAAATAATACAAGGAACTGGACCTAACATAATAAGCTCTTCTAGTACTATTTTTTTCAAGTTATCAGCTAAAATATACATAAAATTTCTTAGTTTTTCCTCTGATTTTGAATAAACATTAATCAATAGTATTTTACCAAAAGGAGGATTATCCATCAACCTTCTAAGTTTTATCTCTTCATTGAATAAAGCTTCATAATCTTCTTCTTTAGCAAATTTTAAACTATAATGATTTGGCGTATAACTTTGAACAATTACTTTTCCTTCATCTTCACCTCTGCCAGCCCTTCCCGCCACCTGGGTTATTATCTGATAAGTCCTCTCAGCCGCCCTATAATCTGGTAAATTCAAAGACATATCAGCCGCCAAGACTCCTACCAAAGTAACATCTTTAAAGTCTAATCCTTTTGATACCATTTGTGTCCCTATTAAAATATCTGCTTCACCATTTTTAAATGAATTATAAATAGATTCATGTGAATTTTTTGCTCTAGTAGTATCTACATCCATTCTTAATACATTTGCCTTTGGAAAATATTTTTTAACTTCCAATTCAACTCTTTCTGTTCCTGCTCCAAAAAACTTAACATACTTACTGCCGCACTTTGGGCATATCTTACTAACTTTTTCAGCTCTTCCACAGTAATGGCATACTAAATAACCATTTTTATGATACGTCATAGACACATCACATTCTGGACACTTAAATACATACCCACAACTTCTGCATGATATAAACGTAGAATATCCTCTTCTATTTAAAAATAAAATTGCCTGTTTTTTATTCCTTAGAACTTCATCTAGTTCATTTAAGAGTGTTTTACTGAACAAAGAAAGATTCTTATTCTTTAGTTCTTCCCTCATATCTATTATTTGCATATGAGGCATTCTTCTTCCATGTACTCTTTTATGCATCTCTATTAATTGATATTCACCATTAATGGCTTTATAATAACTCTCAACACTAGGAGTGGCTGATCCCAATATCAGTTTACATTTTTTTAGTTCACACATAAATTCACTTACTTCCCTAGTCTGATATTTAGGGCTATGCTCTGATTTATATGTATTTTCATGTTCTTCATCAATTATTATAAGTCCAAGATTTTGAAGCGGCAAAAACAAAGCACTTCTAGCACCAATAACCAGCTTAACTTTTCCTTCTTTTATTCTATACCACTCATCAAATCTCTCACCATCACTTAGCCTGCTATGAAATAATGCTACGTTTTCTCCAAATCTCCCTTTAAATCTCTCAATCATCTGTGGAGTTAATGAAATCTCCGGTACTAAAACAATAGCACTTTTGTCCTGCTTTAACATTTCTGCAACTAATCTTATATATACTTCTGTTTTTCCTGATCCGGTAACACCCTTTATAAGATATTTTAATTTTGTCCCACTTGAAATCATACGTAAACAGTTTTCTTGCTCAAGAGTTAATGATTTATTATTATCAGTATCATATTTACGAGTATTATATCTAAAAACTACTTGTTCTTCAATTCTTAATATATTTTTTTCTATCAGTTTATTTACTGAATATAAAGAGAATTGTTTCTCACTTATAACTTCTGCCTTAGACAAAATCCCGTTGTTCTTAACTATAAAATTATACAAATTTATATAGTTTTCTTTTTCAAGTTCTTCCGGATTTATTTCTCGATTAATAAATATTACTTTTTTCTTTTTTTCCTTAGAACCTTTCATAATTCCAACTGGAATCATAAGACGAATGGCATCAATATATCTGCAGAGATATTTTCTTCTCATAAACTTGATTATTTCTATGTCATTCTTAGTTAGAATAGCTTCATCATCACATATATTTAAAATCTCTTTTACCTTGTAATTAAACTCAACAGAAGTTTCATGCAGTATTGAAAATACAAATCCTTCTATTTGTTTATTTTTTGCTCCGAAAGGAAGCTTAACTCTAAAACCTACTTGTATTTTTTCTTGAAATTCATAAGGTACTTTATACGTAAATAACTTATCTATCTCTACTGCATCACTATTAATAATTATTTCAGCATACATAATTTTTACTTACCACCTTACGTTCAATTTTATACTATAATTTGATACTATTTTTTATGCTTTATTATAAAACCTCATAAAATTAGGCATACGAAAAAAAATTAACTATGCGTTGAATATGCCTTAACAAAAAAAGCGCAAATTTTAGCGCTTTTCAAGTATAATATCAAATAAATTACTTGCAATTTTTTCTTTACTCATCTTATCTAAATGTACTTCATTTCCATCCTTAGATAAAATTATCACCTTGTTGTCTTCTGA
>JARLHR010000237.1 GCA_031292145.1 Clostridium sp. | reverse complement strand
TAAAAACTAAGAGTTAATGATGAAATCCCTAACGGGATTTCTAAAAAAATATTTTTATTGAAAAGCCAGTGGCTTTTCTTCCTTAACTTTTACCTCTTACTTCTTACTTTTTACCTGTACAAAGTTTTTTTCTTAGATACAATTATTACAAAAATTGCAGGTTATAAATATAATTTTCAATGTTGAACCCTATACTTTAATCACAAAAAGGACATTGAAATTCTTCAATATCCTTAATTCTACATTGTGAATTATGTTACAAGGTTTTTTATCTCTTCTAAAAAAGTATTTATATCCTTAAATTGCCTATAAACTGATGCAAATCTTACATATGATATTTCATCCAACTCTTTCAATCTAGCCATAACCATTTCTCCAATGTCCTTCGATGGAATTTCTGTAAGCATGCTATTGGATATAGTCTTCTCTATATCATATGCTATATCTTCAATTTGTTTTCTTGATATAGGTCTTTTTTGACATGCAATGATTAATCCATTAACTATTTTTTCCTTATTAAAATTTTCTCTAGTTAAATCCTTCTTAACCACTAATATTGGCAAATCCTCTATCTTTTCGTATGTAGTATAACGTTTGGTACATTTTAAACATTCTCGTCTTCTTCTAATTGTTGTATTATCTTCCGCTGCCCTAGAATCAACAACCTTACTTTCTTCAAATCCGCAATATGGACATTTCATGCTTTAATTCACCTCTTTGCTGTATCAACTCGTTATACCTATTATACATATATTTTTAAATTATGACTACATATTATACATATATTTTCAAATTATGACTGCATATTGTCTGAATTTACTTTATCATTTATTTTTACCAATATAACATCAGTTCCTATTTTAACAATTTCCTTCCACGGAATTTCCTTTTCATCATCCTTTGCAAACCATGATTTTATTTCTCCAGGCAATATTAGAGCTATAATTTTATTTTCATTGCAATCTATTTTAAAATCCTTTATAAACCCTACCTTAGCACCTGTTAATATATCTATTACTTCCATATTTCTCATAGCATTAAGTGAATGTAATTCATTTTCCATAGTCCGCCCCCATAATGACATTCTAATTTAATTATTATTTATATATGCTTTCTCATATGCTTTAATGCTGTTTTTTCTAACCTTGAAACCTGAGCCTGTGAAATTCCAATTTCATCAGCCACTTCCATTTGAGTCCTTCCATTAAAAAATCTTAAATTCAATATTAATTTTTCTCTATCCGTAAGTTTCTTCATTGCTTCTTTTATAGAAATATTTTCAAGCCAGTGTTCATCTGTATTTTGAGAGTCACTTATTTGATCCATTACATAAATAGCATCTCCCCCATCATGATAAATCGGTTCAAATAATGATACTGGATCTTGTATCGCATCTAATGCAAATACAACTTCTTCTCTTGGTAATTCTAGTTCCTTTGCAATTTGTGAAATAGTAGGTTCTTTATTATTATCTTTAATAAATTTTTCCCTCATAATTAGTGCTTTGTAAGCTATATCTCTTAAGGATCTACTCACCCTAATAGAATTATTATCTCTTAAGTACCTTCTAATTTCTCCAATTATCATCGGAACAGCATAAGTTGAAAACTTAACATTTTGAGATAAATCAAAATTATCTATTGATTTCATTAATCCAATACAACCCACTTGAAATAAATCATCAATATTTTCGCCTCTATTATTAAACCTTTGAATAACGCTAAGTACCAATCTCAAATTTCCCTTTATAAAAGTTTCTCTTGCACTTTTATCTCCTGCTTTCATTTGTATGAATAGCTGTTTTTTTTCTTTCTCTTTAAGTATAGGGAGTTTTGAAGTATTAACACCACATATTTCTACTTTGTTAATTATCACAAGTATTCACCCCTTCGAAAGTAATAATCCATTGCATTAAACATTATCTCCGATAGGCTATACTTTTATACTTGAAGACAAGCTAAATCATTCTACTTATTTCTT
>JARLHR010000236.1 GCA_031292145.1 Clostridium sp. | reverse complement strand
TTGCTACAATTTTACCTTGCTCTTGTTCTCTTTTAATTGCATCAATTTTATCTTCTGGCTTACATTCAGCTAAAAATTCATCTACGCCTGCTTCTTTAGCAATTGTTGCAGCAGTTAAAGGATTATCCCCTGTACACATAACTGTTTTAATTCCAATTTCTCTAAGTCTTTCAAATCTTTCAACAAGACCTGGTTTAACAGTATCTTTAAGATATATAACTCCGTATATCTTGTCATTTACACAAACTACAAGAGGTGTTCCACCTAACTTTGAAACTCCATTAACGGCATCATCCAAATCCTTTGGAATAGTTCCGCCCATTTCTTTTATTCTATTTTTTATAGAATCAGAAGCTCCTTTTCTAACTGCAGTACCATCATTTAAGTCTATACCACTCATTCTAGTTTGAGCTGTAAATTCAATAAAATCTAGGCTCTTATATTCTTCGTCATTAACTGTTGTTCCACACTTTTTACCAAGGTCAACTATTGATTTTCCTTCTGGTGTATCGTCCTTTATTGAGCACATTACAGAGTAATTTATTAAATCCATCTTATCTGAATTTCCAACAGGTATAAACTCTGCTGCAAGTCTGTTACCGAATGTTATTGTTCCAGTCTTGTCAAGAAGCATTGTATCAACATCACCGCAGGCTTCTACAGCTTTTCCTGACATTGCTATAACATTAAATTTTGTAACTCTATCCATACCTGCAATACCAATAGCTGATAATAGACCTCCAATAGTTGTAGGTATTAAACAAACTAAAAGCGCAATTAAAGTAGAAATATAAATTGAAACTCCAGAATATTGAGCCATTGGATATAGTGCAACTATTACTATAAGAAATATAATTGTTAAGCTTACAAGTAAAGTGTTAAGTGCTATTTCATTAGGAGTTTTCTGCCTTGATGCTCCTTCTACAAGGGAAATCATTTTATCTAAGAATGATTCACCTGGAGTAGCTGTTATCTCAATTTTTAGCCAGTCACTTACAACTTTTGTTCCTCCTGTAACTGATGCAAAATCTCCTCCACGTTCCTTCATAACAGGTGCTGATTCACCTGTTATAGCTGATTCATCTACAGATGCTATTCCATCTATAACTTCACCATCATTTGGAATTATATCTCCATTTTCAACTAAAACTATATCTCCTCTTTTTAATTCATTTGCATTTATAGTTTTAAAAGTTCCATCAGGGTTTAAAAGTTTTGCCACAGTGTCTTTACGCATTTTCTTTAAATTTTCAGCTTGAGCTTTTCCTCTTCCTTCAGCTACCGCTTCTGCAAAGTTTGCAAAAAGTACTGTTACAAACAATATCACTGCTACAATAAAATTGTATATTCGTAGGTTATTACCTTGATCACCAAATAAACTTGGTAAAAATGTAAGCAATAAAGTTATAATAAAACCTACTTCAACTACAAACATTACTGGATTTTTTATCATATATTTTGGATTTAATTTCTTGAAAGATTCTATAATTGCTTCATTTAATATTTCCTTTGTAATAAATTTAGATTCTTTGTTTTTATCACTCATATTATTTTTTCTCCTTGCCTTCTAATTTAATAATAATCAAGGTTTTATCAATGCCATAATGTTAGATGTTCAGCTATTGGTCCGAGAGCTAAAGCAGGTAAAAATGTTAATGCTCCTATTATTAAAACAATAGCAATTAAAGTTATTGTAAACATTGTATTATCTGTTCTAAAAGTACCTACAGTTGTTGGTATACTTCTTTTAGCTGCTAAAGAGCCTGCTACTGAAAGGAGTATTATCATTGATAAATATCTTCCATAGAACATAGCTATTCCTGTTGTAGTATTCCAAAATAACGTATTAACTGTCATTCCTGCAAATCCAGAACCATTATTGGCAGCTGATGAAGTAAATTGGTAAACTATTTGAGTTAGTCCATGGAATCCTGGATTTGATATTCCAGCAAGTCCTTGTGGAACTATTAAAGCCAAGGCTGAAAACATTAATATCAAAAATGGGTGAATAATTATAGCCAATGCTATAAGCTTAATTTCCTTGCCTTCAATCTTCTTTGATAAAAATTCTGGAGTTCTTCCAACCATAAGTCCGCATAGGAAAACTGTAAGTATAGCGTACATCATCATATTCATAAAACCTACGCCTTTTCCACCAAAGACTACATTAAGCATCATATTCATAAGAGCAACTGCTCCGCCAATAGGAGTTAAAGAATCATGCATAGTATTAACTGTTCCTGTTGTAAAAGCTGTTGTTACTGTCGTAAATAATGAAGACTGTGCTATTCCAAATCTCACTTCTTTACCTTCCATATTACCCATCGCCTGGCTTAATCCTACATGTGCTAAAGCTGGATTTCCTGCTTTTTCTGCAAAATAGCATATTGGTAATGCAATAATAAATATTCCTGCCATTGCCCAGAATATTGCCCAACCTTGTTTTTTATTTTTTAACATTAATCCAAAGGTATAAACTAGAGCTCCTGGAATCGCCATCATAGAAAGTAATTCAATTAAATTTGATATAGGTGTAGGATTTTCAAATGGATGAGCTGAGTTAGCACCAAAGAATCCACCACCATTTGTTCCTATATGCTTTATAGACTCAAGAGCTGCTACTGGTCCCATTGCTATATCCTGCATTTTTCCTTCTATTGTAGTAACTGTTTTAGTTCCTGAAAGAGTTTGTGGTACACCTTGACTTACTAAAAGAATTCCTACTATTATTGATAATGGTAATAATACTCTTGTAGTAACTCTTATTAAATCTACAAAGAAGTTACCCATTCCTTTCTTCCCAATTATTCCTCTCATAAAAGCAAGTGCTGCTGCAAAGCCTGTTGCTGCTGAAGTAAACATCATAAATATAATAACTATCATTTGACTTAAATTAGAAAGTCCAGATTCTCCACTATAATCTTGAAGATTTGTATTTGTCATAAAACTTATAATTGTATTAAAAGATAAACTCTGTTCCATTCCATCTATTTTATTTGGATTTAAAAATAGAGCACCTTGAACTCTAAGTATTATATATCCTATAAATACCATAACAGCATTTACTGCTATAATAGAAAACACATATTGCTTCCAATTCATTTCTTCATCTTTATTTATCCCACATATTTTATAAATAAAGTTATCAATGATATTAAAAAGCTTGTCCCCAAACATTTTTTGACCAGTGCTAACATTATATAAGTATTTTCCAAGTGGCACTATGATTAGCATAAAAAGTAGTAAAGTTATTATTATCTGTAACCATTCCATAAAATATTCCTCCTGTTTTAACTATTAGTACTAAAATTTTTCTGGATTAAATAGTGCATAGCTTAAATATCCAAAAAGTAAAACTATAATTGCAATTAATATCCACATATCCATTCCCCCATTTGTTTCTTTTATTTATTAATTTGCTTTTCACACCAATTTGCAAAAAATGTTATGGAACAAAATCCTAAAACTAATAATGCAAAAAATACAACATCCAACATTATTCTTCCCCCTTCAATGTTTAATTTCCATATTTGTATGATACTACTTACAGCGTAAAGATTGGGTTAAACTATTTTCATTTGTATAAAGATTGTATAAAGATTTTCAATACATAAGAACAAAATAGACCTACGGTCGAGTATAAATGTTATCCACAGCCATTTCCACAAGCTGTTTCCTATACAATAAAAATAATTAATTTATAATCATATTATTTGTTTATTATTAAAGCTTCATGCTTTCTTTGCATCTAATGCTTACTGAAATGTTTGATATTATCCTATATACTGCTTTCCAAATAGATTTTGCAGTGCATAGATAAAAACCCTTCTTATGTATAATCAACATTTGAAGGGTTTTTATATTTTTATAACATAGTATTGATAAATATATAGTTCCGTTTTTAGGTAATTTAAAACTTTGTGAGATAAAGCCTATCCATATTGAAAAGTTTTTAGCAAATTTACGAAAAGTAAAAAATACTCAAAATCATGGGAATAATTTAAGCTCAACTACAATTCAAAAGCTTTATCTTGTTTTAAGTCATCATTAAACAAATCTTTAAAATTGCAAATGATAAATACTAATCCGTGTCAGTTCGTTGATACACCTAAAAGAGGTAAGCACAAATCAAATATTTTAACTTTAGATGAAATATCAGAAATATATTTTAGACTTGATAATAAAAAATATGAAGACTATATATTCTTTCTAGGTATGTCATTAACTATAGAAATCGGATTAAGACGTGGAGAAATGTGTAGGCTTCAATGGAGTGATATTGATTTTGATAAGAAAACATTAAGTTGCAATATTTCACTTATAAGACAAAAAAATATATATACAATATCAAATTTAAAAACTCCAACTTCTTATCGTGATTTACCACCAAGTGATAAAATTATAAATCTTTTAAAAGGACATAAGAAATTACAAATACAAAATAAATTAAAATATGGACAATTATATCTAAAAAACAAATTTGATAATGTTGAATATGATTTAATTTTTACAAAAGAGGGTGGTAAGTATTTAATACCATCTAGATTTCTCCAAAGACTAAAAAGTTTATGTAAATATTGTGGTATAGAAAAAAATATTCGCAGGTATAATCTTAGGCATAGTAATGCTACTTTACTATTAAAAATTGGAGTATCCATGAACGTTTAGGATATTCAATAATGCAAACAACATCGGATACTTATACTCATGTTACAAAGGAAATGAATGATGACGCTACAAATGCTATATCAAATATTCTTTACGCAAAAAAAGCAAGGGAAAGTTAAGGGAAAATACTCAAATGGTATTCCTTAAATCCTTGCAATTACTTGTTGCGAGATAAGCCATAAGCCGAG
>JARLHR010000235.1 GCA_031292145.1 Clostridium sp. | reverse complement strand
TTCTAACATCAGAAGTTGCACCATTTCAGCATGCTCCCGAGGCAAGCTCGTGACAAGCAAAAATGGAACAACTTCTGATGAAGAAATGCCTGCAACTTATTCTCTAATGTAACACTGCACAAAAGAGTACCTGTCCTTTCTATTATGGTATATATTTTAAAGTATAAATCTAATTCATAAATTGTTTATCTATAGGAGGGTGTGATAAAGTCTATTTTATGCGCAAAAATATGATAAAACTAAGTCCTTAATGTATTGATACATGAGGATTTAACAATTATGAGATATTGGTTAATCACAACCTCCTATAGGTATCCAATTTAAACCTAAACTTATGTGGTGGTTTACCGAAATTGCATACATTTTTGTTAGATTTATAAGCTTGACTTATGCTTTGCATAAACAAGAACAATTTTTAGTAAGTTGCTATACTAGAAATAAGTAACATATTGTGTGGAGTGTTTCATTGGAATTTTGATGGTAATGATTCTTGACTAGAAATTGTCCCAAAAAGCTTGTCCAATGCTTGTCATTGAAGCAAGCTTTTTGGTGACAACTTCTAGTCGTAGAATCATCCATCAAAATTCCAGAGAAACCGTAACACAATATGTTACTTATTTCGATGAGTCATCACACAAATCTAAAATGCATGTTGGGTATCTATAATACTCCCTTATTTTAAATTCATCATGTTATTGTTTATCATTTGTATTTGCATTTTGATTTGCAGCTGGTCTAACATTAATACTTGAAACAGTTTCTTTATCCTTATCTGAATAAGTTACTTGAAGTACATCTCCAACTTTTATATCACTAGCAGTAAGATTTTTTGCATCTGAACCTTGTTTGCCTCTATTCATAGTATTTATTTGCACTCCATCGCCAATTGTAATATCTTTAGTTTCACCTGTATACTCTACCTGTCTTTTTTGCTGTCCATTAGATGCTTGTTTATCTTTATTATTTGCGTCTGAATTTGTTTTATTACTATCATTGCTTGCATTTTTTTGATCGTTTCCTGCTGGTCTATCAGGAGTTTTAATAACTTTTAGAGTTATTTTATTTCCATTTACACTTGCAACTTCTCCTTCTAAATCTGCCTTTTGAAAATTCTTTTGCTTATTTGATCCATCATTAGTTGAAGCACTTTGAGTATCTTGTTTACTTTGAGTATTTGCAGTATTTGTAGCACCACATCCAACCATTAAAGTAGCTGTTAACGCTACACCTGCTAATATATAAATGACCTTTTTCATTTCAATTCCTCCAATATAAAATATTATGTATGTTTAGGCACATTCAAAAAAATAATAGACTAGTATGCTTGCCTATTTTGCACCATACTGCATCAGCAATTTAACCTAATAGGCCCGCTATGAGCATAAATTGCTTCTTTGTCTGGCGCAAAATATACTTCGCATCTTTGGTCTATTATTTTTTTTCATGTGCCTTATTACTATTTCAAATGATACAATAATAATGTCACAGTTATGTTACAGTTTTGTTGTCAATTTATATATTTTAATTACATAAAAAAATAGCACAATATATTGATTAAGTTTTGATTAAAACCTAATTATATTGTACTAAAAATCTATCTTTCGGCAGCCCTTCTTAGGCACATTCAAAAAATAACAAGTCCATCTTCAAACATATTGCGGACTTGTTATTTTCTTTCATGTGCCTTATTTCCCTTTTGACATAAGTATAGCCACTGTTATATTATCATGCCCTCCACAAAGATTTCCTTTATCAACCAAAGAATGGCATAATGTTAAGGCTTTTTTATTTTTATAATCACTTATAACTTTGGCAAACTCACCTTCTCTTTGGAAATAATTCCATAAGCCATCTGAACAAAGTAATAACATCTTTTCCGTTTTATTTTGTATTTTAATAGTATGAATATCTATATCATCATCTTTCATTCCAAGAACCTGAGTAATGTAATGAGCTCTTTTATCATGCATAGCTGCTTCTCTTGTTAGTTGTCCATCTCTAATCATTTCTTCAACCCAAGAGTCATCTACTGTTAATTGCATTTCTTTATTTTCATCTATTAAATATGCCCTGCTGTCTCCAACCCATCCAATTATAATTTGATCCTCGTCATTTATAGCTGCTACAATTGTAGTCTCAGGACCGTCACATTCTTTTGTTTCCTCATCACTTGTCAAGTCCATTATTGCTTTATGAGCAGTATCAATGGATTTAATTATTAATTCCTCTGGATCTTGACCAAAGTCATACTCCATTAAAATATCTCCTACAATTTGTACCGCTTTACTAGAAGCACTCGTAGCATTTATTGATGAAGATACGCCATCAGCAACAATTAAAATTTCTGCTCCCTTTTTACTAATAAGAACTCTTCCTGAATCTTCATTATCAATATGCCTTTTTCCTATATTTGAAACCATAGCTAGTTCTTTAGAAATTTCTTCTTCCTTCTCTTCTAATTGCCTTTCAGGCTTTTCTACCATTTTCATTCCGCAAATTTCACAATATCCATCTTCATCTGGTACTCCCTTGCCTAAACCACAGTTACAAAAAAACTTGTCCCTTAAAATCTTCGAAACTCCATTTGATAATTCTTCTGATTTAACCTTGGTTCCACATGCTTCACAAAATATATCTCCTTCGTTTAAAGGCTCTCCACATTTTTTACAATTCATTATCTTACACTCCTTAAAGCAAATTCAAAAAATAATAGACCAGTATGCTCGTCTATTATTTATTTTCATGTGCCTAAAATAAAGAAACTGGCCTAATTTCATTTGCCATATTAACTAGCTCTACCTTTTCATCAAAACTCTTTGCAAGTTTTGCTGCCTTTCTATACTCTGCTTCCGCTCCTGCTCTTAATGTATTCTCCTCCAAAGAGTGTCCGATTACTCTTCTATTTGAATTTTGGCTTACAGCTCCTGTACCAAGCAATTTTACAGCTGTAGCTAACAGCTTAGCACCAAGCACATGTAATACTTCTCCTTCATAACTTATAGATTCAATAGTATCACTAATCTTAGCTAGTACACCTTCATTAATTTTACTTTCATCTTCCATTAATACCTTTGCCAAAGTAATTCGTGCCTGTGTATACATACTATGACTTTGAGGCACTTGATTTAATGCATCTGAAGCACCTTCTATATCGCCTTCTTTTACAAGGCACCTAGCTAGTCCAAAACAAGCAGTAGTATAATTAGGATCTACCTTTACAACTCTATTATAATACTTTATAGCTTCATCAATATTCTCCATAATTTCGCAGGCAAATGCTGTTGCGAGCTTTGGTGCGATCTCTCCTGGCATTTCAAAATACACCCTTCCAAATTCACTTTTTGCCCTCTGTCCATTGCCAATATTAAGAAAGCCCTTCCCTCTATACCATTGTACCCTCCAATCAAATTCATCCTCTATTGCTAGTTTTGATAATATTTTTTCTGCTTCATTATATTTTTCTGCCATAATATAAGCATCAGCCAATCTAAATCTGGCCTCTACAGATTTTTCACCAAACTTATCTACTACCTTCTTATATGCTTCTATCCTTTTTTCAAGATTAGTTATCGAAGATAATTTCATCAATTCATTACATGCTGCATCCTTCAAATCAAGCTTTAGCATAGGTAATAATCTTATTTCCGGCTTTTTAGTTCCAGCTATATCTTCTGAGTCTAAAAGATTATCGCTGGTGAAAATTTGGCTTTCAGCAGGTTTCGGTGAAGTATTCATAGCTACAATCTCTCTTAAAACCCCATAAAGCTGATCATTCATTTCATCTACTGACTGAAAGCGTTGATTTGGATCTTCATGGGCAGCTCTAAGCAAAAATCTATATAAAGCTTCATATGTAGCAAGAATTGGCTGCTCATTAGGAGTTGGCAATGAGTATTCATAAGTTGTTTGATATTTAAAATCCATTATTAGAACTGCAAGTGACCTGCCTATAGTATAAATATCTGAAACTTCGTCTGGATTATCATCTGCCTCTGGTGCCATATATCCCCTTGTGCCATAAATATCACCATCAGCATCATTTACTTTTCTAACTCCACCCATATCAATTAGCTTTACATCCTCGCCCTCTAACATGAAATTATCTGGCTTAAAATCGCAATATATATATCCATTAGAGTGTAAGTATGAAAAAGCTGGAAGTATTCCTAGTATATAAGATATAGCTTCTTCTACTGGCAAAACACCTTTCTCCTTACGTATACTTTCTATGGAACGTCCACCTACATACTCCATAACTATATATCCTTCATTCCCATTTTGAATAAAGTCATATATACCGACTATTTTGGGATGCTTGACTGCTGCAAGGAACTGTCTTTCTGCCACTGCTGCTGCCGCACTTGCTTCATCCTTAGCATTTAATAATCCCTTAAGTACAACCCATCTAGATAATAAATTATCATAAGCTAAGTAAATCCAGCCTAAGCCACCAAAGGCTATTGCACCTTTTACTTCAAACTTTTCATTAATTATGTCCCCTTTGCTTAAGGAAGGTTCAAAAGAATATTCTTGCCCACACTTAGGACAAAAACCTTTTGTTCTATTTACCTTAGCCTCACATTTTGGACAACGTCGCTTTCTTTCTGGAACTACTGGATCTTCCATTACTAGCTTCATTGGATCTTGACTTGGCTGTGAAGGTAATGATACTAATCCACCTCCAAGGGCTTTCCTTCTAGCGGATGTCCCTCTACTCGATCTACTTGTATGTCTCCTACTACTAGTTCTTGATGAACCAACTGTACCTGTTGCAAAGGTAGCTGTTCCATTTACTGTGCTAGTATTTAAAACTTGTGATAAGACACTTTTCCCAACGGGAGGCCTACCACAATCTTCGCATATTCCATCAACTATAATTCCATCACATCCTGGACGTTGACATCTCTCAACATTACCCATTTAAAACAAATCCTCCTGCTATTTATTTTCATGTGCCTTATTTCATCATAATATATAATTTCTTTAACAACTCGTCTACTTCTAACAAATCAACTTCACTTGATTGAAGTTTTTCTTTTACTGTAATTAGCATTTCTAAAACTTTTGGCGGTATATCATGTCCTTTCATATGCATAATATTTATTTTGGCTTCTAATGCAGTATGTCTTCCTTTTAGCTCATTGAAACACTCAACTTTTTCTCTATTCTCCTTAAGCTTATCTGTTTCATCTTTTAATTTTGCCTCTAGCTGTTGTGATAATTTATTTACTCCAATATTAACATCAGAAATTCTTTTTAGAGATAAATTATATTTTAAATCTTCAATGCACTTATGAAATTCCTGTAACTTTTCATCCTTCTCCGGAATTCTGTAACTAACAAGTTTCCCTAGTATTTCTTTATTATCTACAATAAAATTATTGTTAACTTCTACTATTCTCTTAATTCTTTCAATAATACTGCTATACTCTTCTATAGCTCTATTTAGTTCTTCACTATTCTTTAAACTCTTATATAGTTCATCTCTAAACTTATATATTTCCTTGCTAATCTCTTGAATTTGAGTTACTCCAACAATTGGGTCTTTTTCACAATATTCTAAAGATGATATATATCTATCTAGTACTCGTTCATCCTTTCCCAAACTCGTTGCTGCAAGTTTCAATTCGTTTATCTCTTCTCTCATTTTGCTACATATCTTTATAGTATTTTCTTCACCTTCAATTATAGAATTTAAATCTAATTTTGCCCTCTCAAAATCCTTAGCCATGATTTCTAAAGTTTCCTTTGGAGTGATTTCATCCCCTTTATTTTTATCATATAGCAACTCTCTATTATTTATTGGTATATCTTCTTTATATAAAGTAATAGACTTTCCATTTAATAAAAAATTGATTTCGTCATCATAGCTTCGAAAAATTGTTGATTTATTATATAAATCCTGTGCTTTTTCTATTACCTTAGATAGAGTAAAATAGTTTTGTAAAAGCTTATCAATAATCCTTACACATTCTGAAGCTTTCTTTTCTGTTAACCCAATATAGTTACCAGTATTGAGATTATCTTCAAGCATTTTTGAAGATGATAAATCATTTAAGTCCATAATATTTTGATTTATTGTCAAAAGTTTTTCCTTCCAAAATGATATTTGTTCACCTATTGCACTATCCATACAAGACCTCAAAATTTATATTCATCTAATCTTGGCTTTACACCAAAAAATATTGCTGCAATAAATAATATTAAATACGCTCCTAGTATAAACGGAAAAACATTTAATGCACTTAAAGCACTATTTATATTGCTATCAAATTGTTTTTGATTAATATCTAAAGTTTTCCCCAGTGCACTATCAAACTTATTAAATAACCAATCTGATTCTCCTTCACTAGTACCTGTACAAAGCTTTACTGCTTCATCATGGTGTCCATCATTTTCTAAACTCCTAAATTTACTGTCCATTTTTATATACTCATCCCAATACTTAAGTGTTTCTGTAGCAGCATCTTTTTCCCCATCAAAAGTAACATTGCTAAGTTCATCTCCTAAAAAACCTTTAAAACTTTTATTTTGATTTAACAATGCTAATGCCTGATCTGGCTCTACAGAAGTTATTTGACTTTCCTTATCTTTAAAAGCTTTTAATGATGCTTCCTGCTGCTGATTATTTCCTGAATATAGAAGATACATACTTTCATCCGCATTTCCATCATAGGTTATCGCCCTAGCTTTCCAAAGATTATGAATTGAATCAAATGCATCCTCTTTTGCTACTTTTAAATTTTTTTCTACTACTTGAATTACACCAAATGAGTAACATCCAAAAATAAAAGTTAATACCAACGCTGCAGTAAAACCTATATTTAAAATTCTTTTTGTCTTTTTGTATAAAAATCTTTGAACCCATAAAATTGCTACCATTGCTATTACTACTACACATATTAATGAAAAAGTTAAAGCACCTGACTTGGCTTTATGACCACTATATATGCTATCTAAATGGCTATAATTTGCTTTATCAAGATCAGAAGCTGCAGGTAATATTTCCTCACTCATAATCTTATTTGCCTCCGCAAAATCATCAGCTACATTATTACTTGTTGTAAGTCTTGCCTTTCCTAATACAAATTCATATTCGGATATCTTTGACATTATTTTCTGAATAGGATCTCTTTCTTCATTTCCATAAGTGATATTTTCTGAAGCATCAATTAGCTCTGAATGAGCTTCGTCCATCTCTTTTCTATAAGTTGCCCAATACATTCCATTATCTTTTTCCTTTGTCATCAGTGCATTCATAGCATTTGAATTAGCATCTGCCAAAGTTGCCCTTATATGCTCAGCAGCAATAATTGAAGGTACTGTATCCTTTCCTACCGTCTGAACTGCTTGTCTCGTACTTTTATAATCTACAAATATAATTGTAGACATAAATATTGCCACAATGATTATAGATATTGATGCAATAATAATTTTCCCTGGTGTAGTTCTTAAGTACTTCTTTGCTTCAGTCACAAAAACACTATTTCTAATTGTATTATTAGAGGTATTTGTACCATAATTATTAATTTGTGTATTCATTGCATCCCCCCGCTAACGTCTTGCTACCCTTATTTTAGTCCATAAGCCTACAAATAATTCATCACCTATTTTTATTTCTGTTTGTACTCCTGCCTCTAATTCTTTTCCGTTTAATGTTGTTCCATTAGCTGAACCCAAATCTAACACATCAAAAGTTCCATTTATATTCTTAATAAACTTTAGGTGTCTATGAGATGCTCCTGGATCATTTACATCTATTTCTGGAGAAATTCCCTTTGCAATAGATCTTCTCCCTAATAAGTTTTCATCTAAATCCAAATGAAATATCCTATCTGATGAATTAGCAGGACATACAGAACTCATTTCTGGATCCTCCTTTATTCTTGAATTATCCACTGATATGATTACAGATAATTTGTCTACTTTATTAGCTATATTAACTGATTGATTAAGAGATTCATCTGATGTTGATTTATTTAATTGCACTGAACTTTTTAATTCTTCTTTTTCTACTACTGGAGTTTCTGCTTTTATACTATTACCTTGCTTTTTAGAAAGGTTTTGAGAATCACTAACAGCCTCACTACTTTTTTCTTCATTAACTTTTTTATCTTCATAAAAATCATGTCTACATGCTTCGCAAAATCTACTTCCTTGAGTTCTTGGTGTTCCACAATCTGGGCATAATTGATTTTCATTAGTTGAAGCAATCTTTGAAACATTGCTTACATTAAGATTTGAATCTTCCATAACTGCTTTAATCACAGATTGTCCAATTAAAGCACCACATTCTGAACAGTAATCTGCATCTATTGAAACATGTCCCTTTGGGCATACATAGGTCATATAATCACCTCTATCATCCATTATTTTTTCTCTTTCTAATTGTCCTTGTTCCACCCATATCTAGTTCTAAATCTGCCGCCTTATTATTTCCAGATTTTAATCTAACTGTTCCTTGCTCTACATCTACTACATCAACAACTTTCTTAAGTCTCATAGTTACTTCTTCATTTCCAGATTCAACAGCAATTTTAACTGCCTTACCTAGTAACATTGTAGCTTCATCAATATCTCCTCTAGATTTTGCTTCTAATCCCTCTTTTATAGAATTAGCAAGTTCCTCTTGACCAGTATAGTGAGCTACTTGAGGATTAATTCTAGCTGTCAAAGATTCATCAGAAGTCCATGTTGCTATTATTCTTTGTCCATCTACTATTACCTCTTGGCCATTAACTGAATAAACAATCTTAGTTCTACAAGCCATCATTTCTTCCCCTTCATCTTGAGGTTGTAGTTCAAAACCTAATTGGTAATCTCGACTTTCTTCCCCCCATGCACCTATAGGCACATCTATATTTTTTTCATCAGCCTTCTTTGTTAGCATCATCAAATCTTGGATTTCGGGACTCATTTGTTTTACTGTTACTAATTTTGATGTTTTTGGAAGTTGTATTCTTAAATATACATCCGCAACTCCCTTTGATAATGCATCATTTAATGCAGTTCTAAAGTGTGCTTCTAAATCATCTGGGTTAGGTACCGCCTCTGCTGACCCAAGTAACCTTCCAGATATTTCTCTTAACTCATTAGGCCTCCAATCTGTTCCAACACCCCAACAGTTACATTGAAATTTTCCTTCGCATTCTTTTAACACCCTTTCTAATGAATTATAATCTGCCGGATTATTATCTCCATCAGTGACAAATTGTACAAACCCCATTGTATTATCAAGCCCCCTGATCTGGTCTAGCGCCGTATTCAAGCCTTTAGACATCTCAGTTCCACCTCCAGCTACCAGTGTATTTATGGCTCTTAAGGCCTCTTTTTTTGCCATTGTTGACGCATTTGTCATTGGTACTATTAATTTTGCTTTATTTTGAAATGTTATTACACTAAATTTGCTATTTTCATCTAACATTTCAATACATCTACTAATAGCACTCTTCCCCATTTGAAGCTTGCCACCAATCATAGATCCAGAAACATCTAGCACAAATACTATTGCTTTTTCCATTGCTGAATTATTAGTTACAAATCCTTCAAATTGTGAAGTTACAGATACTATTGCATCAATTCTTTTGATTCGTAGATTTAAATGCGGATTATAAAAACTCTCTATTTCAAATTTCATCCTGTTTCCCCTCTTATTTCATATTTTTTTAATTATAGCATATGAATATTTTACCAACATAGTATGTGATTATCAAATTAATTTTCCATAAAGATTTCACTCAAAATATTACATTTATCGCCAAAATTCCCGAATTACATTTGACATTTGTCTATCTATTGCCTACATAAAAAATCATCTAAAGTTATAGTTTTAATTTTAAGACACATGAAAAAAAATACTGCATTATCAAAATGAATTTGCAGTATTCTAAATTACTATTTATTATTCTTTTGAATGCGCCTTAAGCCACTGAGACCACGATGTTTGGAATCCATCTTTATTTTCTTTACAATAGTTATAAAACATATTCATGAAATCTGGCCTAGCTTGATTTTCATCTTGATCCTCATCTTTTAACAAATCTGAGCCTCCAATTAAAGTTTGGCGTTTCATTATATCCTCAAAACTCACATTTTTTGCATTATGCATTATGTCATACATTGACATAAAAGTAGTAGTTCTACCTGCTCCCCCTCTACAATGGAAATGCAGCCAAATATCCTGTGGAAGGTTTCTTATTGATTCAACAAATAAATCTACTTGATCATCTAGTGGTTTTTCATGATCTGTCACAGTAATTCTCAAGTAACTCATTCCTAAGCTTTTCGCTAATTCTTCTTCAGTTTGTACACTCTCAGGATTATCAATTTCTTTAATTGTATTTACAGATTTACCTTTAGGAAGTTGATCAAAAGCAACGTGCTTGTCCTCAGATATTTGATTTAGCTTATTTTTTTCATCAGCCACAACTTGTTCTCTTGTAAGATCTTTATTAGCTTGATCATTTTCTCCGAACCAGCTTATACCCATACCATTAATAAAACCATGGTCTTCTTGGCGCAAATCAATATCCATAATAGGCCTATTACCAATTTTTTCTTTCACCATTGCTAAACCTTTTTCTGAAAGTGCACCACTGCCAGAAACATTTAAGTCAGATAGTCCATTTAAATTAACACTTCCTGCTTTTTCACTGTTAACTGCATCCTTGGTAGTTCTAAAGTTTTTCGGCAACACATTTTTATTTTCTGTGTCTATTACAAGATTTACTTTACTGCTTTGTGCACTGTCTGTTTTTGAAGTTATTGTTTCGTTGCCTTTATAATAATGTTTTACACCATATGCAATTGCTAATGCTCCTATGATTGCTAAAGCTCCTACAATATATATAATTTTTTTCTTTTTCATAAAATGTCACCAATCCTTTTAATATCTAAATATATTTTTACTATAAAATTTTTGAAGTTTTTTCTTCAATTCATTAAAAATTATAGTAAAAAAATATATTAATAATATAAAATAATTATGTGAACATTATGTGATTATGGACAACAATTGCAGCTTCATTAACTAGTTAACAAATATTAAGGTATATTAATGCAATAGCAGCCTTGATATTATAATTTTCACTTACTACAAGGTATCTTAATAATAAAACTTACTCCGTTTTCTTTATTAATAGCCAGTATCTCTCCTTTATAAAAATCTATAATTTTCTTACAAATGGCAAGTCCCAATCCAAAATTACCTGTCTTATCTTTATAAAGATTATTAAAAATATGTTTTATATGTTTTTCATCAATTTTAGGACCGTCATTATGTATTTCTAGTATTGCATATTCATTTTCTTCTTTTAAACTAACATCAATTTTTTCTTTTGCATATCTAAGTTGGTTGTCCAATATATTTTCAATAACAATTTGTATTTTTTCTATATTACCATAAGTAACAGTTTCGCGAGTTTCTACTTCCCACATAATTTTGCTATTAACTAATTTAAATCTATTTATAGTATTAAATAATAAATTCTGCAAATTAATCTCAGTGCTTTTATTGTTATTTTGTAAAGCATAATCTAAAGTATTTAAGTAAAGAAGTTGATTAATCTTTTTTTGAAGATTAACTGTTTCTTTTTTAATTATTTCTGCCGTATTTTCTACAGATTCAATATACACACCATCAATTATAGCTTCTGCATGACTCATAATTACCATAACAGGAGTTTTTAAATCATGGGAGATGCTTTGAAGAAATACTCGTTCTTCTTCCTCATTATGCTTTAATGCTTCTTGCATTTCATTCATAGCTTCTGCAAGTCTTCCGATTTCATCTTCACTATTTATTTTTATAGGCTCATTCCATTTTTTTCTGGCTATTCTCACTGTAAATTCCTCTAGTTTTTTTATTGGGCTTGATATGGCATTAGCCACTATTTTTGCTATAAAGAATCCTAAGATAATAAAAATAATGCCAATTCCCATTACCATATATATCAAGTTATTATATTTACTATCTTTCATATATGAGATCAAATAAGATTTTCCAGCATTATTGCTTTCAATTGAACTTATTATAAAAATAACCTGGCTTTTTTTATAAGATGCTTTAAATTGTTTTTCATAAAGTTTATCTTCCTTAATAAAGCTAGCCATCCAAGTTCTCATTCCATCTTCATCTGCTTCATGATAGTTGTCATTTTTTTGCTTTATATCACTAACATATATTTCATTATTATTAGGTATATTAAGTATAATGTGCTTACTACCCTTTAGATTTTTCATTTCATTTAGCCTAATTTCTGAATTATTAAAGTTATTATCTTCAAGCAAAATATCATGAGCTAAACTTAAATCTTCTATTTTGGCTTTTTCTTCAATATCACTAAAAACATCTATATACAAACACGAACAGCTGCATATAATTATTAAAATAATAATGGCATAGGTAATCCAGATTTTTATAGCTAAAGATTTAAACCTTACAAGTTTCATGATTTGTGCACCAATCTATAACCATAGCCATAAATAGTTTCTATACTTAATTTGCACACTTTTTTTCTTAACCTCCTAATAGTATCATCTACCACTCTATCAGAACCAAAATAATTGATTCCCCAGACTTTGTTCAAAATTTGTTCCCTAGACAATAAGATATTTTTGTTTTCTATAAAGTAAACCAATAGATCAAATTCCTTATTTGTAAAATCCAACTCCATATCATTTAGAAATGCTATCCTTTGTGATTTAACAATCTTATATTCTTCAAAATATAAATTCATATTTGAATCCCTACCATCTTCTGCACCATAAATTCTTTCTAAAAGCTTGTTCGTTCTTATGACAAGTTCTCTAGGCAGAAACGGTTTTGACAAATAATCATCACTACCAAGCTCTAGTCCAACTACTCGGTCAAGCTCTTCGTTTCTCGCAGACATAAATATAACAGGAGTATTCTTATTATATTTTTTGATGGCTTTTATTAATTCATATCCATCAATATCTGGCAGCATTATATCTAATATCCAAAGATCTGGCATATCTTTTATTCTATTTATAACTGAACTACCATCCATAAAAGTAGTTACTTCATAGCCTTCTATTTGCAAATACCTCTCCAATAGCACATTTAAACTTTTTTCATCTTCTACAAGATATATTCTTCTGCACACATTTATCACCTCTAATAGCATGTAAACCGAAATCTTTCTCAACATGTAAAATTTTAATGTAATAATATCTATTTTATCATAATACTTCTAATGTTTTACCAAGGCTTTAGGATTTCATTTTATATTTAAACACTTACTTTATATCTGTAAAGTTTACCATAACCTTTCTTAATAAAAAAAGAAGAAAAATAGAGCCCTTAAAAATTCAGGCTCTACTTTTTCTTTTATACTTTAAACTTATCTACTTCCTTCATCATTTCATTAGTCGTACTGCTAAGTATTTGCGCTGCTGAAGCCACTTCTTCTGTGGATGCATTCATTTCTTCTGATGATGCTGAAATTTCTTCTGCTGATGCTGAAGCTTCAACTGAAATTGAAGATAATCCTTCTATTCTATTTAAAATAGTATTCTTATCACTTTCTATATGCTCAGCAGAATTTTTAACTGTTTCAATTTTAGGAATTACTTCATCCACCGCTTGTATTATTTTCTTGAAAGATGTTATTGAATTATCTATAATCTTAGCTTGATTCATCATTTCGTCATCCATTACAACCGACTCTTGGACTATAGTATCCGTGTTCTTAGATATTACATTAATTAATTTTGTAATGTTTTCTGATGAATCTTTTGATTGTTCAGCAAGTTTTCTTATTTCCTCTGCTACTACTGAAAATCCTTTTCCTGCTTCTCCTGCTCTAGCTGCTTCAATGGCAGCATTTAGCGCTAATAAATTTGTTTGTTCTGCAATACTATTTATTATATTAGTAATTTCATTTATTTCATTTATATCTTTTCCAAGTCCAACTATTTTACCATAAAACTCTTTAAATGAATTACTTACATTTGTTACTGATTGATTTAATTGATTCATCTCATTACTGCTGCCATTTGCCATTGTACTTACTTCTCTAGAATTTGAGTCTACAGCCTGTATCTCCCTAACCATTCCAGATAACTTATCGCTAAACTCATTAAGAATATCTGTTATATTTACCAAATCCTCTGATTGAGCGCTTGTCCCTTTAGCAATTTCAGATATTGCTTCGGTCACATTTTGTGATACACTTGCTATCTCTTCTGAAACAGAAGATAAATTTTCTGATTGCATATTAATATTTGAAGAATTTTCTTTTATTTTCTTAATCATTTTTCCTAGGGATTCCTGCATGATTTTCATTGAATTAGTCATATCCCCAACTTCATCTTTTAGTTTTAAATACTTAGGAGAAACTTCTTCACATAGATTTCCTTCTGCCAGTAATTCCAAATGTTTTGAAGTAGATTTTATACCTTTAGATATGCTATTGGCAATTATGTAAGTCATCCCTAATCCAATTAATATGAATACTATAGATGATATCAAAACAGATACTTGTAAACTGTTTAATTCTGATAATACTTCACCTTCGGTTATGGCAATCCCTACAGACCAGTTAGTTCCATTTACTGGTGCATAACCTACAAATTTATCTGCACCATTATATTTATATTCGCCCACTCCTGTTTCTCCAGCAATCATTTTTTGTACAATATCTGCAAAAGATTGAAGATTCGTATCGTTCTTTGCATCTTCAATTATATTATCTGCTTTAATAATCAAATCTCTATTTGCATTAGCAATGGTTGTTCCAGTTTTATTTACCATAAATGTGCTACCTGTTTGTCCAAATTTAACTTGATCAGTTAAGTCACTTAATGTATTACCATCTATTGTTTCAAGTAATACGCCTACAATTTCATTATTATCTTTAATTGGAACTGCATACACAATATTTAAAGTATTATCCACCTTACTTATCACTGGATCTGACACATTGCTTTTACCTGATAGTGCATTTTGAAAATATTCTCTGTCTTTAACATTAGCAGTTGTTCCATCACTATTTTTCAGATCCCCATTTTTATCTATAATACCTATTCTAATGCATCCTTTTCTTTTAACCTCTTCTAAAAGAACTGCCTTTTTATTTTCCCATGAATTATTAGAATCCTTTATATCTTCTCTTGCTGCAATAGACTCTAATGAACTAAACTCCCCATTAATTTTACCTTCAATTCCATTTGATGTTTGTTCTGCAATTTTAGGTATAGTTTTTCCTATATTTGACCTTAGTGCATTTGATGCGTTTATAAATGAAACTACACCTACCCCCATGCATACAGCTCCTATTAGTAAACCTAAAAATACTATTAATTTTGCTTTTATACTTTTCATAATACCCCACCCTTTATTAAAATTAGTATATAAAAATGATTAATCATCTTCAACGCTAATACATAAAATCCATATTTATCATAATTTTCTATTTTAACATTATATCATTTTTCTACAAAGTATACATTTATTATTTAATATTTAACAAACTTTTTTGTAAATTTATCATTTATTGTTTTTTTATCATTAACAATAAATGATTTTTTTCATTTTCTTTATTTTCATTTTACAATTAATAGTAATCTTTATAGAGAAATTTTCAAAAAAATAGTAGCTCCTACTCTTTAGAAACTACTAATTTTTTATTTAAATTCATCTCTTACATTTATTTTTTGATTTTTCTTTTTTATATAGTCACGCGAACTTTCTATTTCAGAAAATATAAGTGCCTCAAAATTCTATTTTCTTCAAAGCATAATTTTAAGATAGCGCATTTTAACTGCTGCTTATGCCTCTGATGTTTCAGACCTCTCCGCTATTTTAGGCATTACTATTGATAGAACTAAGGATAGGATAGATATAATTATAAGTATTATAAACAAAACATGCAAAGAGCTGTTTAATGAAAGCTTTATCTGCTCACTAGTAACGGCAGCATTATATGCAGAAGACTTATATAAATTACTTGGATCTACTCCTTTTATGCCTAGATGAATAAAGTATTTAATTATGTATAAGTTAAATATACTCCCAAATACACCTACACCTATTGTTTGCCCTAATGTCCTAAGTAACGAATTAGCAGCAATTGCAACACCTCTTTTGTTATATTCTACAGACTCTTGGACAATTATAGTTAAAGTAGTAAAAGCTCCACCAAATCCAAGACCCATTATAAAAACATATATTAATACTAATAATAATGGAGAATTTATTCCTAACGTAGGCAGCACCATTGTGCTCATAAGCAAAATAACATTAGATATTATTATTACCGCTTTTGCCCCATACTTTCCTATGCATTTTCCTAGAACTACTGAAGCTATAAGCCAAGAAGCTGACATTGGAGCCAGAGCTAATCCTGATACCTTAGCACTAAAGCCTAGTACATTTTGCATATATATTGGTAAATAAACATCTGCACCTATCAATACAGCTGAAGCTAAAAAACTTATTAAATTTACAATTGCACTTATCTTTGTGAATATATCAAAAGGAATAATCGGTTCCTTTGCTTTTCTCTCTATTTTATAGAATACCCATAGCAATATAATAGTTAATAACATTGATATTACAATAAATATATTATGATTAAAGCTTGTGTTTTCAGTTGATATGAAAATATTTAAAAATATTATCATTGCAACTGATAAAGTACTAATCCCTGCAAAATCTATGTTATGCTTTCTCTTCTCAAAGGTTTCTTTTAGATTTCTTTGAAGAAGTATAACAGATAATATTCCAAAAGGAATATTTATGAAGAATATCCAATGCCAAGACAGCATATCTATTAAAATTCCTCCCAAAAATGGACCTGCAAGGCTTGCAATCCCCCATACTGAACTTATAATTCCTTGAATCTTAGGTCTTTCCTCCATGGTAAATACATCCCCAATAATTGTATATGTAACTGTAAATATTGCACCTGCACCTATTCCTTGAATTGCACGGAATCCAATTAACATATACATATTCTGAGATAACCCGCACAAAAAGCTTCCAGTCAAAAATATTATTATTCCTATAGAGAGTATATTTTTTCTGCCATATAAATCTGATAACTTACCATATATAGGGGTAGAAATTGCAGAAGTTAATAAATATACTGAAAAAACTGAACTAATTATTTCAAACCCTTGTAAATCCTTTACTATAGTTGGAATAGCCGTAGTTACAACTGTCCCCTCGATTGCTCCTAAAAACATTGCTACCATCAATGCTATTACTATTTTTCTCTTTTTTGAATCCATTCTTCAAATCACTTCCTTAACTAATTTCCTTGATTACATTTATTAATTGGATTTTATAATTATATATATAATAACCTATTTATACAACACAATAATAACTCAATTATATTCATTAGTTATTGATACTGTTTCTTGGATATATAGATCAAGTTACTATAATTTATTGCACAAAACTTACATATTCTCATTACAGATTTACATAACTTTAAAATCATGAGAAAGAGCAAGCAATTGGAAGCAATGTATAGATTATCTGTCCCTAGAAGATGAAACTCCCTCACTAAAGACAAATATGCGTACTTTACCAGTTTGATATACAGTATACAATACCATATAATATATTTACATTAATTACTTAATGCATTCTTTACAACTATATATTGTGATTTTTGCAAAAAGCAATTAAATAGATAATTTAAATGGGGGATATATATATGTGGTCTAGAAAAGAATTGAAAGACAGAGCGAAAGCGGTTTTACGAAAAATCTATTGGAGTGCTTTTGGAATTAGTATAGTCATTGCCTTGGCCGGAAGTAATAATGGATGGGGTGGCGGTAATTCTCACTCTAGGCATTCAAGAGACTATGTTTATTCAACTATCCATAATGGCAGTTTTATAGATTGGAGTCTTATATCAGTTTCATTAATTACATTTATAGTAATAATAGCTTTTCGTATTTTTATTGGTTATTCCTTAGAAGTAGGTGGAAGAAGATATTTTGTTCAATCCGCTCAATACAAAGATAATAAAAAATGCTTTGACTTTGGATTTGATGGACAAAATTATGCAGGAATAGTAAAGACAATGTTATTAACAAAATTTTTTATTTTCCTTTGGACTCTACTATTAATCATTCCTGGTATCATAAAGTACTATGCGTACAGAATGGTGCCATATATTCTTGCAGACAATCCAAACATTGGAGTTCTAAAGGCCATTTCCCTAAGTAATGAGATGACTAGGGGACATAAATTTGATATGTTTGTATTAGACTTATCATTTATTGGTTGGTATTTATTAGGCACAATAGCTCTAGGAGTAGGCGTATTTTTTGTTATGCCTTATGAGAATGCCACAAACTCTGAGTTATATTTAGTGTTAAAAAACGATGCTATTAATAATAACTTGTGCAGCTATAAAGATTTATTATTAAATCAACCAATCTTAGATGATAATAATGATATGTCGTAATGCTAGAATTGTAGTATATTTTATTAGGATTAGCTAAACAAAATAAAATAGTTAGAACCCAATAATGCTGAAGTAAGACAAGCACTTTATGAAAGTGATTAGCATCAAATATAAAATTTGGGTTATATACTTTTATTCTAAGAATGCTTAGTGCTACCAGCACTAAGCATTTATTATTTATTTTATAATGTATCCTCTTTCATCACAAGGACTTTAATCCGGTTGTTCATTCCTGATTAAATAAAATTGAGCTATATAAAATCTTCCAACTCTTTATATAATGAATTGCCTTCTTCTCTTTTCCTTATTCCTTTTTCAAAATATCTAATGTATGTGCGCTTGCTCCTAGCAGTTCTGGCCTTTCACACGTGGAAAAATGATAATTCATAAAAAGTTGAAATGTATCTTCATCCATATCATTCAAAACAGGTCGCATATAATTAGCTGGTCCATCTGCTGCAATTAATTTTATCCTTTGCAATCTTACTTCCTCATTTAACTTATTAATATCTTCAATCCTTACATAATCATATAAATCTTCTGGTTCCGATATAACATGAAAATCATCATTAAGTTTCCCATTATCAATACATGCACGAATATTATTTTCCTTAAAACCATATGTTAATACACTATATTCATTCATACAATATGCTACTAAGATAACGCCTCCAACTTTAGTTACTCTTTTTGCCTCTTGTAGCGCTTTTACTTTATCCTCAAATTTATATAAATGATACATTGGTCCAAACACCAACGTCATGTCAAAAGTATTTTCCGAAAATCTTGATAAATTTAATGCTGTTCCCTGCATTGCTTTTACTGTACTTCCCTTTGACTTTAAAATACCTAGATTATGCTTCACAAGTTCAATTGCAGTAACATCATATCCTTCATTTGCTAATTTTACAGAGTATCTCCCTGTCCCTGCGCCAACATCTAAAATTTTTGCGTTCTCATTATTTTCTAGATACTCATGAATATACTTCATAGAAGTTAAAAACTCAACCTGTGCATATTTTCTAGTTAATCTTTTGTCCTCACAAAATTTATTGTAGTATTTTTCCAATTCTATTGTCATATCTTTTGTTCCTCCCTATTATATATTAGAAATTATTTAATACAAAAAGCTTGTACACTTTAACTCCCATAATCTTCACTCTAGAGAGCAGAGCAACACTTTTTTCTAAGCCGAGTAACGCGCTCCCCCTACATTCTAACAAATATTATACTATATTGCAGTTAAAATATGAACTTTCTTTAATAAATACTAAAATAGAATTTGTCTAATTCTTCTTTTATAAATCTCTTATTTACAAAGCTCGTTATTATTAAATCAAGCTTCATTTAAAGATTTAATAGCTAAATTGTATTTATAGTGTATCATCTTCAATATAATTATAAAAAAATGGTGGAACCTTATTCTTTATTTTACAAGTATCAGAGGGTTGTTCAAGTATTTTTTTTATATTATAGCCACCTGATACAGGGAAAAATGATAATAACCTGAAGCTAATAGCAGATTTAGGGCAAGAGTAAACACATCTCATGCAGCTGTTACAAGAAAGTCTAAACTTAATTTTGCCGCTCTTTTCATATATATTTTTAGCAGGGCAATTCTGTATACAAAGTCCACAATGAGAACATGCTTCATTAACCCTCAAATCTTTTCCTATAAAAGAAAACATCCATGGAGTTATAAACATCACACCTTCCATAAACACCCTAAGTCCAATGCTAGTTTTAAGTATTCGTTTTTCGCCATGAATCACATCGCTGCACATGATAGCAACCTTCTTAGCTGTTGCCTCATAGAGTTGTTTGGTAATCTTATCATCAAATTTCGCTATCCAGTTACTGCTTATGGAAAATACTCTCTCATAGAAAACTTCATAACCTTTTCTTGAAAGCTTTCTTATCATTGGCTTTGAGGCATTGTAATTTATAGGTGCTACACCACCAGCAGTTCGAAAAATAAATACCTTTTTGTATTTTACTTTAGGAAGAAAACTAATAAAATCACGTACAATATTAGGAATACCAAAACCAATAACTTGACACCCAATTCCAACCAAGTCGTATTTTTCAAGGTCTATTTTAAGCTTGTTCTTTAGAACCTCTTCAATACGTATTACAGTCACATTATATTCATAATTAGAGAGTTCTTCACTAACCTTGTTTGCAACAATCTCAGTATTTCCTGTGCCTGAAAAGTAATAAATCACAACTGATTTCATATTATAGCACCTCCACTTTTTTCTTTTTTCTTATCATTACCCCTACAACAAATGAAGTAGGTATGACAAGCAGCCATATTCCTAATAATATATACTTTATTCTGGTTACACAGCTTGCTACTGTTACAAGAGATGATAGCATCGTTGGAAAACTAGTTAATAGGATAAGTATTATAATATTTTCAGTAACATCAAAAAAAGCACGTAAATAGGCTATAGCCAATAAAACACGCCACTTACTACTTAGCATAACTTGGCCCATGATGAATTTTAATATATAATTCTGCACTATAGCAAAGCTAGCAATAAATACAAAATCAATGCACAAGTACCTTACATAAATTGATCTACCCAATACGTCCAAAGTCATAAACAATCGTAATACATCGGCAACATCATATCCAAACCGCATGTCCAACACCTTTGCTCCATTACTATGGGCTAGAAAATCTGGTTCAATTTTTCTCATAATCATCAACGCTGAAATAAAAATCAGTATAACTAATAATCTAAAGATGCAAGTTTTACTAAGCATAATGTTTTTTTCATTTTACTCCTTCCCTCACTCTCAATTACTTGACTAAATTTATCCACTAAAGTATACTACAAGTATACATATATACTTGTAGTATACTTATTACTTATTTATTTGTCAATAGATGGGAGATATGTTTTATGACGGAATTAACAAAACGCCAACGTGAACAGTTAGAGAGAGAAGAAGCCATTGTTTCCAAAGCTGAAGAACTATTTTGTAATCATGGATTCGAAAAAACATCTATGGATAATCTAGCTAAGGAATGTGAATTTACTAAGAGGACAATTTATAGATATTTCACCTGCAAAGAAGACCTATTTTTTGCTACCTCATTAAGAGGTTATAAGCGTCTTTTTGATATGATAAAAAACGAAAGTCAGAAAGGCAATACAGGTCTTGAAAAAATTCGTTTATCTTACTATGCCTATTATGATTATTTCTGTAAATTTCCCGATTTGTTACAACTAACAAATATGTGCGGAGTTATAAAATCTAACTCTGTAAGTATGAACGTTCCTTATCGTGAGAAATTCATGAATTTGGATAAGTGCCTATTTGAAGAATTAATAAAGATGTTTCACGAAGGAAAAACCGATGGAAGTATTCGCTCTGATTTAGAGATATCCACACTTGCCTTTTCCTCAATTTTTGTTGCTACAGGCTTTTTCCAAATGCTTTCTTTATCAGGCAATACCTATACAAATCATTTTGGTTTAGACAAAGAAGGATTTATTAAATTTACAATTGAAATGTTAGTAGATTCATTGAAGGCATAGCTAATCCTAATCAACTAAAATTAGACAATCTGCATTTCATGCAGATTGTCTAATTTCTTTGTTTCAATATGATCTTAAATATAGTTTTATATCAATTCCAAATTAATAATATACAATTATCTTTCATTTAACACATTATCTCTTATTCGTTTAAGGACAATATATTCGCAACTACATATATGTTGGTTTCTCTAAAAAATTTACTACAGGATTTATATTCAATTTGTATAACATCCTTTTAATACAGTTTGATCTAAAATGTGCCCCTCCATAGCCTTGTAAAGTTCGTTCATATAAAACCCATCCTGTAAATTTAATTTATCGTCTAATGCGAAAACATGTAATTCATAACTATGAGGTGCATCAGGTGGGGTCATACCTCCGTATCCTATTGCTAACTCCTTCTCGACATTAGCTGCTACTCCACACCAACTATTTACACCTTGAAGAAAATCTTTTTTCAAAATACTTTCATTTTCTTGTATTTCTGTTTTCGTAATGTTGGCAGCTAACCAGTGAATCCAAGAAAAACCACACACTGGTACAGCATCCTTATCCTCTAAAACTAATGCATATGATACTGTTCCTTTAGGAGAATCTTCAATTTTAATTGGCAATGAATAAGTTGGTATATTAGCTTCATTAAACTGAGTACCTCTTTTTCCATACTTATCTTGAATAATACCATTTTTTATACCTACACTTGTTACTTTCATACTGTTTGTACCTCCAAATTTCAATTGTTATATACCTTCTATGTATTAATTATTTACAGTATATATAACTCTACTCAGTGGGTAAATTACCCACTTTTTTGTGGGTATAAAATTTTATTAATGTATTATTTTATAATTCCTTTTTCTTTTAATATATCTTCTTGTCCATTTGACAACATAAATTCGGTGCCAATCTTCTGCATTATACTTAATGCCTGTAACATAGGTTCTCCACGATCTTTAGTTAAAAAATATTCAACTCTTAGCGGATATCCATCATATGTAATTTTATCAACAAGTCCAAATTCCATTAATTCTTTTAACTGTTCTAATAACATCTTTTGTGTAATTCCATTAATATCTTTTTCAAGCTTTGAAAGAGATGTTCTTCCCAGCCTAAGCCTCCACAAAATTATTGGTTTCCATTTACCTTTAATCATGTCATGAGTAAGTTCCAGCGGACATGTATATTCATTTCTTATTTTCATGTGTATTACCTCTGCATAAATGATATTAGTTTAAAATGTATAATAAATACAATTATTCTTACTTTATTATACTTTTATTATTCCAAAATCCAAAGAAGTAATATAGAAACCTTATTTAAAATATTAAATTTCTCGGTTTAGATATATAACCTTAAAGTAAAAAGCTCATACTATCACTAGCACGAGCTTGTCCATTATCAATCATACCTTTATATAAAATTAATTATTTAATGTATTAACCTATATCTGTGAAATAAGTCTATTTTTCATCAAGTAAATTTGCAATTGTTTCTTCTAATTTTTCAGGTTCATATGTTGGAGCAAATCTTACGACAACTTTTCCATCCTTATTTACTAAGAACTTTGTAAAATTCCATTTTATATCATCTCCATTTGTATTAAAGCCTTTTTCTGATAAAAACTTATATAAACCTTCTGCTGCCTCATTCTCAACTGCTTTTGGTGCTTCCTTCTTTAAAAACCTATATAATTCAGATGCATTTTCACCATTTACATCTACCTTAGCAAATGTTTCAAATGTAGTATTATATTTAAGTTGACAGAAGCTTGCAATTTCTTCATTACTTCCAGGTGCTTGCTCAAAGAATTGATTACATGGAAAATCTAATATTTCTAATCCTTTTCCTTTATAATTATCATAAATCTTTTGAAGACCTTCATATTGAGGTGTAAAGCCACATCCTGTAGCTGTATTTACTATCAAAAGTACCTTTCCCTTATAATCAGCCATTGAAACTTCATTACCTTGTATATTTTTCACCTTATAATCGTATATCATATTAAATCTCTCCTTATTATATTAATTTTTTAATGTCATTTTTTAATTTTGATGGATTTGTTATAGGTGCATATCTTTTTACAACATTTCCTTCTGAATCAATTAAGAACTTAGCAAAGTTCCATTTTATTTCTTTATTTAATAGCCCTTTAGCTTCATTTTTTAAATATTTATATAATGGATGAGCGTTTTCGCCATTTACATCTATTTTCTCAAACATGGTGAAACTAACTCCATAATTTATTAGACAAAACTCACTAATTTCTTTATTACTTGCTGAATCTTGCTTTGCAAATTGATTGCAAGGAAATCCCAAAATTTCAAAACCTTTTTCTTTGTATTCTTTATACAATTCTTCCAATTCCTTAAACTGAGGAGTTAGGCCACACTTACTTGCAGTATTCACAACTAAAACCACCTTACCTCTGTATTCCTCCATTTTTACTTCTTCACCATTTATTTTCTTTGCTGAGAAATCATAAAACTTCACACTAGTTACTCTCCCCCGTCACTTTAATATTTATATAAATTTAATTTTGCACAATCAATATCACTAAAAAAATTAGTGCTACTTCTAAAGATAAAATTTTTATATTAAAATATCGAGTATGTGATTAAGAATATTACTTCATAAATTTTTATTAATAAAATTAACTTCAATGTCTATTCAAAAATAACTCTTTAATATACATTTACATAAATTCAATTGTATTCAATTAAATTTAGTATATACTTTATTATTCTAGCTGTCAACATAAAACTTTTTTTACGCATCTGCCTTTTCGAACGCATGTGAGAAAAATTTGGCAGACGAATATGATTTATTTTTTATTCTTTTAAAACACTAAACTTAGTTAATTGGTCTGTTTTAAAAGTTATCCACAAATTTTACTACATTATAAATTCCTCGTATTAGAATAAAAAAATTCCTCACCGCTACTTATATTCAGCATCAGCAAGGAATTAGATGGCAGACATGGTCTTCTACCATTTTGTATAACTTTGATAAATTTCCCTCTCACTTATGGTACTGTTCACCTTATCATAAGTTAGTTTTTTGTTTTTGCTTGACTTATGAATCACTAAACGTAGATTATTGCACCTTTCAATTTAAACTTTCATTTTATTCTTTTTTTACTATATTCCTATTCTTCATAGCAAATAACGGGAGTTCCATCTTCTATATTCTCGAAAATTTTTTTAGCCAAATATAATGGGGCATTTACGCATCCATGAGTTCCATTTCTCTTATATATATCGCCGCCAAAAGAATATCGCCAACTTGCATCATGTATTCCTATATTTCCGTTAAATGGCATCCAATAAGCTACTTCAGCTTCATAATTTGCTCCATTTAAAGTTGATCCTTTTTCTTTATAATTAAGCATATAGACTCCAACACTAGTGGAATTTCCCTTATTAGGGTCACCTGTTACTACATCTCCTTGAGTTATAAGTTTTCCATCTTTATAAAACCATAAATGTTGCATTGTTATATTAATTTCTACATAAGTATCCCCTATATCATCTTCATCTCTAAATAAAGCCTTTTGAATATATATAGGTTCTTTTTGAAGTATTTCGCCAAGTTTTATATTTTCTAATAATGCTTTTGTTTCAGCGGCACAATTAATTTTCCATCCATAAAATCCGCCTTTAACTTCTACTAACTTATTTGTAGATGATTTAATTTTTCTTGCTATGCCAACTGTGTCATATTTTTTACTTAATCCTCTCACATATTCATTAACTGCTTTTTCATTTATTACTACTTCTAATTTATCATCAACACTAAGCCATTGATTTATTATACTTTCGTCTAATATTTCATTTTGACTTCCAAATATATAATTTATTCTTGTTGATACATACTTATTTAGCAAATTCTTAGTTTCGATAGTTTTATCTGAACTCAAAGTGTACTTTGGATTCTCGTAACATAGATTTACATCTAAATATAATTTTTCTTTTCCTTCTAATATACTCTTTTTTATAGCTTCATTTAGTTTATCTGTGTATATCTTATTTCCATATACTTCTTTAACCGCTTCATACGAACCATTCGAATACTTAAAACTTACATTTTTCGGTTCTATAATATTTTTATTTAAACAATTTAATTGATTTATTTTATTTTCTAAATTATTTTTATTATAGAAAAATAAATCATCTACATAATATTCTTGTTCTTTTAATAATGAGCTTATCCATTTAAATGAACTTTGTATTTTATAAACTTTAGAAATACTATTTTTTTCATTGTATTGCATTCCTATATCTTGTCCTCTTATTTCTTCTATTTCTCCATCTCTTTCAATTAACTGTAACCCATAATCTTTAATATAACTTCTAATTATATTATTTGCATCATCATGTGCTTTTAATGAGACATTTACTCCATTTATTACCGTATTAAAAAAGTAATGATTAGTAAAGTATAATGAAACAAGTAAATATATTAGTACACTTGAAGCTATTAAAATGATATTTTTTCCTATAGCCTCACTTTTAAGAAGTTCTTTTATATTAATGGTCTTCATATCCATTTATACCCTTCATCAAAAATACATTTTATTTGAACATAATAAATATTTAATTAATAATATGTTTGTATTTTTGATTTTAAAACTTCTTAAGTAAACTTTATTATAATTACAACGGAAAAAGGCATAGATACCTGAAGTAAGTTCAGTTTCTATGCCTTCTATTTATATATTTAAGAATTTATCAAATCTGCTTCTAGTTTTTTCTTCACCAATTATTTGCATAATAGTGTAAATATCAGGTGAATTAGTCCTGTGAGTTAATGCTGCTCTAACTGCTCCTGCAACATCAGAAATCATACCTTTATATTGATCTGGATTTGCTTTAAAGTCTTTTCTATTTGCACAATATCCAAGTCTAAGTCCGATTTCTTTTAAATCTTCAAACCAAGCCTCTTGGCTTTCTACATTAAAGTTAAACTCATTCTTATAAGTTTCTACTACAGCCTTAGCCGCTTCTAATGTAACTCCCTTTGGTAATTCAATTTGTTCTGCTGTTTCCTTATCAAATAATTCATCAAAGAAATAGAACACCTTATCTTTTACTTCATCCCATTTAGCAAAGTCTTTTCTTGGCTTTGGACCTTCTTTATCTATATTGAACATTTCTTTTGCCATAGTTTCATTTCCTGTAACTAACTTATACATTTCTTCATCAAACTCTTTAGCCCAAGCTACATAGCTATCATAAACATCAGTAGCTTTCATAGCAGCTATACGATCTTTAGCTACGTCATTTAATTTAACTAAATCAAATAATGCTCCACTCTTACCCATCTTTTCTAAATGCACTTCAAATTCATGATAATCAGCTGTAGGATTTTCAGCTCTCCATTCTTCAAAAGTAGAGTTAACTATATTGAGTAAATATTCAATTACTGTTATAGTTGGGAATCCAACTTCCTTGTAGTAAGAAACAGCAGCTTCTGGATCCTTTCTCTTTGAAAGCTTTCTCTTTGATCCTCCATCTTGCTTCATTATTACTGGAATATGAGCATATCTTGGAGCTTCAAAACCTAAAACTTCGAATAATTGAACATGTATAGGAAGTGATGATAACCATTCTTCCCCTCTTATTACATCTGTAGTTCTCATTAAATAATCATCTATTGCATGAGCAAAGTGATATGTTGGAAGTCCATCACCTTTAATAAGTACTACATCTTGATTATTTTCTGGGAATGATATATCACCCTTTATTAAATCGTGGAATTCAACTCTCTTTTCAGGGTTTCCAGGCGATTTTAATCTTATGATATACTTTTCTCCATTTTCAATTCTCTTTATTGCTTCTTCTTCAGTTATATTTCTGAATTTAGCATATTCTCCATAATAACCTGGAGTTATTTTATTAGCCATTTGTCTTTCTCTTAATTCTGCTAATTCTTCTGGAGTGCAAAAATCTGGGTAAGCTAAACCTTTTACAAGTAAATCTTTTGCAAAAGTGTTGTATATATCAGCCCTTTCACTTTGTTTATATGGGCCATACTCACCTTTATAAGTATCTTGGCCTGTCATACCTTCACTAAAATCTAAGCCAAAATTATGCATAGTTTGTATAGTATCTTCTATTGCACCTTCAACTTCTCTTTTTTGGTCAGTATCTTCTATTCTTAAATAAAATACTCCTCCACTTTGACTTGCTATTCTTTCATTTATTAATGCAGAAAATACTCCACCTATATGTTGGAATCCAGTTGGACTTGGTGCATATCTTGTAACTCTTGCACCTTCTTTAAGATTTCTCTTTGGATATTTTTCAATATAATATTCAGTTGTATGTTCTACATTTCCCAATATCATATCAGCTAATTTTTCAAAACTCATTATTTATCTCTCCTTTAAATTTCTTATGCACAAGGTATTTTCTGCCCCTTGTCATGGCCATTTATATAAATTTCAATTGACTTTCACCCTGTTCATTCCAAGTTCCAAATCCTTCTGAATACTTTTTCTCTAAAAACATAGGTAGCCTCTCTTTAAGACCATCTGATAGATTAAGACTTAACAAATCATCTTTATCCACCCAAAATACCTTACCTTCATCAGTTTTTTCTAATAATTTACCACTAAATACATCTGTTCTATAATTAAATACAAAATATTTATCACCAGTTTCATTATTACACCAATATATAATTCCACATGGCTCTAAATTTGATATTGTTAACCCTGTTTCTTCTTTGATTTCTCTTATAGTTGATTCTATTAAACTTTCCCCATCTTCTACATGGCCTCCTGGAAATGAAATTCCTTTCCAAGACTTAATCCTATCTTGAACTAAAACTCTGTTATGTATTTTATCATAAACCATACACATATTGGTTAATTCTACTTCAGCCATTGTTATAATTTCACCTCACAAAATCAAAAATAATATTTATATTTAGTCACAATTATTTATCTTAAATTTATAAATGTATTACAATATTTTTATTTATTAGAAAACATTCCACAACCTCTAGATTCTTTACAAACACCTCCATCTTTTATACATTTAGGTACAAATAAGTTATCAGCAATCCATTTCCATTCATCATCTAATTCAGATATCTGCTTCTTTAATAACTTCATAAAATCCTGATATTCTTGTAATGCTCTTTTGCATAAACGTTGATTAAACATATTTTCAAGAGTTCTTATATTGCCCTTCCAAATGAATTCTGTAGTCATACATAATGGTAAAACATATCCAGTAATATCATTTTCACAGTTTAATTCTTTTAATTTTCCATACCCTTCTTGAATTGCTTTCATGGTATCAACATATACTTGTTTTTGTTCTTCAGTTAGCCCACTTGGAATAACATAATCAAACTCTTTATACGTAATATATCTAGTAGATGCTTGCACTCTTGTTGGACTACCACCTATATGTGTGTACATTTCTCTTGCCATTCTTGCACTAACCCCAGATATATGAAGTGTAACATCAGCAAATTCTTCATTTCTACCATGTCCATCCTTAATGCAGCTAATTGCTATTCTTTTTGCATGTTCTTCATCTTTTAATTTAGTATTATAACAATAGCTTGCATTGGTACCTATTCTGGTTAATGGTTTCTTTGTGTGTTCTAAAATTTTTACTTTCATCATTTTTTAATTCTCCTACCACATAAGCTTTTTCATCTTAATTTACAATTTAACACTTAAAATTTTTGATCTTAAATATAAAAAAACCTCTCATCCTAAAAATACCTAGGACGAAAGGCTGACTTCCGCGTTACCACCTAAATTGATTAATCCAAGCATGCCCTTTAAAATACACTTTATACTAATCCACTCATCTATCTTTAAGGGAATAACCCCATAAATATACTACGTTAACAAACTTTCTATTTATTGCTCCAAAGCTTCCTTCAATAGCTTTAAATTCTAGGCTTACACCATCCCTAGATCTCTTAAAATTAAAATACCATTTACTCTTCTTTTTCAACGCACTTATTTTCTTCAATTATATTTTAAATCATAGTATTCACAAAATATAAATCAATTATACATTTTGAAAATAGTAATGTAAAGATATATTCTTCTATAAAAACATATAATACACATTCTACACCTTTACAATAAGGCAGTCTTTTTGAACCTACTATTTTCTTTCATGTGCCTTATACTTTTTTATCAATTTAACTTTTTCATTTCTTCACTCAAAATTTCTTTGAACTTTCTATTTTCCTGATCATTATTATCTTTTATTTTCTTTATCCTAAGCTTGTCTATAATTTTTAAAACATCTAAAATAGTTCCCATCACTTATCTCCTACTATTTTATCCTTACTAATCGAGGTATCATTTTATAATTAAATCCAATCTCACTAACTGCTAAATAACTATCACAATATTCTTTAATCACTCTATAACTTTCTCCTTTTATTCTAAAAGTTTTATTCATAAATCAACCTCTCCTTTAAGCTTGTCTCTTTTATTAACATGTCTATATTATTTCCAAATTTATTTTCATTATACATAGTTTTTAAGTTTTTTTTAGATTCGCTTTCCCTGCAGAAATGCTTGCATAAATTTAGGATAAATTTCAAGACATTTAAAGGGATACGTAAATCACGCACCCCTTTAAAGAAAATATAGTAGGCTCTGTGTTAAACTGAATTGTTGATATAATAATCATAAAACAGGCAGTCCAATTTTGAACTACCTGCTAGTACACAATTTTAGACATTTTATTTTTTATTGAAACAAATCTTGACTGTTAAAACTTGAATCCATTTGTGAATTTGATTTTAATATAAAAGAATCTGAATTACTGATAGATACTTTATTTAAAGTACTCAAATATACTATATATGCAATATCAAATATTGCACAGAATATACCAAGAACTAAAACAAACTGATTTCCTATGATAATTCCTGTAGAAATTGTAGGTGCAAGCGTTCCAATACCTTTACTAACAGCAATTATTAAATTTTGTCCTTTTGTACTTTTCCTATTAATGAGCATGAAAATAAATAATATGGACATAATCAGATTTTGAACATATGCTGAATACACAGGACCATTTTCTGCAAATTCTACATAGAAAGAGTATTCAATAGCAAAAGACATTATAAATATAAACAAAGAGACGGGAACAAAGTATTCTTTATTTACATATTTTGAAAAATCATCTCTCCCAAATTTAAAATAACTATAAACAATTATCATGTCTAAAAGAAACCAGCATAGATTAATCCAAGCTTGTGGACTTCCTAAGTTGCTGTTTAAACCAATAAATGCATACAACCCTTCCCATGTAACATTTAATGCTAGTGCAAAAAGTGGCATTGCATAAGTTTTATTCTTAAATCCGATATGTATTGATTCAATGTACACTATTGTCCAACAAATTCCACTTAGCAAAGTTAAAAAAAGTACCATATAAATTCCTCCTAGCATTTCATGTTACACTTGTAACATCACTGTGGTATAATTATATTATCTTATAGCAGTATTATCAATATGTAATCATCATACTGTTACAAAAGGGAGTATTTTGTTTATGAAAAGATTGGATAATAATTCACAAAATAAATTGGTTAAAGAATGTATTTTTAGTTCACTCATGATATTGATGGAGAAAAAGAATTTTCAAGAAATATCAATAACAGATATAACAAATAAAGCAGGGGTATCCCGTATGGCTTACTATAGAAATTACAAATCTAAAGAAGATATTATTACTAATTATCTTGATGAATTATTTGAAGCGTATTTAAATGAGATAACAAACTACGAAAAAATTGACACTTATCAATTTACATATATGTACTTTGTCTATTTCAGAAGACATAAAAAATTAATTACAAACTTAATTAAAGCAAATTTATCTATTCTGATACTTGAAAGATTTGATAAATATCTCCATTTGATATTTGAAGAAATTCTTCATAATGATTCTTCTGAAAAAATAAGTAAATATGAGATTAATTATATAGCTGGAGGTCTCTATAAAGTTTTAATACAATGGATAGATAATGGATTGGAAGAAAGTGATGAAAATATGGCTAAAACTATTTGCAGTTTTGCAAATAAATAATTGAAAGCACTTAATGGAAGCTTGTTCCACTTTAGCTTGTCTGAATGAATATTCAGAGCAAGCTAAAGTGGGTGCAAGCTTTCATTTAGTGCTTTCAGCAGAATTTTCATAGTACTGTGGAACAAAAATATATTTAATTTCGGTAAGCTACCACCAAAATCTAGTTCCCGTTTTGTCTATCTAAAACTTGATTTTTGTATGCTTCTAAAAATTCGTATCTAAAGTCCTCATTGTTTAATTTTGTCTCAAATCTATTTAAATAAACTTCATATTCCCATTTCTTTCTCTTATGATAATAATCTCTAGAAAGAACATAAAAATCTCTTGGGAATTTTATAAGTATATATAATAGTTCTTTTTCTTCTTGTTTTAAAAGTGAAATATTCTCATATCCATTAATACATGTTAACATTTTCTCTATATCAAAAGCTGCATTTTTTATAGACTTTGATATAAAATTTTCAATATCCATAATTCTTAAATCTAAAGTCATATAATCAAAATCTATTATATTTACTTCATTGTTTTTGGTTAAAAAATTATGATAAGCTAAATCATTATGGCAAAGACAGACTGTATCCCCACTAGACATTAAATCATCATATTTACTTCCTTCAAGTAGTACTTGTACCTCTTTGATCTCAATCAAATATTTATCTATGTTATCCATAAATAGTTTATCAAATTCATTCTTGAATTTATAACTATCCACCAAATCTTTCATAGAAATTAATTCATCATATGCCTTTTGAACCTTATCTTTTAAAGATATATCTAAAAAATCCTTATTATATTTTCCTTTTAAATACTGCCTTAATCCTTTAGATGCTTTATGCATTAATGCTATATTTTCTGCACAAAGGCTAATTTCTATTGGATTTGCAAAGGATGCTTCTCTCCCATCTAAAATATCCATAACAATATAGATTTGATTCTTCCATCTCCTATAACTTAATCCATCCTTAAATTTATTATATGTTACTATATTGCTATAACTCTTTTTTACATAATCTAAGGATTCACTTATTAAATTTATTCTGTCAATATTACAATTAACTTTCTTCAAAATCTTATTACCTTCATCTGTATATATGACAAATACTTTTCTAAGTGGCACAATATCATTTACCTTCATACCCAAATCCTCAAAGAAATCTAAACTTAAGTCATACTCACATAAATAATCTTTTTCTGAATACTTAGTTTTATTCATACTTTTCCTCCTAACTAATTAAGCTTTGGGCATTATAGAAAATTTGCTGTAACTTTTGAGATCCTTTCGCACCTCTAATTTGACTAGAAATTTCACAAATTGCCTATACCTTGATAAAACTTTTACTCTCATAATTTAAACTTCTCTTTAGTTCTAATAATACTTCTTCATCAGTTTTTTTCTTTTTATCCTCTTTATTATCTATACAATTTAAATCAATAAGACTCTTATCTTTGTTTCTTTCCTTATACCTCTCCCATGTTTTCAAAAAATCCTTTGGATAACTACATAACCCCTTCAAATAATCCAGACTATTAAATGATAAATGAGATCTATATACAAAGGTTCTTATTAGTTCCTCTTCATCTATATTTGCTTCTTTTCTTTGTAATTTCTTAATGTAATTATATAAATCCTCTTCCACTAAATTGTATGACATACCTTTAAGCGTTCCTATTTGAAATTCTCCTTCAAATTTTCTTAAATTGCTTCTATCAATCCTGCCAATACAAATTTCTTCCCTATTCATACTACGCTTTATAACACCAAAATAATCATGTTCGTAAATATGGTTTAGTGCTTTTTTAGCTTGCTTTAGCATTATCTTTCCTTCTGATAAGATTAATTTTTCCACTTCATTTGTACTGGTTTTACTAACTATATAGTCATAATGCCTTTGCAATTTCTTTATTTGCACTTTATAAGCTTCTACTTCTTTGCCTATTGTACTTCTTATTCTACTCGCATCGTCAAACCTGCATCCTATTAAAGTCTTATGAAGCTCCACAATAAGTTCAATTTGAGAAATAATATCCTTCAACTCTATCTTTTTATCAGAACTAAAATACTTTCCATTAATGGTGATTCCCTTTTTTCTTAAATACTGATTTATTAATAATTCTTCCACATTAATTTCCTCCAACAAAATAACTATCAATAAACTTTTCTCTAAGCTCACAATCATCTAAATATTTTTCTAATTTATTAATAAAAAAGTCTTCTCCCCAAGGCTGTTGCTCCCAATAAACTTGTAGCCCTATCTGCCAAAATGCCTGAGGAAATCTTATAAATTCTCTCATTATAGGCATCTCCTCTTGGCTTACCTCCATATTTTCCTTGTAAGCTTTCAATATCAAATCTGCTTTTTCCTTTTCCCACTTTCCATCCTTCATAGTTCTTATTAACAAAGAACCCAAGTCATGGAGGTGCGAATCTAATATACAATAATCAAAATCTATAACATTGATCTCATTTCTACAATCAATCAAAATATTGTGGTGAGCATAATCATGATGACAAAAACCTCTTTTAAAAACTTCTTTCTCCATAATCTTTACATAATTATTTTTTTGAAGACCTGATATACTTTTTTCCGCCCTTTTAACTTCTTCTTCAATATTATCTAAATACAATAAATCAAAATTAGATTTATGTGCCTTTTGACTTATTCTATTTTTGAAATCAAGTATTTCATTTTTTCTTGTTTCAAAAACCTTAGGCCAAGAGAACCATCCAATCCTAGGCATCATTCCTTTTTCTAAGGTAAAACCTTTACTATATTGGTGTAGTCTTGAAAGATTACTTGACACCACAGATAGTTCTAAAGGATTATCATAATTACTTACCCTCGACGGAATCCATTTTGTTAAATAAACATGTCTTCCATCTATGCTCCCATATTCTTTTTTTTCTTTATTTATAATAAATTCAGGAATATTAGTAAACCCATTTCTTTGTAGGTGTTTTATTGCAGATAAAATAAAATAAAAATGAGGAAACTCATATTTTATCATCTTCAAACAATATCTATTATCTTTGGTAGTAACTTTATAACTGTTCTTCACCTTTTCTATATTATCTACATTTAAGCTATAATTTTCTTCAACATAGCTTTTAATTTTGGGTATCTCCTTACTATTCTCCATAAAACTTTCCTACCAGCCATTATTTATTTTCATTATATGTATTTGAATAATTTATTGTGATTTATATTCACAAAAATTAAAATCAATTAATACCTTGTACTATATATGTATTTATTGAGGTGTTCATATGAAAATTGCCATTGATGCTCGTAGTTCTACTTTACATCAAGGAACTGGAATTGGTACTTATACAAATAATCTTATATCAGAACTTCTTTCTTTAAATTCAAAGGATGAG
>JARLHR010000234.1 GCA_031292145.1 Clostridium sp. | reverse complement strand
GAACAAATTAAAGAGTGTAATGAACTATCTTTAAATGATATTAACACATCATTTAGAGTAGTTGCTTTAATGAAAAAATGGGATAAGTTACTTGTAAAAGAGAAATATTTAGAAATTGATAGAAATATTATTCGATGGACTGAAGGAGTGACTAGATTGGATATTATTAATTTTCTTAATCATTTATTAAATGAATCTAATAGAAACATTGATAATTTGTTGGATAATATTAAGCATAATGAAGATACAAATGAAAACATATTTACTCTTGAAACATATGTTTGTAATTTAATTATTTTTATGGATAAATTTAACATCATCGAAGAAAGTTATTCAATTGATTCTCTGACGGCATCTAAAATTCTAACAATTAAAAATGGATTTGAAAAACATTATTCACATATTTTTGATATCATCTGTAAGAAAAAAATTTAATTGATGTTTCAATAGAAAAATTAATTAGAGTTCTCCTTGAGGGAGTAAAATTCCACAAATTGCAACATCTGCAATGTAGGCTGTTGCTGTAACTGCTGTTTGAACTGCAAGACTAAGAACTTCACCAGATGTAGCTGTATGAGATGGGACTGCTCCTTGTGTATATGAATAATTACTTCCAACAGCACAATCAAAATCTGATGCCATTGAAGCATTAATGTTATTAGCACCTGCACCAGTTCCAATTGAAACAGCGCCGTCAATTGTTGAAACTGTAGAAGTAGTAACATTAAAAGAAGTAGATAAAACAATAAAATCAAATCCTACTGGAATTGTGAAGATTGGATAAAAACCAGTTCCATTCGTAAGATCAAGACCTTTTCTAGTAACAACAATTTCATTTAAATAATTCCATTGTTCTGATTCCATTTGACGGATGGTAGCAATTTGACCAAGTCCACCAGTAGCACCTAAGAATAAATTAGCAACTGACATTGTATATTTATACGTTTGAAAACATTTTTTTATGTGGTACTTTACTAATTAGTTTCTTTTTACGATTATATGTCTTTTGATATTCAAGCATTTTTTCTCTATTTTCTTCATAATAACTTTTTTGATAGGCTTTGTATTTTTCAATATTTTCTGATTGGTATTTTCTTTGATTTTTTAATATTTTTTCTTTATTCTCGTTGTAATATTCTTTACAAGTTCTTCCAGGAAGTATTTTATTAACACATGATAATTTTCTAATCCAATATTGCTCTCTCAATCCTAATTCTTTCTTTGTTTTACATGGATAATTTTCAATCACTTTTATTTTACATCTTTCAATTCCAAATTTAAAGAAGATTTCAAATGATGAATAATAAGAAGATGATTTATTATCAATCCATTTTTTATAAGTGTATCTATGAACTGCCATTCTTTGAGATAACATTTTTTGAGTAGTACCACCAATATAAATTGGATGATTAGGAGAATCATCAGAATAGATCTTGTAGATTTTACCATATTTAGGATGTGAAGGATTAATGGGCTTTTTCATATCTCCATTGAGTTGATAGAATAAAATCTATATTTAAACGAAATTCTAATCTATTTTAATAGATGCCTGTTCATCGAGGGGAATCGGAAGAAGGAAAGCCTTATTATCAATGGGGCCATCATGGAAAAAAATACACTTATAAAAGAGATGATTCAAGAAGTAGAACAAGAGCCAAACAATTGGCTGAAAGACAAGGAAGAGCTGCTTATAGTCATGGATATCAAGGAAGTGGTTTTATTAATGGTTTAGGTTGTGGATGTGCAACATGTGGAGGGGGTAAACATTGTAAAAGATGCTCTAAAGGTGGAACAATGGAAGATGATTTTAGAAATGGAGTTCTTTCATTAGCTCCCTTAGGACCAACTGGACAACGTTCACACATGGGATTAGAAGAAATTCAAAAATTAAGAGATAATATTTTTCAAATGCATGGAACTTATGATATTGAAAATGAAAATGTGATTCAAGAAATTGTAAGATATTTTTATGGATTTAATGGAGATATTTTATTTAATAAAGCACGAGATCATCATTATTATCTTTCTAAACTAGCTAAAAAAGGAGAACAAATTCCATCATTATTTTCTATTGTTCATGATGCAGTAATGAATTATAATCAAGCTAATCAAATGCATACAATGGCAACTCTCCAAGGTGTAGGATTAGTAGGAAGTCATCATATTTATGTAGGAGGTTATAGTTTTAATGATTTTCTAGGAACTTTAGGAAATGTAGTGAATATCGGAAGCAAAATATTACCTTTCATATTATAGATGACGAAATCAGAAGTTCAAGCTATTTTATTAGATCGTGATTATTTTACTCTTACAGAAGCTAAAAAAGAAATTAAAAAATTGGGCTTTCTTTCAAGTCCAATGAGAACAACAAAAAGAGAATACAGATTTAGACAATTTAATCCTAATTACAAAAAATATTCATATCGAATCAAACACATAAAAAAAGGTATTGAATTTATTGTAGAATATGATAAACATGAAAAAAAGAGATAAATTTCGTTATTATTATTATAAATAATGATCACGAGATCAGAAAGACAATTATTTAAGAGAATTTCCTTAAAGGCAAAGGGCACTTACCCCCTCGAGAACAAGCCACCGCGTTACATAGAAGAGAAGAAGAGCCATATCTGGATAATCTAATAGGATAATTTAAGAGTTATTTAATAATTAATTTAAGAATATTTTTTAATAGTATTTTT
>JARLHR010000233.1 GCA_031292145.1 Clostridium sp. | reverse complement strand
TTCTAACATCAGAAGTTGCACCATTTCAGCATGCTCCCGAGGCAAGCTCGTGACAAGCAAAAATGGAACAACTTCTGATGAAGAAATGCCTGCAACTTATTCTCTAATGTAACACTGCACAAAAGAGTACCTGTCCTTTCTGATATAGTATTATTTCAAGGCATAAGTATAATTCTTAAATTGGATATCTATAAGGAAACACTCCAAACAATATTTTACTTATTTTTGAGTAGAAGCTATCCAATTAAACTTAAATAATATTCCAAACGTATTTACTAAACTTAATTTGGTGTCATAACAAAAATATATATTTTTTCTAATAATAACATCTGTTTAAAGTTCAACAAATATATGACTTACTTATCTAATAAATAGGTTGTGTTTTAATATAATGTTGAAATATATTGTAAAAAAATTATAGGTAAGATTGTCCGCCTATAATGCTTAATTTAAGAAGATTGTGAATTACATAAACAATACATTGGAATTTGTTTTAATATTCTTTTATAATATCGGTACGCAAATTTCACAGAAGTGTTTATTTATCATTTGTATCGCATAGCGTTCAAGGATAGGTCTTCCATTATCAAATTCGTGATTTTTTTTTGATAACTCCGAAAATATCTCCATCCATGCTTTTTGCATAGCCTCTACAGTATGACTTATTTTAAATACGCAATATTTTCCACCAATAATTCTTCCAAAATTAATATACTTATTATTAACCGTAAATTCATCCGAAACAACTAAACATGTATCATAACGACAATCTTTAGGTTCTGTGAATTCAGGGTTATCTTGGGCTATTCCTAATATGATTGAACTTTCATTAAATAAGTTTTTTTCTCTGGCCCAACTTTTTAATTGTTCCATTGTTTGTATATTATCTGAACCGTAAGGGCCTGTTCTTCGTATATAAGCGATTTTATATAATGGTATCATTTCAATATTAATATCCATAGTTTTCCTTCTTTTTTATAGAGTACATCGATGCCTGAATTTATCATATAATGCTTTAAAATGTATTTCAACTTATTTTTTAAAATTGTCAGATTGTATTATCTATAGATATTATAAATTACCCTTACTGCACACTTAATTACAAGTAAGTATTAAATCTTTCTATTAATTATAAATAATTATAATTAAATTTATAACCCTTTTCAATATTTTAGGAAGCTATAAGGATTCAACTTGTTTTTTATGGTTAACCTAGAAAAAGCAAGAATGTAAGCTTCCATTTTTATATCCTTTCCTTAAAATAAAATTATACTTTAGCCTTACAAAAAAACTTCGTCTATTTCAACAACTCCATCAATATGCCCTTTGTCGCAGCGTATATATGTGATTAATAAGAGAGGATCCAAAATATAATTAAAAAAGTTTTTGAAAAGTTGGTAAAAAATTTAGCATTGTCATATATCCTTTATGAAAACAAGATAAAGGAGGGAAACAACATGGCTGTAACTAAAACTATTGACTCAATTTCTCTTAGCATTGAAGTTGAAAAATCTGTAGATAAAGCTGGAGATCCAATCTATGCTAAGAAGACTTTCGCAAATGTTAAAGCAGATGCGAATGTACAAAATATCTATGATGTTGCTGATGCTATCAAAGGTGTTTTAGAAGCTAAAACTAGAGATTATTTTATAAATGAATCTTCTAGTTTGGCGAACGCTTAAATCAGTTAGGAACTAACAGTTAAGAGTTAAGAGTTTTGGTTGAAATCTTTACGAAATTACACACAGTAATCTCATCATCAACTCTTACCTGTTAACTCATAACTATTAACTGAATAGAAGGGAGGTGAATTAAATGGAGTATACTTTAGCTATGACTTTTTTAACTGAAAATGGTGTAAAATCAACTTTAAGTATATCTGGCGTTAAGGCTGATCTTACTAAGGATCAAGTTGATGCACTTATGAATACTATTATTGCTAAGAGTATTTTCAAAACTAATTCTGGCAGTTTTGTTAAGAAATCTGGTGCTCAATTAACTAGCAGACAAGTTACTAAGTATGAAGTTGCTTAGTATTTATATATATTTAAAAAAATAGAAGTTTATCTTTTGGTAGATAGGCTTCTATTTTTTTGATTGTGCCTAAAGTAGAAAGGTATGATAATTTCGAACTACCTGTTAATACATAAATTAATAAATGTGAAGAATTAATAGAACTTAATAGACTAATCATTTGGCACACATATGCATTTTATAAAATTAGTAACTATATTACAAAAATCTCTGACTTGATCAGTATGAATAAAATGTCCACAATCGTTAACTATCTCCAATTTACCATTTAGCGAATTCTGCACAAAATAATCTTGAAACTCTATACTTATTACAGGATCATGGTCGCCTTTAATTAATAAGGATGAACAGTGAATTTCTCTTAGATAATGAATGTAGTTATTCAAATTTATTTTATCAGCTATAATTTGCTTACTATGAATAATACTATTTTCCCATTGAGTAGATGAAATATCTTTTAGTGAACAATATTTTCTAACTTCATCCGTCCACTCTTTCATATAATAAACTTCCTTACGATATTCCCATGGAATTTCCATTTGTAATTCGGCAAGCATTTCAAAATCAGTACAGTTATTAATTTTAGAATCAATTTTTTTAGCCAATTCGTGTTCATTAATATTACTAAGATAATTATATGTATTACGGTTAAGTGTTTTTATAGAGTCAAAACTACTCCAGTTAGGATTTTCATATATAACTGCCTTTATTGATTTTGAAAATTGATATGCATATAATAATGCTAAAAATCCTCCATATGAATGTCCTATTACGATCCATTGTTCAATATTTAACTGTTCTCTAATATACTCGCAATCATCAATAAGCATTTGAACACTTAATGGTTCATTTTCCTCAACTCTATCAGATCTTAAAACACCTCTTTGATCAAGCATAACAATATTAAAGTTTTTAGAAAGTAAATAAGCAGCGCAATTAAAGTTCTCACAGTTGTCGCCTGGCCCTCCATGCAGATACAATATCGTTTCTGCATTAGGTAAATTATTATAATATCTAATAAATACTCTTTTTCCATCTTTCAATGGAAATAATTTTTCTATCATAACACACATCTCCTAATATTATTTTCTCGATTGTGCCTCAATCTTTGCCATGAAATAAATTACTATAATGTATTCATTGTTTAGTACACATATTATACCATAATTGGGTTTATTTACAAATTGAATTTGTATAAGTGTGGCAGTTCTTTTCTAATTTATATAACAATATCAAGATTATTGTCTAACAGAGCTAAAGATAAAAACCAAGGTAGAGATATCATACCTTGGTTTTTATTTTGAATATTTAATTATTTCAGGAGCTTGATTCATATATTTACTTAATTTCATAAGTGCAATCTTTTTTCTTCTATTAGCAGTAGAATAGGGCATGTTCTTTAATAAAGCATATGCTGCAAGGGTATTGTTTTTTAGAAATACGAATTTTATTAATTCTCGTTCTTCTTTAGATAGTGAGGCAATAGCTAATTTCAAGGCTTCATAGTCAGCTTTGCTGCAAAGAGCTTCTTCTATGTTATCTTCATTTGAAGGCAGGCTATCCTCTAAATCGTCGGATAAGGTTAGTGCTTCACTTCCTTCAGCTGAGCTTCTAGTTTTAACTCTTTTAATTAAATCATTAATATTGTTTCTAATTCCATTGGAAGCATAAGCAACAAACCTATGACTATCCATCTTGTACATAGATAAACATTTAAACAAAGTTTTATAACATTCATTTTGAATATCATGATTCTCATAACCATGAAGAAAAGTTCGTTTAGCAATATTTAGTATTAAAGGACGGAACTCATTTACTAGCTTTTCTTTTGATAATTTATCGCCATTTTTTGATTTTAGTACTAATTTTTCTATATATTCATAATCCATATGGACCTCCTTTTATAGGTGATTTATTTGTGAAATATATATGTATTTACTAGATTTAATGTGGTAACTTACCGAAATAATAAATATTTTTATTACGAAAGACTATGAAAATATCGCTGTAGGTTCTAAGTTGCAAGTTGTGCCCAATTCAGCATGCTCCCGCTTTCAGAGTGACAAGCTAAATTGGAACAACTTACAACTAAGAACCTTAAGCAGCTCATTTTCAAATACTTTCTACATAAAAATATTTATTATTTCTAGTGAAGAGGCCCACTTAAGATTTAGCAAGTATGTAAATATTTTTACCTAATAAGTCAAATTGTTGAATTGGATATCTATATAGATAAACAAGTTTAAACTTAGACTTATTACTGAAATATCAATACATATTTACCAAACCTTAAATGCATATCTACACTAGAAATCAAATACATTTGTGTGTAGCAGGCATTTGAAAATTTCGATGCTAAAAGCACTTAATGGGAGCTTGTTTAACATTAGCTTGTCACACTGAAAGTGGGAGCAAGCTAATGTTGATGCAAGCTCCCATTTAGTGCTTTCAGCGAAATTTTCATAGTCCTGTGTAACACAAATGTATTTGATTTCGGTAGATTATCGCATAAGTCGAGAATATGCTTTGCTTATCTATACGGATCCACCTATTTAAAAGTATATATGATTTTAAAACATATATTTTCTATAAAAGTTAAAAATTAGATATAAGAAAGCATAAATTTTATTTTATTACAGCTTAATGATAGTTCTATCATGATTACTGATAAAACTATTGGGAAATTTAAGGTAAATGGAGTAAATCTAAGATTTAGCTAGATAATCTCCAAATTTACCAAAAAATACACGCGAACGCCTGTTTGCTTCTATCGGAAATACTGATAAAATATAACTATGTTGAGACAAAAGAAGTTATAAATGCATATTAATTAGGCAGAAAGGAAGTAAAAAATGAAATTAACGCCAATAAGATTAAGAAGATTAAATTTAGGCATTGAAAGTATAGAGGCTATAGAAGCATTAAAGATAAGTAAGAGTACATTTTATAAATTAGAGCAAGGATGGGCAACACCTTCGCCTCAATTAATTAAAAGACTTGCAGATACTTATGAGTGTACTATAGATGAAATATTTAAAGATTTGAAGATAATTGGGTAGATAAATGGATTTAAAGTAATTTGCGGTAATGCGCAGAGTCAATGAAGATTAAAGCTGACATAATAAATAAATTGGAAATATGAGAGGGTGGGTGGATTGTAAATGAATAAAACAGTACAAGCTATTAATAACACAATTGATAGCAGGGAAATTGCAGAAATGATTAATATGGAGCATTACAAAATACTTGAAAAGCTGGAGGGGACAAGGGATGGGAGAACAAAAGGTATAATACCAGTTTTGACTGCCCACGACTTCGTGGTCAGTGATTATTTCATATTAAGTTCTTACAAAGATAACAGTGGCAAGGAAAATAGATATTATTTATTTACTAAGATGGGGTGTGATTTTATAGCCAATAAATTTCAAGGGGAAAAAGGGATAGTGTTTTCAGCTAAGTATGTAAAGAGATTTGTAGAAATGGAAACAGAAATTAAACAAAGGTTAAAATTATTGTCTAGAGCAGAGCAGTTGGAATTGCAGCTTATAGTGATGAAAGAGCAAAATATGAAGATTAACGATATAAAGGTGAATATAGAGGAGTTAAAAAATAATGCACCACTTTACAACATTGAATGCAGGGAGCTTCAACGCTTAGTTAGAAGGGCTGGAATTAAAGCACTTGGTGGCTATAAAAGCCCAGCTTATAATGATAATTCTTTAAGGGGGAAGGTTTATGCAGATATTCAGCGTCAGCTTAAAAGGGAGTTTGGTGTGGAAAGATATGAAGCTATAAAAAGAGCTCAATTTGAAATTGCTAAAAAAATAATTGAAGAATATAAAGCACCAACTATTTTTCTAGATGAAATAAACTGTGCTAATAGGGAAAATATAAAAAGCTGCTAAGGAACCGACCAAAGTATCCAAAGCAGCCATGCATAAAAGTTCAAATTTATTATATCACATGGAGGGAGGATTACAAGTTGTTAGTTAAATGTGGAGCAAAAACTTGTGTTAACTATAAAGAAGGAATGTGTCAGGCTGAAGCAATAGAAGTGAAGAATTTTACTTGGTATTCAGAAGAGGAAAAGGAAGAACAAGATGAAATGGTATGTGGCACTTATAAGTATTTCATTAATTGGATGTTTAGACTTTAATGATATGGAGGTGTTGATTAGATGAAGGAAGGCTGGTTTAAAATTCATAGAGGTCTATTTAAAAAAGCTATTTGGCTAAATTCAACGCCAGAGCATAAAGTTATTATGATTACCCTTATAGGCATGGCTAATCATGAAGGTAAAGAGTGGGAATGGAAGGGGAAACAATTTAAAGCACAACCCGGTGAATTTGTTACTAGTGCTAATTCAATAATGGAAAAGGCAGGCTCAGGAATTTCTAGGCAAAATGTTAGGTCTGCATTAACTAAATTTAAAAAGTATGATTTTCTAACCTACGAAGCGACAAAGACAGGATTGCTTATAAGTATAGTGAATTGGGGGATTTACCAGGGTGAGAAAACTGTAGATAACTGTGTTAGTAACCAAGGAGTAACCAAGGAGTCACCATGCCTTAACCAAGAGCTAACCACTAACAAGAATGATAAGAATGATAAGAATGATAAGAATGATAAGAATGATAAGAAGTATAAATATATATATGAATTTACGCAAAATAAGCTGCTTATAAAAACCATAATAGATTTTATAAAAATGAGAAATGAAATTAAAAAGCCTATGACGGACAGGGCTTTGGAATTAATGCTTAACAAATTGATAACCTTATCTAAGGATGAAGAGATGCAGATTAAGATTTTGGAGAATAGTATTCAAAATTGCTGGCAGGGAATATTTAAGGTCGAGGAGCATAACAAAGCCTTTGGATTTAAAGATTATAGCAAAAAAATACCTAATGGATTTTATGAGTATAACAAAGAAATGCCTAAAACTATGAATAATAATGGAGATAAATATGGAAGCATTGCAGCGAATAATGGAGCAAGTGAAAAGAAATTCAATGTTAAAATCCCAAAATGGGAGCCAACTGAAGCAAGGGTGTATGCAGGGGAGGAACCATTTTAAATGTGAATTATGTAAAGATGTGGGATATATTATTAAAATGCAGGTTAATGCACAACCATTAATGACACCTTGCAAATGTTTGGAGACTGAAAAGGTAAAGAGATTATGGAAAAATAGTGGGATTAATACAGATGATTTGAATAAGGCTTTTAATAATTTTGAAGAATGGTCAAGTAAGTCTAAGGAAATGAAAGCTAAAGCAATAAATTATTATAAAACCTTCTCTAATATAAGAGGTGAGAGAAAAAATTCAATTTTACTTTGTGGTAATCCAGGGTCGGGTAAAACTCATATTGCCTTAGCTCTTGCAAATAATTTTTTGAAGAAGGATATAAGAGTTGTCTATATGCCATATAGAGATGTGATTACAAGTCTTAAACAAAATATGATAGATGAAGAATATTATAAGAGAACTTTAGGCAGGTACCAAACTTGTGAAGTCTTATTAATTGACGATTTGTACAAGGGGAAAATTAATGCCTCAGATATTAACATAATATTTGAACTTATAAATTATAGATACCTTAATCACCTGCCAGTAATAGTGTCCACAGAGTATACACTTGAAAAGTTATTGAGTTTTGATGAAGCAATAGGCAGCAGGATATATGAAATGTCTAAGGAGTTTATAGTTGAAATTGAGGGTACAGAAAATAATTATAGGTTAAGGTGATGACTTACCGAAATCAGTAACATGTTGTATTTCGGTTTCTAAGGAATTTAGATGGGTGATTCTAAGAACAGAAGTTGCACCCAAAAAGCTTGCTTCAAAGACAAGCTTTTGAACAAGCTTTTTGGAACAACTTCTGTTCAAGAATCACACCATCTAAACTCCTAATGAAACACTGCACACAACATGTTACTGATTTCTGGTGTAGTAATTCACTTAAGTTTGGTGAATCTTTATGCGGGAAATTGCTGTAGAGATAGTGCATTTCAAATTTAGGAGACTATTAATAAAAAATTGCAATAGAAAGTGGGGAAATGGAAGATGGAAGAGAGGATTTTGAAAAAAGGAATTTATAGACACTTTAAGGGACAGGAACAAAAGGTCTTGGGGACTGTATTACATTATGAAACAGATGAGGAAATGGTGGTTTATTATAACTTATATGGGAATATGCAAGGTTATGTTATGCCTAAAGATAAGTTTATGTCAGAGGTGGATCACAAGAAATATCCGAGGGAAACTCAAAAATATAGATTTGAATTAGGCACACGAAAATAAATAACGAGTCCAAAGTTGCCATGGATATTTTTCATCAGACAAGGAGATAAATTGGCCTCATAGCGGGCCTATTAGGGCAATTTGACGACGCAGTATGATGGAAAATAGTCTGGCAAATTGACTTGTTATTTTTTGAGTGTGCCTTAGTAAAAGAAGATGAAAATTTGGAGGGAAAATAATGATTTCACAAGGAATAATGGAAAGCTTAAATCTTTGTATTGTGGCATTAGGTAAAGGAAATACTCAGCTTAAGACGTTGGGATTAAAGAAAGCACAAGCAGAAAAGGCATATAGAGTAAAAAAGACTCAGGAAATATTGAAACTTAAAGAAGAAAAGTATCCAGCAACTTTAATTATGGAATTGGTAAAGGGAAATGAAGAGGTTGCAGAATTAAGATTGCAAAGGGATATAGCAGAAAGTGCTTATCATTCATGTTTAAATGCCATAGATAATGTGAGATTAGAAGTAGAAGTATTGAGAAGTAAGTTAATATGGATAAGGAAAGAACTAAGCAGCTGGAAGGTTAATGATAGATAAACAACTTGTAGTTTGGACTTAGGTGATGGCTTACCGAAAGGGCAGGTACTCTGTTGTTTCGGTTACTGAGAATAAGTTGAGGATTTCTATCATCAGAAGTTGCACCATTTCTGCATGCTCCCGAGGCAAGCTCGTGACAAGCAGTAAATGGAACAACTTCTGATGAAGAAATGCCTGCAACTTATTCTCTAATGTAACACTGCACAAAAGAGTACCTGCCCTTTCTGGTGAAGAAATACACCTAGTTTTAGAAAATGTGTAAATATGTTTATCTAACGAGTCAAATTGCAAATTTGTTTATCTATAGTGAAAATTGGTTACTTATAAATTGTAAAAAGTTGAGAATTGGGGATAAAAAGCAGAGAATATAAGTTTGGAGGAATTATAATATGAATAATACTTTAGATAGAATTAGAAAATATAAAGAAATTTTAGCGGATATAGGGGATATAGATATAAGGGTTCAGGAGCTTGAAGAAGAGATCTTAGGAATAAGTGGACAAGGCATGGAAGAGAGGACAGGAAAGACTTATAAAATAACTTCAAGTGTAGAGCAGCAGGCAGAAAAGTTCATGGAGAAGAAAGAGGAATTGTATAGGGAGCAGGCAGCTAAGAAAAGGGAATTACAGAGGATAAACAATGCAATAACCATATTAAATGATGAGGAAAAAGAAATAATACAAGTTGTCCATTTGGAGCATAGAAAGTATTATGTAGTGCAGGAGAAGTTGAAATTGTCATATCAAAGAGTTAAGCAGCTAGAAAAGCAGGCAGCTAGCAAAATGGAGAAGTACATTTTATAGATAAACAACTTATAGAGGAAACTCGACTCACTGCGGTTCGCTGAGTAAGCGATTCGCACCAAATCATAGATTTGGGCTCACTGCTTAAGAACCTTTAACAGCTCATTTAGGGAAAAATTCGCGTTTAAAAGGGGGCTCGTGGTCTCCGTCTACTTCAATAAAAAATCCCCCCAAATAGGGGGGATAATAATATTTATTATTATATTATTCAGCAAATATATTTTTATAAAAGTAATCAGTTTGAGGAATACGAATTGAAACTAGTGTACCATCAAGCGTATATTTTGTGCCTGCAATAGGACTCTTCCCTTCAATCAAATTCATTCCACAAGTATATAAAGCTTCAGCATAGGCTTTAGGATCTTGAAGAACTGAACCTAACATATATCCTTTTTCAATATATTCTTTTGCCTCTGGTGTTAGATCAACTCCAACAACTGGAATTGTTTTTAATTTATCTCCCTTGTTATATCCATATTCTTGTAAAGCTTTAATCGCACCTATGGCCATAGCATCATTATTTGCAATTATTACTTCAATCTGATCTTTATATTTTTCAAATACTGATTTTGTAGCTTTATATGCACATTCTTCATCCCAATCACAAATTTTAAGTGAAACTTGTTGTGTTTGAATTCCAGCTTTATCAATTGTTGAAATAACGTATTTTGTTCTGTCTATTGCTTCTGTATTATCACTCGGACCTTCTAACATAAAATATTGCATTATATTATCATTGTTTTTATCAATATATGCTTTACTAGTATTCCATGCATCAATAAGCATTTTTCCTTGTAATTCACCTGCTTGTTCTCCCGTTGTTCCTATATACAATGCTTTACTATAAGATTGTATGGGCACTGGTGTAAGTGGTTCCCTATTATATAAAATTACTGGAATATTGTGTTCTTTTATTCTGTCTATAACTGTTTTTGCGTCTGCTCTATTAACTATATTTAATATTATAAGATCAGTGCCTTCTTTGAGTACATTGTCTAATTCTTCATTTTGTATATCTTCACTTCCCTTGCCATCATAAAAAGTATATTCAACCTTACCTGGATTTTCTTTTTGAATATCCTCTAAATTTTTACGGATTAATAAATGATACTTATCATTAAAATTCCATATGAGTACAGATACTTTTGCGGGTCTTATTTCTGCTGAAGTAGTCCTGATAGCTTTTTTACTATAGTCTGTTAATATAGTACTCATTAAAAATATAATTGTAATAAATGATAATATTCTTTTTAATATTTTCATTTTAACCTACATAATTATTAAGAAGATTTAATATATATTTAAAATTATTCGTAGTAGTATAATTTATTATCAACTAAATCAGAAAAAATTATGCAAAAACAAACAAAAGTACAAACGTTAATCTAATTAATTTCAATCATATTACCTTGTGGTAATTCATCACGATTAATCCCTATATATTTAATTCGGAATATTTTATTGTAGTAGCACACTTTAAGAAGATTGTGCCTCAAATTTATAGTTTAGTAGCTTTCCATATATATCTCCACTGTTTCAATGTTAATATACCATTAGATATACTTTCGCTAATTTTAGTTTGCAGTTCCTTTTTATGTTCTGGTAATGAATAATCTGGATTTCATGGTATTGATGAAATATATTTTATAAATTCATGTTCATTCGGAAAATGAATTGTTGCCTCATCGAATACTTCCATTTCAATATTAGTGAAGTTATTACTTTCTAATTTCTGTTTTACTTTTTCCATTGCTCCAGAGTGAATCCCCAATATAGTACCTCCTGAACGAAGAATTCTACTATGGTCAATAATAGAAGTTGGACCTCTTCTACTGTAAATTAAATCAAATTGCCCATCTACAAAAGGCAGGGGTTTCTTATCCTTTGTCCATGCGTAAACAAAACTAATATTTTCAACCTTACTTTCTTTTAGAATTTTACCTGCAATTTTTATCAATTCTTTTGAGTTATCAAAACCTATAATATTATTTGCATATCTTCCCATTTTAATTGTGAATTCACCATGTCCACATCCAGCGTCTAAAACAGATTCATAATTACCCAGCATTTTAATTAGCCTTTCTTCAAAAACGTCCTCACCAGATACACCTTTAACTATGTAAGTAGCATTATTTTTATAACCGCCATTTCTTAATGCTATCATGTCATACCATTCCATACCCATTCCTTATCCCTCCATACATCATAAAAATTTACAATAGTCCATTTGTTTAATTATATACTACATAACTATAAATATTAAAATATTTAGCATAACTACATATAAATTGCTTCTCTAAATATAAGGCAGGGGATAGGTTATCTATTTTTATGGCCTAAATCACAAATAACTTGGTTAAAATGGAAAAAATTAAAAAATACATTGACAATATCGAGTATCGATAATACTATAGAATTATAAATATCGATACTCGATATTAAAGAGGTGATAACAAATGGCAAGGGAGCAATTTCAAAATTTAACAGAACCAATGTATTATATACTAATGTCTTTGCTTGAAGAAAGATGTGGTGTAGATATTATGGAGGCTGTTTTGAAGATTTCTAAAGGACGTGTAAGAGTTGGCCCTGGAACTTTATATACTCTTCTTGGGAAATTTGAAAAAGAAAATATAATAAGAGAAACAGAAGTACAGGGGAGAAAACGAAGCTATATAATTACTGATAAAGGAAGAGAAGTACTGCAGGATGAATATAGAAGGTTAATTACGTTGGTGAATGATGGAGCATTATATATGGAGGAAAAGTTATGATAATAAGAGATATAATAAGGGATACAAAAATAACATATTTTATTTATTTACCTTATGAATGTGCTGCAGTAGAAGAATATCTTGAGCAGATGGCAGAAAAGGGATGGCTATTAAAGTCTGTAAATGGACCTCTTTTTAGATTTAAAAGAATAAGTCCTAAAAAGATAAAGTACTCAGTAGATGTGCTTAGTAAAGTTTCTATTTTTGATCACAAAGATACTGAAGAAGCATTAGAATATAGGGAATATTGCAAGGCAGCAGGTTGGACTTATGTATGTCAGACAGGTAAGATTCAAATATTTTATACTGAAGAAGATAAAGAGATTATTCCTATTCATACTGATGAAGAGGAAAGATTTAAATCAGTTTTTAAATCTTCATTATATAATGTAGGTAATCAATTATTTTTAATTATCGTGTTTATTTTCAATATTTATAATGAATTATTTTTGGGAGGTACGGATTTTTTACTATCATCTAATTTTATGATATTTACGACAGTAGCAATGCTTTTTCTTGTACTTTTAAATATAATAAACCTCATAAGTTTTTTCTTTTGGGTAATAAGAGCTAGATTGAAGTTAAAAGAAAATAAATTTATGCCTTATAATAGTTATAAGCAACTAAGAATAAAAAATATACTATTTAAAGCTTACAGTTTAATAATAATAATTACAATGTTAATGCTTGGAATTTCTAATAATTCTAAAAACAAAGAATATAATATTTCTATTATGATAATAATGCTTATTATCATAATAATTTCTAGTTGTATAAAAATCTTTATTAATAAAAAAAGGTATTCAAAAAACACTAATATGATAATAAGTATTAGCAGTACTATAATTTTAATATTTTTATCATTGATGCTTATAGGTACTACAATTTTTTGGACTATTAGTGAAGCTCATCAAAGTGAATTGCCAAATGAGAAGTATAGCTTAACATTAATGGATTTTGGATATGAAGAAAATACCGATGAAGATACCTACAGTGATTTTGATAAAAGCTTCCTAGCAGAAAAAACAGAGTATTCTTATGATAGTAAAGATAAGGATAAAAGTTTATCATATACAATACTTCAAAGCCAGTATCCTAGGGTCATTGAATTCCATGAAAATATATTATTAAATATACTTAACAAATATAATAATGATTTGAAGCAGGAAAACACTAATTTACCTAGCAATATTAAAGTTTATTCATACAGAAATAAAAGATGTTTTGTATTAGTATCAAAAGAAAAAGTAGTCGAAATTAGAAAAAACTTTAGCGATATAAGTGATGATGACTTTTTAAATATTGTATATAGCAAGCTTTTTTATAGGGAATAACTTGCAGAATGGAATGTGGATAATATTCTAAATAAAAATTAGAGAGAAATTGATTCCAGTTTATTTTCATGTGTCTTAAGTCTAGATGAAATACAGAAATTGGATACATATTTGCGGAATAGGCATTGAAAATAAGCTGTTGATGTTTCTTAATGGGAGGTTGTTCCATTTTTGCTTGTCCTGAGCTTGACTCAGGAGCATGCGGAAATGGGGGCAACCTCCCATTTAGAAACTTCCAGTGAAATTTTCGTAGTCCTATGGAACAAATATGTATTCAATTTCGCTTGGCTATACGCATAAATGTGTGATATTAGCGGACTATTTTCCTTTAACATATTCAGAATAAGGTATTTTGATTGTAACTCCTGTTTCATCAAATTTATAATCTGTACCTTGGAGAGGTTCTCTTCCAGAAGCTAGATTCATTCCTACATCATAAATTGCATTTGCATAAAGTTTAGAGTCTTGAACAACAGTGCCTGTCATAACACCTTCATCGATTAATTTCTTGGCTTCAGGTACACCGCCAATTCCAAAAACAGGAATATATTTTGAGTTATCGCCTGTGTTAAAGCCATATTTTTGAAGTGCTTCTATTGCACCTATGGCCATATTATCGTTATTGGAAATTATTGCTTCGATCTTGCCATTAAAAGTCAATAATTGTGATTCAATAGCTGATTTTGCACAATCCTTTTGCCAATTACAATAAGTTGAAAAAAGTTCCTCGGTTTTTATTTCAGCATCATTTAGTGCACGAATAGGATATTTACTCCTGGCCGATGTTAAGAGATTGTTGGATGGACCTTTTAACATGATATATTGTATTGCATCATCTTTATTTTTGTCCAAAGTATTCTTATGAGCCTTCCATGCATCAGCTAGGATGTTACCTTCTAGAGTACCGCCTTGTTCTGTATCGCCAACTATAATAACAGATGCAGGATAAGCTTTAACAATATTGGTTAAGGATGGCGTAGTGGGGAAAAATAAAATCAATGGGTGTTTTGCTTCAATTATTTTATTAAGAGCATCTGCAATTTCATCTTCATTAGAACTCACTGGAGCTACTACAAAAAGATCAAAACCTTCGTTAAGTTCTTTAGAAATATCCTCATTTTGAATAGATTGACTTGCCTTTGCATCAAAAACGGTAAATTGAATTTTATCTTCATTTTTTCTTTGAAGTTCTTCTAGGCTTTTTTTTAAATCAGAATTGAATACATTGCTAAGGTCAACTAAAAATACACCCACCTTAATCGGCTTTTTGATAGGAGTATCTGGAGTTGCATATGCAGTATTTTCAATGCTATGCAGCAATAATATAGAAATCACAATAAAAGAGAATACTTTTTTTAATATTTTCATTTTAATCCTCCACCATAGTTGTAAATACAATACTTATTAGTATTAGGTTAGCTTTTTATTAAATTTTTATTCAGAAAAAACTATTTATAATATTCATCCATTAATAGAAGATATTCAGACTCTACTTCGGATTCGTAATGGAATATTAAAATTATTTAACATATTCAGAATAAGGTATTTTGATTGTAACACCTGTTTCATCAAATTTATAATCTGTACCTTGGAGAGGTTCTTTTCCAGAAGTTAGATTCATTGCTGCTTCATAAATTGCTTTTGCATAAAGCTTGGAATCTTGAACAGCAGTACCTGTCATAGAACCTTGATTAATTAATTTCTTAGCTTCAGGTACACCGCCAATTCCAACAACAGGAATATATTTTGAGCTATCACCTGTGTTAAAACCATATTTCTTAAGTGTTTCAATTGCACCTATGGCCATATTATCATTATTGGCAATTATTGCTTCAATTTTACCATCCAAAGTTAAAAATGCTGATTCAATAGCTGATTTTGCACATTCCCTCTGCCAATTACAAATAGTTGAAAAAAGGTTTTCAGTTTTTATTCCAGCGTCATTAAGTGCACGAATAGGATATTTACTCCTTCCTAGTGTTAAGACATTATTGGTTGGTCCTTGTAACATGATATATTGCATTATAGTATCTTTATTTTTATCTAAAATATCTTTATTAGCATTCCAGGCATCTGCTAGAATTTTACCCTGTAGAGTGCCACCTTGTTCAGCGTCACCAGTTATAATAATAGATGCAGGATAAGATTTAACAATGTTTGTTAATGAAGGCGTAGTAGGAAATAATAAAATAAACGGGAGTTTTGCTTGAATTATTTTATTAAGGGCATCTGCAATTTCGTCTTCATTGGAACTGACTGGATTTACTACAAAAAGGTCCAAGTGTTGATTAAGTTCTTTAGTAATATTTTCATTTTCAGTAGCTTGACTTGCTTGTGAATCAAAAAATAAAAATTGAATTTTATCGCTATTTTCTTTTTGAAGTTCTTCTAAGTTATTTTTAAAATCAGAAATAAATATATTGCTAAAATCATTTAAGAATACACCCACTTTAATTGGTTTTTTGATGGAAGTATCTGGATTTGCATATGCGGTATTTTCAATGCTATGCAGCAATAATATAGAAATCACAATAAAAGATAATACTTTTTTTAATATTTTCATTTTAATCTTCCACTATAGTTGTAAATACAATACTTATTAGTATTAGGTTAGCTTTTTATTAAATTTTTATTCGGAAAAAGATATTTACAATATGCAACAAAAGTGCTAATATTTTATATTAATAAGAGCAGGACATATTTTTCATATGCCTACGTGCACGAAAAACTCTTTAAAAATTAATATTAAATGAGCAATGAAAGGGAAAAGTATTATAGAGTACAGTTTTCAGAGAGGAAATGCCAAAAGGCTGCAAGCATTTCTAAATATGACTATAAGAAAAACTACCCTGGAGCTATGGCTGATTAGCAAAACTTTGTGAAATGCCATCGGTGAAAGTCGTTAAAAAATTAAGGCATATGAAAGAAAATAATAAGTCCATGATGCGATGTATATTTCCAGTCAGACAAGGAAGTATTTTTGCCTCATAGTGGGCCTATTAGGTAAAAATACTGACGCAGTATGACTGGAAATAGACTAGCATGCTGACTTATTATTTTTTTGAATATGCCTAAGAGAAGAATTGAATTGATTTAATTCAATTTGGGTGGAACCACGGATATTATGCATTCGTCCCAAGGCTTGGGATGAGTGCTTTTTTGCGTGTTTAGATGAACTATAAAATTTTAGAATTATATAAAATTAATTAAATCTATATGCTTATAAGTAAAAAAAATAATTATGAATAATGAATGATGAATGGTTAAGGAGGAAATTCCAAAGGAATTTCTATAAGATATAAAATTTAAAGAAATTACGAAGTAATTTCATCCGTAATTATTAATCATTCACTATTAATCTTTCATTATCAAAAAACTGGAGAGTGGCTTAGCCACTTTATTGAATAAGTGAATTTTGAAGAAGGAGGTAAAAAATTATGATAAATATAAAACTTAAAGATGGATCAATTAAAGAAATTTCTGATGGCTCTAGCATTTATGAGCTTGCAGGTTCAATTAGGAAAAATTTGGTTAAATCAGCAATAGTAGGGGAAGTAAACGGAACATTAGTTGATTTAAGTTATAAATTAAAGGACAATGACGAGGTAAACATCCTAACTTATGATGATGAGAAAGCAGCTGAAGTTATCAGGCATTCTACTTCTCACATCATGGCTCAGGCTGTTAAGAGAATTTATAAGGATTCAAAGCTTGCTATTGGACCTTCAATTGAAAATGGATTCTATTATGATTTTGATATTGAAAATCCATTATCTTTAGAAGATTTAGGTAAGATTGAAGCGGAAATGAACAAGATAATTAGTGAAAATTTAAGCTTTGAGAGATTCGATGTTCCTAGAGAAGACGCAATAAAGCTCATGGAAGTAAAAGGAGAAACTTATAAAGTAGAGCTAATTTGCGATTTTCCAGAAGGTGAAAAGATTTCTTTATATAAGCAGGGAGATTATATTGATCTTTGCAGAGGACCGCATATTCCATCTACAAAATATGTGAAAGCCTTTAAATTAATAAGTGTAGCTGGAGCATATTGGAGAGGAAATGAAAAGAATAAGATGCTTCAAAGAGTGTATGGTGTAGCATTTTCAAATAAAACATTGCTAGAAACTCATTTGCATAATTTAGAGGAAGCTAAAAAGAGAGACCACAGAAAATTAGGAAGAGAATTAAAATTATTTACTTTTGCCGAAGAAGGACCAGGATTCCCATTTATGCTTCCTAAAGGAGTGATTTTAAAAAATACTTTAATTGATTTTTGGAGAAAACTTCATTATGAAGCAGGCTATGTGGAAATTGAAACTCCTATAATGCTTAATAAAAAGTTATGGGAGACTTCAGGACATTGGTATCATTATAAGGAAAACATGTACACTTCAATGATTGATGAAGAAGAATTTGCCCTAAAGCCAATGAACTGCCCTGGTGGAATGATGGTATATAAATCAGAAGCCCATTCTTATAGAGATTTCCCTATGAGAGTTGGAGAGCTTGGAAGAGTTCATAGACATGAACTTTCAGGAGCATTGCATGGACTTATGAGAGTTAGAGCCTTTACTCAAGATGATGCGCATATATTTATGCTGCCAAGTCAAATTAAATCAGAAATTAAAGGCGTTATTGCTTTAATAGATGAGGTATATTCCAAATTTGGTTTCAAGTATAATCTTGAACTTTCTACAAGACCAGAGGATTCTATGGGAAGTGATGAAGAATGGGACTTAGCAGAAAGTTCATTAAAAGGTGCCTTGGATGAGCTAAACTTAGATTATAAGATAAATGAAGGTGATGGGGCATTTTATGGACCTAAAATAGATTTCCATCTTGAAGACAGCATAGGCAGAACTTGGCAATGTGGAACAATTCAATTAGATTTCCAATTACCTCAGAGATTTGAACTAGAGTATACTGGAAGTGATGGAGAAAAGCATAGGCCAATAGTAATCCATAGAGTTGCATTTGGAAGTATAGAAAGATTCATTGGAATATTAATAGAGCACTTTGCAGGAAAATTCCCTACATGGCTTGCACCAGTTCAAGTAAAGGTACTTCCTATATCAAATAAATTCAACGATTATTCAGAGAAAGTTAAAAAGCAGTTGAGTGCAGAGGGAATAAGAGTTGAATTGGATTATAGAGATGAAAAGATAGGCTATAAAATAAGAGAAGCAAGAAATGAAAGAGTTCCTTACATCATTGTTGTTGGAGAAAAAGAAGAGCAGGAAAATAAAATATCACTTCGCAGTAGGAAAAATGGAGATGAAGGAATTTTAGAAGTAGGAGCTTTGATAGAAAGAATTAATTTGGAAATTAAAAATAAAGAATTATAAGATAATCACTGCCCACGATTTCGTGGGCAGTAGTCAAATCGTGATTTTTACTAGGGTATAGGAACTAAGCCCATGCCTTTTATGTTCCTACAATATAAATTAGATGAGGGGATGCACAAATATGAAAAACTATATAAAAGAAGGTATGCCAACATTAGAAGAAGCAAAGATAATATTAGAGGAAGGTAGCAAATTAAATCCTGGTCCATGGATAGATCACTCTTTATATGTTGGTAAAGCAGCAGAATTAATTGCAAAAGAGGACAAAGAGTTAGATTCCAATATAGCACTAATACTTGGAATGTTGCATGATATTGGGAGAAGATACGGTGTGACGAGCATGAGACATAGTATAGATGGATATAATTTTGCAGTTGAAAGAGGATATGATTTGTTAGGAAGAATTTGTTTAACTCACTCACATCCAGTTCAAGATGTTGATGCTGTTTTTGGAAAATGGGATTGTTCAAATGAAGAATATAAATTTGTTAAGGAATATTTGGAAAATATAAAATATTCACCTTATGATAAATTAATTCAGTTATGTGACGCATTGGCACTACCTACAGGATATTGTCTGATGGAAAAGAGGATGCTGGATGTTGCATTAAGACATGGGGTTAACAAATATACAATAGATAAGTGGAAAGCAACCTTTGAAATAAAAAAATATTTTGAAGAGAGGATTGGAAAGTCTATTTACAGTGTTTTACCTAATGTGATAGAAAATACTTTTGAATTGAAAGCATTAGAAACTATAGAAAAGTTTTGATGAACAATATTAATCAGGTTTAAATACCTGCATATTAATTATCTTTCGTCATCCTCTCTTTTCCCCAATTAAAAATAGCTTCTAATGCAGGCACAAGTTGTAAGCAGTTATCCGTTAATGAATACTCTACTCGAGGTGGAATTTGGTTAAATTCCACTCTGTTGACAAGCCCATTTTCTTCCAAGCTTTGCAGTGACCTTGTAAGCATAATATTCGTAATCCCTACTAGATTTCTTTTTAGCTCATTATAACGCATAGTTTTATTTTGATATAATTTCCATATTATTGGAAGTTTCCATTTTCCACCGATAATTTCCATAGAATATATCATCACGCAGTTTTTCTTATTAATAACTTCTTGTTCTTTATTCTCTGACATAAAATCCTCCTACGTAAGGCACAAAAATGTGCGTACTTGTATGTTTATTTCCTAGTATTTATACTAACTATAACACTAAATATATTAAAAGAAAAAGGAGAAATTTTAGTCTATTAATTTTATTATTTGTGTATTGGCAGATGGTTGAAAATTGGACTACCTGTTTTAATACGTACTATAACCATTAAGATATGATAGTACCGTATTAGTAAAAGCACATATGATTGTGCATAATGATTTTAAATTAGGAGGACTAACTAATGAAAACAAAAGCATTGAAATCAGCATTTCCACATACTATTCCTATTTTGATGGGATATATATTTATAGGAATGGTATTTGGAATACTTCTAAGAAGTAAGGGATATAATTTTTGGTGGGCAATACTGATGAGTAGCTGTATTTATGCAGGTTCTATGCAATTTGTAGCAATTAATCTTTTGACAAGTGGCTTTAATATTGTAGCTGTAGTTGTTATGACATTTATGATTAATGCTCGTCATTTATTTTATGGATTATCTATGCTGGATAAATTTAAGGATATGGGGAAGAAAAAGCTTTATATGATTTTCTCTCTTACAGATGAAACTTTCTCATTGCTTACCTCAGCAGAGCCACCACAAGATGTAAATAAAAATTGGTTCTATTTCTTCATCGCTTTGCTTGACCATTTTTATTGGATAATAGGTTCAGTAATTGGTGCAATTATAGGTTCAGTATGGTCTTTTAATACCAAGGGGATTGATTTTGTTATGACGTCTTTATTTGTAGTAATATTCGTGGAACAATGGAAGTCAAATAAGAATAATATTCCAGCATCTATAGGAATTTGTGCGTCATTATTATGTCTTATTATTTTTGGAGGTAGTAATTTTATTATACCATCCATGATTTTAATTTTAATTACGTTAACAGCATTTAGAAAACCAATAGAAATGAGGAACGAGTTATGATATTAACAGTACATCAATCTTTAATTGTAATTATACTAATAGCTTTTATAACATTTTTAACTAGAGTAATTCCATTTATATTATTTCCAGCTAATAAGGAAACTCCTAAATACATAGTATACTTAGGTAGTGTACTGCCATATGCAATTATTGCAATGTTGGTTATTTATTGTGTGAAAGAAGTTTCTATTTCTACTTTTCCCTTTGGATTGCCAGAATTTATAGCAATTATTGCAATTGTAATTATTCATATATGGAATAGAAATACACTACTTAGTATTGGTGGTGGTACAATATTTTATATGTTACTTGTTCAGCTTATATTTATTTGAATTAGTGTATATTGTGATAATATTATTTTAGATAGTTTAAAATGTTCTTAATTTGCGTATTAGCAGGTAGTTGAAAATTGGACTACCTATAAATCTAAAGAATTTTAATGAGGTTTTTAAGTCTGAAATATGTAAAGTTTGATAGTTTAACAGGATAATTAAGATTTATTAAATGTTAGCTAATAATATGAATGCAAGTCTAAATTATAAACTTAGGTAAAAATATAAAAAATAATTACTGCCCACGATTTCGTGGACAGTATATAAGAGAGCAATTTTTATGAGGGTATGGGAAAGTGAAATTTCCTTTACCCTCAATTTTTTGTTTTATTTAATATCGTATATAATTTTATATGACTATAATAACTATTATGTATGCAAAATGTTGCACACCTTTTTGTAGTTTAATTATATATTTTTTATAAAAGAGCATACTAAAAAATGTAACGTCCTATTAAGAATTATGTTTTATGATAGTTGAGAGGTGGAATTAAAGTGAAACCATTAAAAAAAGTATTTACGTTTATTCTAGTTTGGATTATGATGTCTACTTCAATAATAGCCTGTAGTTTAAAAATAACAAATGCTAGTTCAAATATTACTACGAAAAGACCTGTTAAGATAGGTGTATTACTTCATAGTTTTGATGATCCATATATATCAATAGTTAAAAAAACTTTAGAAGATATTCAAATGAAGAATAAGGATAAAGTCGAATTTACTTTTTATGATGGAAAAAACAATCAATCTATTCAAGAAACTAATCTCAATAACCTACTTAAAAAAGATAATGTTGACATTTTAATAGTCGATTTAGTAAATAGAGGTGTAGAGTCAGTAAGAAATGTTATTGATAAAGTAGAAGCATTCAATATTCCAGTAGTGTTTCATTACCTAGAACCTGGAACAGAAGATGTTATTAAATCTTATAATAAAGCTATTGTTGTAGAAGCAGATGATAAGCAAGGTGGTAATTTGCAAGCAAAGATTATTATTGATATATGGAATAATAATAAAGCAAGTATCGATAAAAATAATGATAACATATTACAATACATTATGCTGCGTGGTTCAAGTAAATCTGCTGCAACTATAAGGTCACAATATACTTTTGAGGCAATTAATGCAAGAATAAAAACAGAACCACTTGAAATAGTAAATGCTAATTTTGATAAGGAATTGGCTAAAGCTGCAACTAATTCTTTATTCCTAAAATATGATGGGAAAATAGACGCAATAATTGCAGATAATGATGCTATGGCAATAGGGGCTGTTGAGGCATTACAGACATATGGATATAACACTGGTGATCCTGCTAAAACTATTGTAGTTGTAGGGATTGACGGAATACCAGAGGCTCTTGAATTAGTTAATAAAGGATATATGGCAGGTACAGTTATTCAAAATCCTAGTGATACAGCAGAGGCTCTTTACACAGTGGCAATGAATTTGTTTTCCGGTAAAGTGCCTACTGAAGGTACAAATTATAAATTCGATAAAACGAATGCTACAATTTTACTTCCATACCAGGAGTATACGGTAAAAAGTAATACATAATATGGATAGCTTTTATTGCGAAGCTGAGCACCTAAAAATAGCAGTAAACTAAGAGATTTATGTTAATTTAAAATATAGCATAAATTTCTTTATTTTACTGATCAGGTTTGCAATCTATCATAGAACGAAGTCGATAAAAGCGCCAAACTGCGTAGTGATTTGCTATTGAGTTGAACAATTCTATACTTCAATATATAGTATAATTAATCGATAATAGGAAAATATGTTAAATAGTAATCTAAAGTTTTTGGAGGATAAAAATGCAAAATATTTTTCTTTTTATTTCTACTTTATTAGCATATTTTATTAAAGGAATAACTGGATTTGGTAATACACTTGTTATGGGTTCATTATTTTCATTTGTAGTATCAAATAGACTAACTACACCTGTAGGCCTTATTTTTGGTATTCCAACAAATACTTATATGGTGTGGAGAGAAAGAAAAAATATATCTATGGAAGTTGTTGTTCCATTATCGCTTATGGTATTAACAGGTATCATACCAGGTATATTTTTGTTAAAAATTGGTAACGATTGGATATTGAAATCTATATTAGGTCTTGTAGTTGTTGGAATTGCATTAGAAATGCAGACAAGAAAACCTAATAAAAACGGAACAAAGAAAACTAATCCTATATTTCTTACAGTTATTGGTATAAGTTCGGGTGTTTTGGCTGGGCTTTATGGAACTGGTGCTCTTTTAGTATCATATATTAGTAGAACTACAGATAATAGGAGTCAATTTCGTGCTAATATCTGCTGTGTTTTTTTAGTTGACAATATATTTAGATTTTTTCTATATTTGTTTACGGGCATATTAAACAAGGAAATATTCTTTATGACACTATTTCTTTCCCTAGCAGTTTTTATAGGAATGATGATAGGAGTTAAAGTTGATTCGAATATGAAAGAAGAAACTGTAAAAAAGTCCGTGATTGCTTTGCTTATAATAAGTGGCACGGTTTTATTTTTTAAGAGTTTTCTAAATCGATAAATACTCCATAGCTTTTGTGGAAATGACTGGTAAAAGGTTAAATTATAATTCAATTATATTTATTTTTATAAAACAAAAGATAGTTTCCGCTCATAAATTAAATATCCTTTTTCACAAAAGTATCTAGTTTTACCCATAGGCTAGGTACTTTTTTGTTATGAAAATTTTTAAAAATATGTTTATCTACATTCAAAGGGGGGAGGCTTTTGCTGCAGAGTTTTATAGATAATTAAATGGTAAGTTTCCATTTGAAACATTGATACTAAACTGGAGAATGAAATATTAAAGTTTCTATAAGAAAATATCAAATATTTCGATACGATTTAGTTTTTTCTTATATATTTTAGATAAAAGTACACAATAATTAATGTAAAATAAATTAAGATTTATGATTACGATAATTATGTGGAGGAAGATAATGAAAAAGCTTAAGAGTATTAGAAACTTTATTATAGTTTTAGTTATAATAAGTAGCATGCTAACATGTTGTGGAGCGAAAAACTTAAGTGCTATTTCAAATATTGAAACAAGAAGTCCAGTTAAAGTGGGAGTATTGGTATATAGTGATGATGCATTTAGTTCACTTATTGCAAAGAGCTTGGAGGATATTCAAAAAGAAAACGAAAATAAAGTTGAATTTGCTATATTTAATGCCAAGGGTAATCCAGCTATAGAAAGTCAGATTTTAACTACTATGTTCAATAATAATTATAACCTTATATTAGCTAATATAGCTGGTGAAATAACACCAGAACTAATAGAAAATTCAATTAACAATTCCAAACAAAAAAATATTCCAATGGTGTTATTTAATACAACTCCTGCAAAATTAGATTTGGTTAAAGGTTATTCAAAATCTCTTTTTGTAAACGATGATTCAAAGCAATCAGGTATTCTACAGGGAAAAATGATTGCTAATGCATGGAATACTGATAAAAGTACTATGGATAAAAATAGTGATAATATAATGCAGTATATTATGATAAAAGGCGAAAGTGAAAGTGTTTTAACAGACGAAAGGACGAAATATTCTATTTTAACAATAAACGAGTCAGGAATAGAAACCGAAGAAATTGCATCAGTAAATGCTAATTGGGATAAAGAATTAGCCAAATCTATCATTGAACAGTTATTTCTTAAATATGGTAATAAAATTGAAGTTATAATTGCAAATAATGATGCCATGGCAATAGGTGCTGTTGAAGCACTTCAACAGTATGGATATAATATGGGTGACAAAGCAAAAACTATTCCGATCTATGGAATTAATGGAAGACCAGAAGCTCAAGAATTAATAAAAAAAGGGTTTATGGCTGGTTCTATTCCTCAAAATCCTCGTGCTTATGCAGATGCTATTTACACTATTGGAATGAATTTGGTATCTGGTAACAATCCCCTCGAAGGAACAAATTATAAATTTGATGAAACAGGAGCTATAGTACGTATACAACCGGAATGATATTTACGCATAAAGAAAATATAAACATTATGTAATTTAGTACATTATACTATTGTCTGATGAAGCAAATAAGTCACTGGCCACGAATTCGCGGTCAGTGTTTAATTTCTAGATTTTAATAGAATAAAAGTGATCTATAACCTTGATTATTACTAGAGTGTAGGTCGTGTAAAATGATACTTTTATTTTTTTATTTTCCTTAAATATGTTATAGGATATAATATAAAGTAAGAAAAACATATAAGATGCAGGAGGATATTTATGTGTAGGATAAATCCAAAAGTAGATATTGCCTTTAAAAAGTTGTTCGGGAGTGAAGAAAATAATGACATTTTAATTTCATTTATAAATTCAATACTATCAGAGGATCAGCAAATAAAAAATATACACCTTAAAAATCCTTACAATATAGCAAATTATAAAGCAGATAAAATGAGTATACTTGATATAAAAGCAGAGGATGAAAAGGGAGTTTGGTACGACATAGAAATGCAGCTATCAGAGCAGATTTTTTATGAAAAAAGAGCTTTTTATTATTGGGCGAAGGTATATTCTGACCAATTAGAGGGTGGATATAACTATGATAAGTTAAGAAAAACTATATCTATAAATATACTTGATTTTAATTATGTAGATGAAGAAGATTTTCATAATGTATATAAAGTTTACAATGAAAAAAGTAAAAATGAATTATCAAGTGTATTTGAAATGCACTTTATAGAGTTAAATAAATTTAAAAAGGATTTTAAAGAGGTGAAAACTGCTTTAGATAGGTGGATAGTTTTCTTAAATAGAGCTTATGAACTTGAAAAGGACAGAATTCCAGCAGAATTAGCAGTAGATGAAGCTGTAAGAAAAGCAGTGGAAAGATTAGATATCATGTATCTAGATAAAGAAGAAAGAGAAATATATGAAAGTGATTTAAAAAGGCTTAGAGATCATATTGCGGAAATAACAACTGCTGAAATAAGAGGGATGGAAAAAGGAATAGAGAAAGGGGCAGTTTTAAGTAGACGAGAAGATATTATAGACAATTTAAGTGAATTAGAGCCTATTACAGATGAGATAGTTAAAATTATAAATAATGAAGAGGATATTGAAATCTTAAAAAAATGGCTGAGGATATCGGCAAGAGTGGATAGTTTGGATGAGTTTATTAGAAAAATCAGAGAATAACATATATCATAGAACTAATAGCATTGCCTCTACCTTGATAAAAGGTGGAGGCAGTTTTAATTCATTAGAGGAAGGCTAATGAACAATAGTAATTTTTTGACGTAGTAACTAATAAAAAGCATTTTTTGAAAATTGGATAGTATTATATTTACAAATGCGTTATAATTTGTTTAAGAAAGTACAAATGAATTCAGAATGATAATATTTTTAGGAGGTACATGCTTTGGATATTGGTAATACTATGATAATATGGATTATGCCTATATTAATCATTACATTTTGGGGATTAGGATTTTATGCACTTATTTTATTAATTAAAGCCCTAAAAATATATATTAATAAGAACTCCTAAAATATTAAATTTGAAACATAAATAGAAATATCGCACCGTTGCGGTATTTTTTTCTACGAAACTTTGGTTGAAAAGTTGTAACAATCAAAAATTTGTAGTTCATTCACTAAAGTAAGATATTTTGCAATAATTATAGTAGGTAAATGTGAGGTAGAATAACTATGTTAATTAATTCAGTAACAACAATATATTTTTCACCAACAGGTACAACTAAGAAAATTATTAATTCAATTATAAAAGGAATGGGTATATCTAACAATAAAATAATTGATTTGACCTTACCTAAAGTAAGAATGGCTGGTGTCCCTTTAATTGATGGAGACATAGTGTTAATTGGAGTGCCTGTTTATGAGGAAAAAATTCCTGAAATAGTATATCCCTTTTTAGCCAAATTAAAAGGCAATGGAAAGTCAGTTGTAATTGTTGGTGTTTATGGAAATATTGGTGATGGTATAGTTTTAAATGAGCTTTATTTTATAACTCAGAAGTCAGGTTTTAAGGTAGTAGCAGCAGGTACATTTATAGGAGAACATTCATTTTCCACAAAGGAAATGCCTATTGCACAAAATCGCCCTAACAATGATGATTTAAATAAAGCCGAAGAATTTGGTAAAAGCATAATGGAAAAAATGCAAAATATAAATAATTTAAAGGACATTTCACTTAAAATTCCTCAAGAGAAACTACCATTAATGGCAAAAATAGTACCTAAAAATAGTGCTAGAATATTTACAAAAACTCCTTTTGTAGATATGAGTAAATGTAATCACTGCAATGTATGTGAAAAACTATGTCCTATCAGTGCTATTGACAAGGAAACTTTAGAAATAGATCAAGAACAATGTCTGCGTTGTTTTTGTTGTGTTAAAATGTGTCCTAAAAAGGCTAGGGAAATTATTTATAAACCTAAATTTCTAGTTTCAAAAGTATTAGCAATGAAAAATAGAATCATAAAGGAACCCAAACTGTATTTGTAGGATTTTGTACATAATATTCTTAAAATGTGTACAATAAAGATTTTATAGTTAATTTTTAAAGGAGTTGAATAAAGTGAGAGACGATGGTATAAAAGAGCTACCTAAATTAGAAGAAGCAAAAATGCTATTAGAAGAAGCAGGAAGATTGAATCCAGGTCCATGGATTAGTCATTCAAAATATGTTGCAGAATCAGCAAGACTTATAGCATTAGAAACAAGGGAATTAGATTCTGAAAAGGCATATATTTTAGGACTCTTACATGATATAGGTAGAAGAGAGGGTGTTACTGATATGCACCATATAATTAGTGGGTATAATTTCTTAAAAGAAAAAAAATTTGACGAGGCCGCAAAAATATGTCTTACACATCCATTTTTAGTTAAAAAAATAGAGTGTTATTCAGGAAAATGGGATTGCAGTGAATCAGAGATAGAGTTTATAAAAGACTATTTAGGAAATGTAGAATTTAATGATTATGATAGATTGATTCAATTTTGTGATGCGATTGCTATTCCTTCTGGATTTTGTTTAATTGAAAAAAGAATGGTAGATGTTGTGCTTAGATATGGAATTAATGATTTAACTATAGATAAATGGAAAATAACTATGGATATAAAACAATATTTTGAAAATAAGATACAAAAATCAATTTATACTATACTTCCAGGTGTTGTTGAAAATACATTTGATTTTAAATTTGTTGATTAAGGAAAGCAGATAGAAAAATCTACTAAATATAAGTGCTTATGATTCAATACTTATATTAAAATGATAATTAAATAAAGATTAATATTATAAAATTGAATTACAATTTTTTGATGAGAGTTTTGAAATGGATTTTTTAATATTGCAACAAGTTTCTATTGGAGACACAAAATACTTGATTGCATAAGGTCATTTTTTGGTGTAGGTTCTGTTGATGGTGTAATTGAGGCTAAGGTACCGAGATTTTGTTAGGAGTGATTTTTTTGAAAAGGGCAATAATTTTATTTCCAAGTTTCGATAATATTAATATTATTAAAAGTATAAGAGAAAAGTATGACCCACTTGCAAACTGCATTGCCCCACATATCACTATTGTTTTTCCATTTGATAGTGATATATCGACAGATGATTTGAAATCGCATTTTAATAAGGTGTTAAAAGGAATAAAAAAGTTTAATGTTCAATTAAAGGATTTTACAGGGGACTTTAGAGATGGGTATTTGTTTCTTAATGTAAAGAAGGGAAATGACAATATAATTGAACTGCATGATAAATTATATAGTGGAATATTAGAGAGTTTTTTACTTAGGAAAGTAACGTATTGCCCTCACTTAACTGTCGGTAGATTACATCAACAGATAGAGTTTGATAAAGCACTTGATGAATTAAGTTGTTATGACGAAAGTTTTGAAACAGTAATTGATAAAATATATATAGAAAATATTGATGCTATTGAGCATTCTACAATTGAATTCTCAGTTGATTTAGAATAAATTTTCCGTATAATGGAAGCCACAAATGGCTTCCATTATATGATATATTATCAACACTTTGTTAAAACATAGCCAAATTAAAAATGAAAGCTAATAATGAATTTAATAAAAAATCGAAAGCAGTAGCCAGGAGCAATCCAGCTACTGCTCTTTGCATTAATCTTGATGAGATTATATTAAATTATAGTCCGATATTCATAAGAAGTAAAAATCTGCAAATGTATACTTCAACCATATTGACATAAATATGGGAGATGGTATATTATATTAATATGGTAAAAATTGACTGAAAGTCATTAATAGTATTTACAAGGTGGTATGTAAAGTGGTTAAAAAGTTAAAACATGGTGTATGTATGCAGACCTGTTTTCACAAAATGGTAAATTTGAGCTTTGGAAAACTACTGACTTGAATGTTGCCTCTTGGACTAATGTAACCGGATTCAGTCTTCCTTCAGGGACAAAGCATGCAAGTGTTGTATCTGTGACTCAGGCGGAATTGAATAAAATTAAATCTACGTATTAAAATAAAAATTCATGTAAATGATGAACAAAAAATAGGTGAGAAAATTTAATTATGGGAGGAAAATATTATGAAAAAAATTATTTCATTTAGTCTATTAATGACGGTTTTAATATTGAATTTTTATCTAGGAACTACTAAAGTTTGGGCGTCATCAACATCCATTACCCCAGGTGCTATTTGGCATGATACAGCAGATGGAATTATTGAAGCACATGGTGGAGGGATTTTAAAAGTAGGAAGCACATATTATTGGTATGGCGAAGATCATTCAAATGGATATTATTTTCAAAATATAAGCGTTTATTCTTCAACTGATTTGGTAAATTGGAAATGGTGTTCATATGCATTATCAAAACAAACTAGCGGAGATTTAGGACCAAACCGTGTAGTTGAACGTCCTAAATGTATTTATAACGAATTAACTAAAAAGTATGTTTTATTTATGCATATTGATAATTCAAGTTATTCAGAAGCAAAGGTAGGAGTTGCTACTAGTGATTCACCTACAGGACCATTTACTTATATTAATAGCTGGAACCCTAATAATCATCAAAGCCGTGATATGACGATTTTTCAAGATGGTACTAATGCCTATCTAATATCTTTGGGAGAAGAAGGAACTAGTATAAACAAAACTGATAGAATTTTTCCATTAAGCTCTGATTATTTGACTGCTCAGCCTGAAATTTGTACACTTACAAATGCAGGTCGTGAAGGATTGTCTGTATTTAAAGCAGGAAGTTATTATTTTATAGTAGGTTCAACATGTTCAGGATGGTCTCCTAATCAACAGGCATATACTTATTCAACATCACTAGCTAGTGGTTGGTCTAGTTGGAACAATTTGGGCGATGGTTATTGTTTCTCATCACAATCAAATTATATACTGCCTGTTACTGGATCTGATACAACTTCGTACATTTTCATGGGAGATAGATGGGATTCAAGTAATTTATCTAATTCACGTTATATTTGGCTCCCACTTAATGTTAATGGTTCCACTTTATCGATGAATTGGTATAATAACTGGCAAATTAATACAACAACTGGTGCTGTAACTGCTACTAATCCTAATATTGATACAACGGCATCATATTATTTGGCAAGTAAGAATTCAATTAACGAAGTAATAGATGTAAAGGATGCTTCACTTTTGAATGCGGCAAGTATCGTTCAAAATCCTAATGGAAATATTACGAATCAGCAGTGGAATTTTATTAGTTTAGGTAACGGAATATATAATATTGTCAATGTTAACAGTGGCAAATACCTTGAAGTTTATCAGCAATCAACTGCTGATGGTGCAACTATAGACCAATACACAAGCAATGGAGGTACTAATCAAAAGTGGAAGCTTCAGGATGCTGGTATGGGTTATTATTATATAGTAAATGTTAACTCAGGAAAAGTACTTGATGTTACTGGATCTTCTAAATCTAATGGAGCAACTATTGACCAATGGACAAATAATGGAGGAGCAAACCAAAAATGGAGATTAGAAAAATCTGAACAATGATTTAAGCACTGCCCACGATTTCGTGGTCAGTGCTTAAAAGCATAACTTTTATTAGGATATGGGAATGCAATAATTCCTGAATCCTCTATTTTTGTACCTAAATCTTGTCTTAAATATGAAATATCTCACATTATAAATAAGTTGTAGGAAAATTGTAGGAAAAGTAGAGAAAGTGTATAAGAAATTGATAATAATAACCCTTATAATAGTAAGTGGGAACAAAAGATAGTTTCCTCTCATAAATTAAATACCCTTTTTCAAAAAGTATCTAGCTTAACCCATAGGCTAGGTACTTTTCTGTTATGAAAATTATTAAATAATAGATAAACAACGTGGAACTAGAGTTAAGTGGTGATTTACCGAAATCATAAATATTTATGATTTCTAGTTAATATACCTCTTAATATTTATCAAATGCGTAAATAGGTTTATCTATATTCAAGGGGGTGAGTTTTTTCAATTGAGTATCAAACAGATAGCAAGTTCTTTCGGATTTTGATATTTATTATAGATATCCAATTCATAAGTATGATTTATAATTAGAATGTGTTTCCATACTAGAAATTCTATACATTTTTGTGAAACAGGCATTTGAAATTGAGCTGTGAAGGTTCTTAGTACAAGGTTGTACCATTTACTGCTTGTCAAAATTTTATATTTGGAACATGCAGAAATGGGTACAACCTTGTGCTTAGAACCTTCCAGTGAAAATTTCATAGTCCTGTGGAACAAAAATGTATAGAATTTCGGTAGGTCACCACATAAGTTTAAGTGCAAATTAGGATATCTATAAATTGAGAAGGAAGAACATAGACTATAGGGATTAAAGGAGGAGGTTCATGATTAATGAAATAATTAATTCAATTAGTGGACTGTTAGTTGAGAAATTTCCGAATACAAAGGTATATGTATCAAAGTCAGAGAAGGATTTTATAAGACCTTCTTTTTTTATTCGTTACATTACTAGCAGACAGGAGAATTTAAATAGAAATAGTTATTTAAACATAATAACTATGAAGATATTTTATTTTCCACCACTAGATGAAAATATGAATGTTGACATGATAGCTCAAAACGAAGTATGGGATACTATGCGAGAAATTTTTAGTAGTGGATATATAAAGGTTTTGGATAGAGCAGCAAAGGTAAGAAGGTTAAGAGGTAGAACTAAGAATACAGAAATACATCTAAAACTTAAGCTTGAATTTACTGAAGACAGAATCTTTAATACACCTGAAAGCCCTAAAGCAGACACAATTAATTTAAATTTTTAAGGAGGAATGAAGAATGGGAGAACCATCCGTACAAATTGTATTTCAACAAGCAGGAATCACTGCAATAAAAAGAGGAGAAAGAGGTGTAGTAGTACTTATTTTAAAAGACACTATGCCGATATCATATAGCAATCCGATAAAAATGGAAACTACAGATGACATTCCAGAAGGATTATCAGATTTTAGTAAAGAACAAATTCAACTTGCAATGATAGGATATCAAAATCCACCAAAACAAGTTATTGCTTATATTGAAAAAGCAGATGCAGCTGATTATTCAGAAGCTCAAAATTACTTAGAAACTATTAAATGGGATTATGTAGTAGTTCCAGGCATTGGTTATACTGCAGATGGTAAGGCAGATACAGAAGCAAATATTACTTTAAGAGCAACAGATTTTGCTACTTGGATTAAGCAATTAAGAAGTACTAAGGACATTCAAGTTAAAGCAGTACTTCCATATTGCCCAGCAGATAATGAAGGGATAATTAATTTCTGTACTGATGGAATACAAACAGCAAATAAAACTTATACTGCAGCAGAATATTGCTCAAGAATTGCAGGAATGCTGGCAGGAACACCATTAACTATTAGTGCTACCTTTGCACCACTTGCAGAAGTAATTGATGTTCCACATTTAAAGAAAGAAGATAGAGATGCTGCTGTTGATGCAGGTAAATTAATTTTATTCAATGATGGAAAGAAAGTTAAAATTGATAGAGCAGTAAACAGCTTTGTTACTACAGTTGAAAATAAAGGTGATGATTTTAAGAAAATTAAAATCGTAGATATTATGGATTTAATTCATGATGATATTAAGACAACTGCTGAAGATAGTTATATTGGTAAATATCCAAATGATTATGATCATAAATGTTTACTTATCGCTGCAATTAATGGTTATTTTGAAGGCTTAGAATTAGATGGATTACTTGATAGCAGTATTGAAGGACAAAACTTTGCTGAAATTGACTTAGATGCACAAAAAGTTTACTTAAAAAGTCAAGGAATAGATATTGGAACAATGAAGGATCAAGATATAAAAGAAAGTAACACTGGTTCTCAAGTATTTCTTAGAGGACAAGCTGTTATCTTAGATGCAATTGAAGATATTAAATTTCAAATATATATATAGGAGGCGGTTGTAATGCCACAAGCAAAACAGGTTATAAATGGAACATGGGGAGAAGTTTGGATTAATGGAGAGTATGTTTCAGAAGTATCAGCTCTTCAAGCAAAGGTTACTTTAACAAAGGTAGATGTTAATTTTGCAAGAGATTTATGGAAGAGAAGTAAAGTAACTGGAATAGAAGGAAAAGGAACATTGAAATTACATCATGTATCATCAAGAATGGCAATTTTAATGAAGGATAATATTAAACAAGGAAAGCAAACAGTATGTACTATTATATCAAAATTAGCTGATCCAGATGCATTGGGAGCTGAAAGAGTAGTACTTAAAGATGTTACTTTTGATGAATTAACAGTAGCAGACTGGGAAGTTAAGAAGAATGTTGAAGAATCACTTCCATTCACATTCTCAGGCTATGATTTCCTAGACTTAATAGAACCACAATAAAACTACAGTTAAGCGATAGCTAACCGAAATTAGATACATGTGTGTTTCATAGGGCTATGAAAATTTCGCTGAAAGCACTAAATGAAAGGTTGCACCCACTTTAGCTTGTTCCAACTATTCAGTTTGACAAGCAAAAGTGGAACAACCAATAGAGGGAACTCGACTCACTTCGTTCACTGAGTAAGTGATTCACACCAAATCATAGATTTGGGTTCTCTACTTAAGTGCTTTTAGCAGCTTATTTTCAAATGCCTATTGCACACACATGTATCTAATTTCTTTGTTTAGTTATGCGCTTAAGTATAGAGAACAAACAACACGTATCTTAGTGGAATCAGAAATATTGTTGTTACGCAGGACCATGAAAATATTTCTGATTTCTAATGTAGATATTTGCTTAAGTTATATAAAATCAAAGATGACAAGGAAATAAAAAAATTACTGAATTATAGATAAACAAACCATGAATTAGATCTATACTTTGAAAGATATACCATATTAGAAAGAACTGGTAGTCTTTTGCGCAGTGTTGCATTGAGAATATTGCTGCAGGCATTTCTTCAGTAGAAGTTGTTCCATTTTAACTTGTCCAAATTTTACATTTGGAGCAAGTTAAAATGGGTGCAACTTCTACTGTTAGAAATCCGCAGCAATATTCTCTAGCAACCGAGCAACAGACTACCAGTTCTTTCGGTAGGTTATTGCATAAGTCTAGATTACACGTTGTTTATCTATAATTTAATTAAATTTGAAATGGAGATGTAGTTATGAATTTAGTTGAACAATTATTAAAGATAGATGCCGGTAAAATTGAGGTGCCTTCTAAGGAGGTAAAGCTTAAACTTGCTAAGCTTGGAAATACTGAAATTACATTTACTTGTAATGCTATTTCTATGGAAAGATACAATGAAATTCAAGAAAGAGTATTACAAGTAGATAAGAAAGGAAATATTCAAGGATTTGCTACAGCACAAGCAAAGATAGAGACAGTTCTTGCAGGGGTCCCTGAGCTTAGATCTGAGGAGCTTATGAAACATTTTAAAGCTCCAACTCCAAAGGAACTTATGAATAAGATATTCTTGCCTGGTGAAGTTGATATTTTAGCTGATACTGTAACAGAAGTATCAGGTGTAGAAGCTACTTCAAATAAAAAAGAAGATATAAAAAACTTATAAGCACTGATGAAACTGTGAATCTCCTATATCACTGCTGGAAACTTCATGATAAGTGGCCGGCAGAGACCTTAAATAGGGGATTTGGAGAAAAGATTATCATCAGTGCTTTTATTGAACAGGAAATAGAAGATAAAAATAAACAAATAGAAGCCTTGTATTCAGGAGGTGATGATTAATGACGTTTGAACTAGATTCAGCATTATTAAAAGTTATTGACGGAGCTCAAAAAGCTCAAAAGGCAATGGATAGTTTATCACAAATAGCTTCAAAAGCATCAGAAAGTGTACAGGCAGTATCTAAAGCAGGAGAATCAGCAGGTAAAGTTGTAAATAGTTTTAATAAGACAAGAGATGCAGTAGGAAATGTAAGTACGTCTGTTTCTAATTTGATGCAAGCATTTACAGATACATCAGGGGAAAGATCTATTGAAAATATTGGAGAGAAAGCTAAAGGGGTAGTTCAATCAATATCTAATGTATCAAAAACAGTTAAAGACATGAGAACTAATTTTAAAAATGCAAAAGATGAGATTGGAAATGTAAAAAGCTCTGTATCAAATTTGTATAAGACTTTTGCAGGTACTGATTTAGGTAAAAAATCTATTGATGTGATAGGAAAAAATGCGTCCAAAGTATCTCAAAAATTTACTAAATCAAATGGAGGTAAAGTTCCAGGCGCCTTGAATACAGGCAGACAATCAATAGGAAAAGCTGTTGATGGAGTTCAGAAAGCTAAAAAGGCAATTGAAGGCTTATCACCAATAGCTTCAAAAGCATCAGAAAGTGTTCAAGCGATATCTAAAGCATCAGTATCAGTAGGTAAAGTTAAAAGTAGCTTTAACGATACAAGAGACGCAGTAGGAAATGTAAGATCGTCTGTCTCTAATTTAATACAAGCAATTACAAATAACAATGGAGAAAGATCTATTGAAAATATTGTAGAGAAGGCTAAAGAGGTAATTAAATCAATATCTAATGCATCAAAAAAGGTAGAAGCTTTAATAACTAATTTTAAAAATGCAAAGGATGCTATTGAAAATGTAAAAAGTACTGTATCGAATTTATTTAAAGCTTTTAAAGGTAATGATGTGGTCAAAAAATCTATTGGTGGTATAGGAAAAAAGGTTGCCGGAACAGCTCAAAAAATTACTAAATCAAATAAAAGTTCTAAAGCATCAAAGACTGTACAATTAGCTGGAACTGGAGGTAAAGGCTCTAATGTCTTGAATACAGCTAAACAATCAATGGGAAAAGTTGGTGCGTTAACTCCTTCTATATCCGGACCATTACAGGGTTTAGCTGGAAGTTTTGAAAAAATTAAAGGTGTAGCTTCAAAGAGTTTTTCATCTTTATTTGGAATCTTTACTAAATTGCCATTACCTCTTCAAATAATAATGGGAGTAGTTGCACTACTCGCAGTTGCATTTGCTACAAATTTTGGTGGAATAAGAGATAAAGTTAAATCAGTAGTAACCTTTATTCAAGCTAATATGCCTAAAATAAAGAGTATAATTCAAAATGTATTTCAAGGAATCCAAGGAGTTTGGAATTCAATTTTGAAGCCAGTATTAATGTTTGTAATTCAAATTTTCGGAAAGTTAATAAGTTTTGTAATAGCTAACTGGCCACTTATAAAGCAAACTATCACAACAGTTATGACAGCTATTAAAACTGTGATTACAACAGTTTTAAATGTAATAATGTCTTTTTGGAATGCACATGGACAAACTATAAAAGTAGTTGTAAGTGCAGCCTTTAATAATATAAAAACTGTAATCTCAACGATAATGAGTATTATAACAGGAGTTATTAAAACTGTAATGCAGATTATTAATGGAGATTGGTCAGGTGCATGGAATACAATAAAAAGTACTGTAGGTACAGTATTTAATGGAGCAGTTGATATTGTAAAAAATGTTATAACTGCAATAGGTGCAGTATTTAAAGATATAGCTAAAACTGCACTTACTTGGGGAAAAGATATGATAATGGGTATTGTAGATGGTATAAAAGGAGCAGTTGGCTATATTGAAGATGCAGTTAAAGGCGTAGCAGATAAAATAAAATCCTTTTTACATTTCTCTGTACCAGATCAAGGACCGTTAACATTAGCGGCTTAGAATCGTGAGATTCTTTGAAAAACAACGTGAACCTGTAAATGCAGGGTGTGAGTTTTAAATAACTTGCTAACGTGGAAAATCTAAGTTTTGATGTAATAAAATTTAATTTATAATATAATATGTATGGGTGATTTTATGATTAAAAAGGATACTCGTACATTTATTAAAGAAGTTGAAAGTTTATATGGTAATGAATATACTGTTATTGGAGATTATATTAAAAATTGTGAAAAAATATTGATAAGACACAATGCTTGTAACAATGAATTTTTGGTAACTCCAAATAATTTTCTAAGAGGGAGAAAATGTCCTAAATGTTATAAATCAGAAAAGAAAACCACAGATGTATTCAGAAACGAATTAAAAATAAAATATGGAAATGAATTTGAATTGTTAAGTGAATATATAAATAATGCTACAAAAGTAACTGTCAGGCATAATAAATGTGGTAATGAATTTGATATAAAACCAACTCATTTATTAGAGAAATCAAGATGTGCATATTGTAGCGGAAATTTAAAAAAGAATTCGGAAAACATTAATAATGAGTTATTAAAAATTAATCCTAATGTTACAACTATAGGAGAAATCATTGGAATGAATAAACAAGTTAGATGTAAATGTAATTTAGGACATGAATTTTATTCAATTCCAAGTAATTTGATAAAAGGGCATGGGTGTTCAATATGTGCCGGAAATTCTAAACATACAATAGAAACGTTAGAAAACAAACTTAAATTAAAATTACATGATAATTCATATAAAATAATATCTATTTCAAAATATAAAAAAGTAAAAGTTCTACATAATAAATGTGGCAATATTTATGAAACTTCTAAAGATTCAATAAGAGCGGGGAGTGGATGTCCTAAGTGCTCAACGTCTAAAGGAGAGATTAAAATTAGAAAGATATTAAATTCTATGAATATAAAATTTATAGAGCAATATAAGTTTGAAAAATGTATGAATATTAGAAGCTTACCATTTGATTTCTATATACCTAAATTAAACACTTGTATAGAATATGATGGTGAAGGGCATTACAAGCCTTTTAAATATAAGAACGCATTAGATAAATTTAAAAAAACTAAAATAAATGACAGTATAAAAGAAGAATTCTGTAAAAACAATTCAGTTAAATTAATTAGAATACCATATTATGATTTTGATAAAATTCAAGATATTTTAAAAGCTGCTATAAAGTAGCTTTTTTTATTACACAAAATATGACAATCACGTGCCAAGCCTAGAAATAGGAAGGTGTAACGACTATCTCGAAAGAGAGTAGCTTTAAGGCGAAATTCCTTATTGCGAAGTGCGTTGGCTCTTAATTTTAAGAGTATGATATAGTCTAATCCCACTATTCAAATAGTGTTAAAGTATCTCGAAAGAGAGGGTACGAATGTAACAGATTACGAAACCTGGATGCCAGACTTCATGAAAGGTATGGGACATGGAATCAAGGTTAATACTCACTTAGTAACTGATCCAGTTAAAGATCTTTCAGTTGGTATTAAAACCAATATGAATAAGAATTTATCAGGAGCAAATAATCCTAAAGATTTAAAAAATACAGGTGCAGCTAAAGATGGCAGCTCACAAAATGGATTTGCAATTACAATAGCCAAACTTGCTGATTCTATAATAGTCAGAGAAGAAGGCGATATAGATAAAATTGCAACAGCGCTTGCAAATAAACTAAGTCAAACAGCACTTGGAATGGGTTAGGAGGTAGTTAATTATGATAGAATTTTGGTTTAATCAAGATAGTACCTGGTTACAGCTGCCTGTACCACCTTCTAGTTATTCACTTAAATTAGGTAATAATAATACGGTAATTAATGTTGAGTCAGTTGGAGAATTGAATATATTAGGAGAATCAAAGCTTTCAGAAATATCTTTTGAAAGCTTTTTTCCTGCTCAAGAATATAATTTTTGCGCTTATTCTGATATTCCTACACCCTTTGAATGCGTAGCTCAAATAGAAGCATGGATGAAGAGCAAAAAGCCTATAAGGGTGATTCTAACTGATACAGATATTAATGATTTGTTCTCCATTGAAACCTTTGAATATGGTGAAAAAGATGGAACAGGAGATGTATATTTTACTTTAGCTTTAAAACAATATAAAGTTTTAAAATTAAATGAAAAAGTTGTAGGTCAGTGGGGGGCAAGCTTTAGTTTAACAAATTCAAATAATATACTTGGAGGAAATTCATGATTAGGATATTAGGTGAAGCTTATGATTAAAATATATAGTCTTTACGATGGATGGAATTTAACAGAGATAACGCCAGTATGCAAAAGTGTTGAATTATCAGCTTCCCTAGATCAGCCAGCAAGAAAGTGTTCCTTTACCATGGCTTATTCAATAACCGATAATAATCAGCCAAGAGTTCAAATAGGACCAGGAACCTTAATAAGTATTACTGAAGAAAATTATGGAGAAATCTTTAGAGGAGAAGTCGTGGACAGAACTTTAGATAGTTCAAATCAAGAGGAAACCTTCACTTGTTATGATTATATGAGGTTTATAATGAAATCATCAACGAGCATGAATATTAAGAATATGACGCCTGAAGATGTTGCAGCTAAAGCTTGTGAAGAAGTTAATATAACGCCAGGGGATATAATATCAACTGGCATAGCTATTAACAGAGTTTGTCCAGATAAAGCTTACTATAACATAATAATGGAATGTTATAGTGAAGCAAGTAAGCAAAATGGCAAGCAATATATTCCTATAATGAAATGCGATAAGTTAAGCATAATTGAAAAAGGGCAGGTTATTTCTGATTATGTCCTTCAATCAAGTAAGACAGATACCTACAACAATAATCTAATTGATATGAGTTATAAAGATTCTTTGGAGAATATGGTAAATAGGGTTAAGATTTTTGATTCTAATGGGAATTATTATGATGAAGTAGAAGATTCTGGTCTTGTAAAAAGTTATGGTATTTTTCAAACAACTTATTCAGTAGAAGATGATAAAGACCCTTATACAGTAGCACAAAATAAATTGTACGGCTTTGACGAGGAAATAGAAATCGAAGCTCTTGGTGATTATAGTTGTTTAACAGGATATGCAGTAAAAACTAAGATATGGTACTTGGATATATTGAGTAATGCAACAGTATACATTAATACTGATACTCATACCTGGGAATGTGGAACAGGAAAATATACAATGAAGCTTACAGTAAGTTTAAGTAACAAAATGGATTTACAGGAGGTTGATAGCTAATGGATCCTTATGTAAAAATGCTAAATTTAATGAAAAAGAAAGGTGCAGAAAGCAATCCACCTTCTATTGGTATTGGCAAAGTTATATCGCCTCCACCTGAAATTATGGTTCAAACAAGTAACTTGCAGCTATATAAAGATGATCTTTATATAGCTGATTACTTATTATCAGAATATTCAAGGCAGGTATCTATAGCAAATTGCAATGGAACAGCAATAACAGCCATAGACACAATTAAAGCAGGTGATGAACTTGCAGTTTTACCTACAGGAGATAGTCAAACATGGATAATACTTTGTAAGGTGGTGAAATGTAATGGCTAGTGTATTACCAGAAACTAATTTAAATTTAACAAGTGTAATTGCTTCATTTTCAACAGAAAAAACAGAAACGAGCACTCCAAAGGAATATGCCTGGGATTTTGAAAATAATGACTTTAAGCTTGTAGATGGGAAATTTCAAATTGTAGAAGGAACAGAAGCATTAAAGATTTGGATATGGAAAGCGCTTAAAACAAGCAAATCCACATATTCAATTTATAGTGATGCCTATGGAAATGAGTTTGAAAAGTTAATAGGAAAAGGATTAAGTAAAAGTTTAATTGAAAGTGAAGCAAAAAGATTAACTTTAGAATGCTTAAGGGGCAATGAGCATATTTTAGGCATTAAAAATTTTAGTATAGATAAAAGTAATGATGTGCTTAATATTACTTTTACAGCACAAACAGATCAAGGGGAGGTGACTTTAAGTGGCGTATAGTGAAGATAGCACAACCATATTAAATAGAATGTTGGGAAATATCTCTAATGCAGTAGATAAAACAGAAGGTTATTTGATTTATGATGCAGCAGCAGCAGTAAGTCAAGAAATGAACAAAGCTTTAACAAAATTGGATGATGTAGCGGCAAAGTTTGATATATCTAATCTCACAGGAGATGAATTAGCAAGCAGAGTATATGAAAGAACTGGATTAACTAGAAATCAAGCTATGTATGCTGCAACAAATCTTACTATAACCGGAAATACAACAATAAAGACTGGTGATTTATTTCAAACACCAAGCAGAATACAATTTGCAGCAACAGAAGCAGTAACAATAGCAGGAACAGGAATAGTACCTATAAAAGCATTAATAGCTGGAAGCAGTGGAAATGTTCCAGCCAATCAAATAACAGCTATGCCAATTTCATTATCTGGAATTACAAGCGTAACTAATTTAGGAGCAAGTTGTGGGGGCTATGATGCTGAAAGTGATTCATCTTTATTAGAAAGATATTATGAAAAGCTGCAATCTCCAAATACAGGTGGTAACATAGCTCATTTTATAAGTTTAGCAAAAGACTATGATGGCGTTGGGGATGTTAAAGTCTATCCAACATGGAATGGAAATAATACTGTTAAATTAGTTGTTATTGATGCTAATAAACAACCTCCATCACAAGACTTTATTAATACAATGCAGGAAACTATTGATCCTTTGGGTGATGAATGGGGACAAGGCTATGGATCAGCACCATATGGAGCATTTATAACAGTTGAAGCCGCAACAGCAAAAGAAATTAATGTAAGTTTTACAGCAGTAAAAGATACCAACTATTCAGATGCACAAAGGCAGACTAATTTTGAAAATGCATTAATAAATTATTTGCTGGCTATAGCTTTTAATGCAAGTTCAGTCAGTTATTCTAAAATTGGAGCATTAATAATAGATACCCCAGGGTTTCTAGATTATACTAATTTAACTGTTAACGGTAGTACCGCTGCAATACCATTAAGTTATACTTCAAATCTTACAGAGTGTCCTATTATTGGGACAGTTACAATTTCATAATAGGAGGTAACAAGATATGTCTTATAGCGATACTTTGAAAAACTATTTCCCTCCTATAGTAACAGATTCAGCAATATTTACTGAGATTTTAAATGCAGAAGGTTCTGAATTTGATAATTATTATGATAAATTAGCAGACTTAGAATTGCAATTTGAAGTCGATACAGCTACGTGGGCATTAGATTACTATGAAAAAGATTTAAACATAGTAACAGACTATATAAAGGATTATGATTCAAGAAGAAGTGTGATTAAATCAAAATGGAGGGGCAATGGAAAGCTTACAAGTACATTAATAAAAATTGTTTGCGATGCTTTTACCAATGGAAATGTACAAGTTACTTATGATGGTACTATTCACGTTAAATTTACAAGTATAACTGGTATACCTTCCAATATGGATGATCTAAAAAATGCAGTAAATCAAATTAAACCGGCTTACATGCTTTTGGATTATTTATTTAGTTATTTGCTTATAAAAGAAATAGATAGTGTAATGACCATTAATAAATTGCAGACAATACCATTGAGCAAATTTGCAGGAGGTGAATAAATTTGTCAAGTAGTACAAATAATTTAGGACTATATAAGGTTGATCCATCAACAGATGGAGAGAATACTTTTAATATTAAAACAATGCTTAATGACAACTGGGATAAGATAGATAATGCTGTTTTGGGGAAGGCAAATATTCCTGTATCAAGTTCAAAAGATTTACTAATAAATTCCCTCAATTCTCAAACTATAGCAGCTTATACACCTAGTACAAGTGGAAATTTTGAAATTAAAGCATATTTAAGGATATTAAGTGTGGTTAATATAACGGTATTAGTCAACTATACAGATAATACAGGAGCAAAAACCAAAGCATTATTGCCAGATAATATAGGTTTATCTTTTCCTACCTCAACAGGAATACAAGCTTATAAAACCGGAAGCTATGCACTTAAACCATTATTTATTAATGCAACAGCTGGAACAGCAATAACAATAACAGCAACCGCAAGTATTGGAAATCAAGTGTATATTTCAAGTGCTATAACGGAGGTATAGTTTATGGATTTATCATTTTATGCTGGAGATAGCAGAAATTTAATAATAAATGTAACAGATGAAAATAACGCACCTATTGATTTAACTAATGCTAATGTTAAATGGATTTTAACAAGCCAAGGAAACACTATATTATCAAAATCAATAGGATCTGGAATAACAATAAATAACCCAAAACAGGGGCAATTTACTATATATTTGAAAGCTAATGATACTAAAAATTTAAGCGGAAATTATGAACAAGCAGCAAGAGTTACAACTTCAAGTGGTGAAAGCTCAATCGTTTTGGCTGGTACAGTAACAATTAGTGATTCGTTATTATAAATTTTAGTTGGGAGGGAAAATGAATGGCGACAAATATATCTAGCTCATTAATAGCTAACTCAGCAATTAATCAAAAGCAGTCCCAATTCAAGTTTCCGTTTAACTTTCCATTTAAATTTACAATTGAAAGTATAAATGTCAACTATATTGAAACAGGATCATTAAACAGCAGTGCAACGATTAATGGGACATTAAAGGGGATAACGCCAATTTTATGCAATGTCACATCAAGTACAAATGCTAGCGGGCAGTTAAATAGTAATTCCAATTTAACTACAAATGGATTAAATTGTACAACTACTATAAATTCGGTTGCCATTAATACTTTGAAATTAAATTCAAACTTAGGAAGTACAAGTTTTTATAATATTTCATTAACTTCGAAATCAAATGTATTTAGTACATTAAGTTCTTCAGTTGTGATTAGTGCAACAGACTATTTACAAATAAATATGAATGGAAATGCTTTGGCTACTATAAATATTCAAGGTCAAAGTATTTTTTCAATGTTGGTAAGTGCTAATTTAATAAGTAATTCAACAATAAGTTCAACTATTACAAGTAGACAGGTACTAGCACCGCAAGTTATTAATGCAACATCAACTGTAACTGATGTAGAAACAGCGATATTTAAGTTAGTAACCAATATAGTGGCTAATACTTCAATAGCTATTTATGATATAGAATCAGAAAGCTTAGTTAGTAACTTAAATAGCACAGTAAATATAAGCGGAAATTTAATAAATTTAATAGGAACTAATTTAACTCAATATTCTAATATAAATTTACCTGAAATGTGGCAATTTCCATTACAATTCCCTTTAATTATTAATGATGGACAATCAATTATTTATAATATTAAATGCAATCTAAATAGTAATTCAGTAATAACAGATAATTCGATTCAGGATTTACTAAGCTTAAATATTAGTTCTCAATCAACTATAAATGCAAATATTTCTTGTACCTATAGCGAAAAAGGCTCTGTTTGTGCAAATAGCAACATTGCTTCAAGTATTATTTCACAAATGCAAACTACAAGTAATATTTCAAGTATTATGACAACTAATGCAAATATTACAGCGCAGTTAAAAGAAGTAAGTACTATTACATCAAATACTACAACACAAGGAACATTAGTAAATTCACAAAGTTGTATTTCTGGAACTATATCTAATAGTAGTGTAGGTGCTAATGTAGTTAATAGTTCTTCAATAGTAGCAAATGAAATTACTTCAACAGCTATTACATTAACTATTTCACAGGCTTCGAACTTATTATTTCCAAATATAAGTTCAGCTTCAAATATTAATGCAACAATTAGTAATAATTCAAGTCTAATTGGGTCAATTGTTTCAAATGAAAACATTAATATTTCATCAATAACGTGTTTATTTTTAGAACAATCAAGCTTAAATAGTTTAACAGATATTGAAGGTATTATTTATGATCTTATTGGAAGCGCAATAAATTCAAGCACTGAAATTGACATAGAAGGTACTTTTCAATTTCCATTAACTTTTCCACTATATCTAAATGATGGAATACGCAATAACTTAAGTTTAAATTCGCAAGCCATAAATGCAAATTCAGCTATAAATAACAATGCTATTCAAAACTTATTATTAAGTACTGTTCAAAGTAATAGCAGCATTAATGCAACTCTAACTTGCAAATATAGTTCAAGTTCAAATTTAAATGTTAATTCAAGTATTAATGCAGCCATTAAACAAACTTCAATATTTACAGTACCAACAATTAATTTATGTTTGATTCTTAATAATCCAAACATTACAAGCAATACGAATTTGATAGGATCAATTAATTCAAATACTAGCGTTACAGGAACGTTTATAAATATTCTATCAGAAACATGCGATATAAACAGTTCAATAGATATTGAAGGAAATTTAATTAACCTTATTGGAGGACAATTTCAAGCAGTATCAGCAGTAAATATTATAGATAAATTTAGATTCCCATTTGCATTTCCAATGCAATTTGAAGGATTGTTAAATAATGTTGGTATCAATAGTAATATAGCATCAAATTCAGCTATTACAGGAACGCTTATTTCAAAAATATTTGCAAATGTAACTGAAAACACAAATATAAATGCTAGTTTAACTAATAAAGCTACAATAAGTAGTAATTTATTAGCACAATTAGTTATTAACGATATTACAACAGATATAACACAATTATCTGGAAGCATTAATGCAAAGACACAAATAAGCGGAGGATTAACACAAAGTAATAAATTAAGCGGAAATATTTCAGTTAATTCAAATATTCAAGGTACTATAAAAAATAATATAAATTTGATGGAAAGCTTAGTATCTAATTCAAGAATAAATACAAGAGTATCATATTTATATTTTATTGTACTTAAAGCTACCTTTATTGAAAATATAAATGTAAATTCTCAATTTTACCAAAATAATTATGCTAATTCTACCTATAAAAATTACATTGATAGTGCAATTTTGTATAAGGACATAACAACCAGTGTATGCATGGGGGATATTAAAGAAACAGAAATATTTAATGTCACTAATAATTCAAATGTACAAGTTTTTTTAGATAATGAAAAAGTAATTAAAAAATCTAATATATATGAAACAGTAATTTTTAATAACAATATATCATCAACAGAGCAAATAGAAGTCTATAAATTAAGTTCACAATCTATAGACATTGCTTACAATACTAAATTTTAGGAGGAATTAATTATGCCATTTACAACTTATTTAGCGGATGGATTAGTCAACCAAGTTTTCGGAGCAGTTAGTTTTACTGCACCAACAACCCTTTATATTGGATTATCGTCAACATTACCTACGGTTTCAGGTGGAGGTATTACAGAGCCAACCATTGGAACTAATGGGTATGCAAGAGCAGCAGTAGCAAACAATACAACAAACTTTCCAAGTACTTCAAGTAATAATAAAAGCAATGGGGCAGCAATCACTTTCCCTACAAGTACAGGATCATGGTTATCTTCAGCTTCACTAGGGTATTTATTTTTTAGTGATGCAGCAACAGGCGGAAATATACTAGGATATGCAACATTAAACAACCCTCAAGTGGTAGCATCAAGTGGTGCAACTTTATCATTTGCATCAAGTTCATTAACTATCACAATTAATTAATAAAGGAGTGAATTTAAATGACAGTAAACGCAACTTATTACGCTGGTGGTACTGGATACACACCAGCGGACATGTTACAAAGGGATGCTGACTGGGTAATACCAGGTGTAATATCAATGAATGACTTAGTTGTTGCCCAAACAGGTACTCCATCAATGGCAGTTACAGTTACAGGAGCAGCTCAAGGTGTTACAGGTGGAAATGCTTGGTTACCTAACGGATACCGAGTGTTCAATGATTCATTAGCAACATTAACAATATCAGCAGCAGATACAACAAATCCAAGAATAGATTTAGTAGTAATCGGAATTGACACAACCACAGATCCGTATACTCCGCAGCTCAAGGTAATAAAAGGAACAGCGGCAGCATCCCCAACAGTTCCAGCTTATCCAACTGGTTTTGTTGGTATATCGCTTGTTAAAATAGCAGTTGCAGCAAACGCAACAAGTATTACCAATAGTAATATAACAGATTTGAGAGTTATTGCAGGAATGAATACAAATGCATTATCTGACCAACTTATAACCAATGCGGGAGGAACAGCAAACGCAATAACTATTCCAATGCAACCATTGGTTAGTGGGTATAGAAAAACATTTATAGCCTCAGCAAATAATAGTGGTTCGGCAACAACTGTAAATGGACTACCATTATATAAACCAGGAGGAACGTCTGCTCCAACTTTAATTTCAGGAAAAGCCTATGAAATTTGGTATAGTTCATCCGGTAACTGTTTTTTCTTAAAGGCTAGTGCGAGTGGATCTGCCATTGCTGCACATGTACTAGCAACAGACACATTCAGCAATGATGCCGATACAGGTTTACAGGGAACTATGCCTAATTTTGCAGGTAATACAGTATCTTATTCAACACTAACAGATAGTAATGGGAATATAGGTGCTAACATGGTTGGTGTAACAGATTTAATTGGTTCTGGTGATTCATCTATTAAAGTATCATTTAAACCAAGCCAAGGTTATTATGATGGCAACACAGAAATTGATTTAAGGGTTTGGGGAATTACAGCTGGAATGGTTAAAGCTGGTCAAGCTATAGGATATTGCAATAACTCTTTAAAAGGAACATTTACAAGTGATGCTACTGCTACGGCTCCTCAGATATTGAATGGTCAAACTGCATATGTTAATGGAAATAAAGTTACTGGAACTATACCACAAATAGGATATGCAAATAATCCTTCTAGTTGTGGTCAATGGGGAAATGGAGATTTAGCAGTATATCTTGCAACTACAGGTTATTATATCGCTGGTGCAGGAGGTTCGGAAGTTAGAGTGCCAGTAGCACAAATGCAAGCAGCTTGTGGAAGTTTGCAATCCGGAAATATTATAAGTGGACAAACTATATTTGGTGTAGCTGGAAGTGCAACAATACAAAGTTTAGGTGGAAGAGGCGTTGAAGTTCAAACCTTTAGTATTGCTGGTAATGGGACAGCTAATCTAGCTTTTAATAATACACCAATTGCAATTATAGGTACTTGCACTCAGGTATATTCAAGCCCAAATCGTGCTGTGGAGTTTATTTATATACCATCCACAAATCCTTATGGTTTAGCTGCAACTTCTTTAAACTATTGTGTAGGTTCATCAATTTTTAATATGTACATGACAGGAAAGACACTTACACTACAAAATGAATTAGGAAACAATATAATAAATGGTGTTGCTGTGTCTTTCTACTAATAATAGATAGGAGAAATAAATATGAATCAAATATGTGCAAAAGTGTATTATTTAATAACTACAGGTGAAGTTTTATTTAGTACAGCTGAAATTGAAGGTTATGTACCTGATACGACTAAAGAACAATATATAGAAGCTTATCCACAATTACAGGGGAAAACTACTGATGAAATAGACTTTATAGAATTACCATATGGGACTTTAGTTTCAACTTTTACTCCAAATGTAAAGTCTATGTCAGTAGATGTAACTAATAAAACATTAAATATAGTAAATTATACACAAGATGAATTAAATGCTATGCAACAGCAGGCTCAACAAACTCAAACAATAAACAATAGAATTTCTGATATAAGTAATTATCTAAATTTGCAAGGGGATAGTTCAATTTCTAATGTGGAAAATGCAATTATACAAAATCAAATGACTGATATTGAAAATGGAGATATTTAATAGTAATAAATATAGGAGGTGATTTTTAATGGTACAAATAGGTGCAAGAGTTTATTATTTAATAGCTACTGGAGAAGTTGTATTCGTTACTTAAGAGAGTCAATCAGATGTAAGCGATCCAGCTAAAATTAAAGCTGATGATATGGAAACATATTCACAGTTAAGTATTTACAAAGATACTGATATTGATTTTGTTAAATTAGCTGTTGGGACATTAACTACAACATTTGCAAATGTAAAATCTTATTCGGTAGATGTTGCTAATAAAAAATTAAATATAGCATATTTTACTCAAGATGAATTAACCGCTACAGAGCAGCAAAATCAAGAAGCTCAAGCTTTAAATGATAGAGTTTCTGATATATCACAATATTTACAAAATCAAGGAACTAATTTAATTTCTGCAGTGGAAAATTCTATTATTCAAGCAGAGCTAGATAAATTATCAAATTAGAAAAGGTGGAATACAAAAATGGCAAGTCAAGAATTATTAACAAAAATCCTAAGCAACAGAATTAACTCAGAAATATCAGCAGGAACAATCTCAACGGATAAAGACATATCGAATATTTTAGATGCTTTTGTAGCTAGTAATAAAATCACAATGGATCAATACACAGAACTTACAAATTTAATAGCATCAGCTACAACTACAAGTACTGCAAGTTCAAACACTGCAACAACAACCATTACAACAGCATAATGAAAACTAAAGCAATAGATTAGCACCAGCAAGAAGGTGTTTTTTTATTGCTTATTTTTATAAATTTGAAACAAAGGTAGGTGGTTTATGAATAATGAACTCTGTTTAGAAAAGCATAAACGAATAGAAGAGAGATGCGAGCTATATGAAAAGAGGCTTAATAATCATGGAGATAGATTAGATAAGTTGGAACAAGACAATGCAAGCTTTAAGGCAGAATTGAAAAATTTATGTGATAATTTAAAACAACTAACAGGTGTATTAAAGGCCTTAATTGGTCTTGGAGCAACAACTCTTGTGGGCTTTTTTATTTATTCCATAGAAAATTTAATGAAATAGAAGATATAGAAATTATAGATTACATTGTTTATATGTAATCCATATGCAATATAATTTGAATCAAGCAGTGTGCAAGCAAGTGCACGAGATATGAAAAGGTGGAATGTAATATGATAAAAACAATATTAACATTAATCATAACAATATTAAAAAATAAAAATTATTACACAGAGGCCAAGAAAATTTGGTCAATGGTAGATGAAAACTTTAGGATCAGTGCAACTGTAGAAGAAAAAGTTAAATCTAAAGCAGACGAATTTTCTAAGGCATTATTAGCGAAGTTTCCAGAATTAAGCCAAACTGATATTGATATTTTAAGACAAAGCATTGCTGGAGAAATAAATAAAAATAAAGATGCAGTGATTAATAATTCAGACTTGTTAATACAATTACAAGCAGAAAATGTAAGTTTGAAAAATCAATTAAGTCAAGTTCAAGCAGCAGTTGCATCAAATCCCAGTGTAGGAACACAACAAGTAGTAGTACAAGCTTAATTTTTAGAGCAGCCTTTAGGCCATAAAAAAATAATAGGCGAGCATATTGGTCTATTATTTTTTTTGATTGTGCCTAAAAAGGTTACTCTTTCATATTATGTAGTAAGGGGTGAGGTTATATGTCACAATGGAAATGGTGCGTAACCGATGATTCAGGTAAGGTTATAAAAGGATGGTATAAAGATAACGATAAGTGGTATCATTTAGATGAAACAACCGGAGTAATGAATACTGGGTGGTTTCAAGATAAAGATGGAAGATGGTATTATTTAGATGAAAAGAATGGAGATATGAAAACTGGATGGATTCAATTAAAAGGTATATGGTATTATCTGGAACCTTCAAGCAATGGTTATCAAGGTTCGTGTTATGTAAATTGCACGTCAACTATTGATGGTAAGGAATATACTTTTGATGCAAATGGTCACATGTTAGAAGAAAGTTTGGTATCAGATGCACTTATTGATTTTATTAAATCTTGGGAAGGCTTTTCTGCTACTCCATACTTTGATATGGTAGGTGTAAAAACCTTAGGATATGGCATGACTGGTGATGAAATAGAAGGATTGGATAGCATCACAGAAGCGGAAGCTACAACAATGTTAAAGGTGTGGATTAATAAAAAATATGCTCCAATTATTAAAGCTGATTTAGATAATGAAGGTGTTTCTTTGACTCAAAATGAATTTGATGCACTTGTAAGTTTTGCATATAATTGTGGAACTGCTGGGTTATTAGGTTCTACATTATATAAAAATGTAGTTGCAGGAGTAAGGGATTCAACTACTATAACAGCCAATTTCCAAGCCTGGAGTAATGGCGGGGGGACAAGAATAGAGGGACTTTACAGAAGAAGAACAAAAGAAGCATCTATGTTTCTAAATGCAGATTATACAGGTAATGTTTAAACTTAAATAAATTTATTGGCAAGAGTGTTAAGGGTATGGGAGTTTATTAATCCTGTACCCTTTATTTTTGTATAGAAAATTATATATGCCCTGTTTTAAGAACGAAAATTTTTGAAGCTGAAATAAGCATTTTAATTAGAATCTTCCAGTGAAATTCTCATAGTCCTACATAACAAAAATATTTCTGATTTTATTAAGTTCTTACATAAATATAAGCTGCGTGTTGCTTATACATATTTAAAATGAATTCATAAAACAAATAAATTCCTCATATTCCTGCTGTTGTTTATCTAAATAATCCTGAAAATTTCGAAGAATAAACCTATCAGAGCTTGATATTATTTTATATTTGCACCATTTCTTATAGCTTTCATACCTATATTTAGCCGCTTGATAAGATAAAGAACAATAAACCTCAATGTCTGATGAACGTCTTATTTTTAATTTATCCAATATTACTGGATTGGATAGCAAAAGGCTTGTAAAATGATTGGCTTCAGATTCTTTAAAGCTATATTCAGCATCCTTCAAACCTTCGGAAAATAGTTTTGTATCCTCAGAATAATGGCCGCATAAAATATGGCCTAGTTCATGGGAAAGAGTCCATCTAATTCGGTTATGCGATTTATCAGTTAAGTCATTGTAATAAATAATATATTTATTTAAGGGTTCAAAATAATCAGTGCAACCTTCATCTGAAGTCAAGAATTCAAAAGTTTCTTCTATAGTTAGATTATGATCAGTCATGAATTTATGATAAGAAACTATTATTATATTATCAAAAGAGTTTATTATATCGAATATATTTATAGGAAATTTATTAATATTTAATTTAATATAAAGATCATTAACTATGTTTTTTATATACTTATATCTAATAGTCGGAATATTCATAGAAGATAGACCTTAAAATTTTTGTTAGTTCTAAGAAATTTCATTTTATCATCCAACATATTAATCACCCCTTAATGATAATAATATCATAATTGCCGATGAAGCTAAAGAAAAATTTAAATGAAATGGAATAAAAATCAAAAAGGATTGAAAGCTTAAAAAAGAATAAAAACTTCAACGGAGGTAAATGGATTTGTTATTTTTTTGATTGTGCTTAAGTAATTCTCTAATATTTATGGTAAAGTATCTCTAAAAAATATAGTATACGTTTACAGATATAACAATTATAATATTGATGAACTTAAAATTTTAACAGCATTAAACTTATAGAATGTTAATAATTAATTTTTGTAATACAAAGTTATACGATAGTAAAAATAAAAAATTCCTTCTTTATTTGCAGCAATAATATGATAAGTTAGTGCTTAATAAAAATCTTGAGCCGAAAATAATATTTTTTTATATAACATTCATTATATTATTACTAAATAAAGTTAACATTAAAGCATCGACATAAGTTAAATTATTTAAAGATGCTATAATAGAGAAGGAGTGTAAATATGAATAAAAAAATTAAAATTACGATTTCAACTATGTTAGCTGCCGCGATGCTAACAATATTTGCGCCTATAAGCAAAGCTGATGCTTCTGTTGCATGGTCAACATCAGATCAATATGGTTTATGGAGTAATGGTGGGTATACATTTAATAATGATGTATGGGGAAGTGGTGCAAGTGGAGAATATATGTGGGCTAACACATATAGTAATTGGGGAGTATGGACAGCACAGCCTAATACTGGCGGCGTAAAGTCTTACCCACATGTTGATAAATCAATAAACAAGACGTTGAGCACTGTAAATACAGCTACAAGTAGCTTTGATGTTAGCGTCCCTACAAGTGGAACTTCTATGGAGACAGCATATGATATATGGCTAGTTGATAATAATGCTTATGATCCTAATTATCCTAATAAGAATAAACATGAAATTATGTTATGGATGAATGAATATGGATCTGTGAATCCTATTTCATATAACTATGATGCATCAGGTCCTGTTCCGGTATACACAAATGTATCCATAGGAGGGCAGACTTGGAATGTATATAGAGGAAATAATGGAGCAAATAATACCGGAAATATGGTTTATTCATTTATAAGAACTAATGGAAATATTAGTTCAGGATCTGTAGACATTAAAGCTATAGCTAACTGGATCAAGGATACACCAAAATGGTACGGAGACATTGAATTTAGTAATATTTCATTTGGATTTGAAATTACATCAAGTTATAATGGTGGTAACGGTTATAATTTTTATACAAATAATTTTTCTGTAACAACTAACTAGGTATAATAATTATTTTTATCTTTTCATTAAATGATTGAATGTTATATAATTTTAATATTATTTTAGGCAAATGAAAGAAAATGGGCACATTAGAAAAAAGCAGCTATGCTGCAATACGGAACTTTTCTGGCAGATGGACTTGTTATTTTTTTGATTGTGCCTTGCATAAAAAGAGATGGTGTTTTGTATGAATTGCAAAATGCTGTCTCTTTTTATATTTTGTATTAGACTTATTTAACTATGACTTTTTTATAGAGACATTTAGAGCAGACAAAGGAGAAAAAATTGATTATATAGATATACAATTTAAGATTTGGACTTATAACTTGAACTATTATGAATTCATACTAAATTTTGAGTATATATCTACACTAGAAATCAAATACATTTGTGTGTAGCAGGCATTTGAAAATTTCGATGCTAAAAGCACTTAATGTGAGCTT
>JARLHR010000232.1 GCA_031292145.1 Clostridium sp. | reverse complement strand
GATAAGATATTTATAAATAATCACCAAACTTTGGATGGATATCTACACTATAAATCAAATACATTTGTGTGTAGCAGGCATTTGAAAATTTCGATGCTAAAAGCACTTAATGTGAGCTTGTTCAACATTAGCTTGTCACACTGAAAGTGGGAGCAAGCCAATGTTGATGCAAGCTCCCATTTAGTGCTTTCAGCGAAATTTTCATAGTCCTGCGTAACACAAATGTATTTGATTTCGGTAGATTATCGCATAAGTCTAAGTTATATGTTGTTTATCTATAGATTAATGTATTGACATGAATATGCTTATCTATTAATGTAGTCTTATAATAGAATTATTTTACAGAGTAGGTATTTGTGCGTTAAGTGTCAAGAGGACGGGAAGTTGCTTCTTGAACGAAAAATATTAAATTTGCGGTACAAATATTGCATTCCGCTGTTATTTAAAAGAGAATCTCTCTTTTATTTCAGCAAATAATTTAATAAGCAACTTGCTATAGTAATAATTTTTACTTTAGTTTAGCTGAAATAAATACAAACGAGTCTTATTTAATTTTAAGATAAGATTACTAGGGGAGGTTTTTTATGAAAAGTTTTTGTGAACTTTTTTTATGTTCATCAAAGGAATTGAAGAATGTAAGAAATTTAGTTGCCGCAGGCATTTTAATGACTACTGGGATTGTATTGAATCTTTTTACGGTGCCAATCACACCAGTTATGCGTTTAAGCTTAGGATTTTTAGTATCAGCAATTATCGGCACGCTATTTGGTCCGGCTGTTGGAATAATGTGTGGAGGTTTAGGTGATATTATTAATTATTTAATTTTTCCGAGTGGTCCATATTTTCCGGGATTAACATTGTCAGGTATGCTTGCTGGGATGATGTATGGAATTGCATTGTATAATAAAAAAATAACTGTTATTAGATGTGCTGTAGTTATCATAATTGTGACAATAGTAGTAGAAATATTATTAAATACATATTGGTTATCTTTATTGTATGGAAAAGGATTTTATGTACTGCTTCCATTAAGAGCAGCAAAAGATCTCATAATGATTCCAATAAAGGTAGCTTCGATTTATTTTTTATTAAACATGGTAAATAGAATAAGAAATATATAATTTTAATTGATTTATAGTTAAAATCAGAAAACATAAAATAAGGAGATAAAAATGAACAATAATTTTTTTGTAAAAACTCATGGGTTAGGCAATGAGTATATTGTTTTAGATGAAGAAAAGATAAATTTTGACCTGACAAAAAAGGCAATTCAAAGAATATGCAATGTTAACTTTGGCATAGGTTCAGATGGAATATTGCTAAAAGTTTCATCAAATAAAGCTGATTTTGGATTAAAGATTTTCAATCCAGATGGTTCTAAAGCAGAGAAAAGTGGGAATGGATTAAGAATATTTTGTAAGTACATTTTTGATTATGGTTTTGTAGGCAGTAAAGAATTTTCTGTTGAAACTAAAGGTGGAATAGTAAATGCTAAAATTATTGAAGTTTCAAATAATAAAGCAAAACTCATTTCAGTGGATATGGGGAAAGCGATTTTTAATTCAAAAGAAATTCCAACTAATTTTACTGAGGAAGAAATAATAGGAAAGAAGCTAGAAATTGGTGATAGGGAATATGAAATTAATTGTGTCTCTATGGGCAATCCTCATTGTGTTGTTATAAAAGATGAATTAGATATTGATGAAATAAAAAGATATGGGACAGTTATTGAAAATAATAAGCAATTTCCCAATAGAACAAATGTCCAATTTGCAAGAGTTATTTCTAGGAGTGAAGCAGAAATTTTAATATGGGAAAGAGGCGCTGGCTTTACATTAGCATCTGGAAGTTCGTCTTGTGCAGTTGCAAGTGTTTTAAGAAAAAGAAACTTAATTGATAATAAAGTTAAAATTAAAATGCTTGGGGGAGAATTATTAATAGAAATAGACGATGAATGGAATGTTAAAATGACTGGAGAAGTTAGGCAGATTGCTGAAGGAACCTTGAGTGATGAACTAATAGAGGAGTTAAAGCAGCTTTCAGTAAATACACGTTTTTAGATAAATGATTTTAATAAGGAGGTACTTACTGTGGGGGTATTAAAGAGACTTCAGAAATCTGAGGGGTTTACAGAAGGTGAATTAAGCATTTGTTCGTTTATTTTAAAGAATCCAGAAAAGATTGCAGGTATGTCTACAAGGGATTTGGGAATGGCAACATTTACGAGTAAAGCAGCTATTACCCGATTTTGTAGAAAGATAGGATGCACCGGATATAATGACTTTAAATTTAAATTTGCAAGTGAAATAAAATCAATAAATTTAAATGATTTAGAAGAACAAAGTGATCTTTCAGAAAGAGATAATATTGTCTCTATTATAAATAAGGTAAGTGAACTTCAAAGAAAAGTAATAGAAGAAACAAAACAGGAACTTTCTTTAGAGCAATTGGTACGAATAGGAGCTATATTGGAGCAGACAGAGTACATTGATTTTTATGTATATGATATGAATGTAAATCTTGCACAGTATGGATGTAATCAGTTGTTTCATTGTGGAAAAATTGCCAACACATATATTGCTACAAATGTACAGAATCTATTAGCACTCAGAAAATTAGAAAAACATTTAGCTATTATTATAAGTCATACTGGAGAAAATTCTAGGTTAATTGAAGTTGCTAAATCCTTAAAAAGAAATAAAGTAAAGACAATTGTTATCACTGTTGGCAAGGAAAATACTTTGGCACAGTTCTGTGACGAATTTTTATATGCAGCTCATACAGAGAATGTAGAAGGTTTGGAAATATGTGCTTTTTCAACTTCTGCAAAATATATTTTAGATGTATTATTTTGTCTTGCTTTTACAAAGCAATTTGAAACTAATCTACAATTAAATAGAAGCTATGAAAAAATAGGAAAAAATAAACTGTGGGGATTACTAAAGGATATATAAAACTATTTTATTAACATAACAATCTGGCAAAAGATATGTATGCAATATCGAGCCAGATTTTTTTGTTTTTTATAAAATTATGATTTACAAATATAGATATCCAAATGTGAATTTAGACCTACGCGATAATTTACCGAAAGGACAGGTACTCTATTGTTTCGGTTACTGAGAATAAGCCTAAGGAAAATGAAACTCGACTCACATTCGTTCGCTGAGTAAGTTCGAGTTTCCAAATACAAGATTTGGGCTCTCACTTACCATCAGAAGTTGCACCATTTCAGCATGCTCCCAAGGCAAGCTCGTGACAAGCAATAAATGGAACAACTTCTGATGAAGAAATGCCTTAAATTTATTCTCTAATGTAACACTGCACAAAAGAGTACCTGTCCTTTCTGGTATGGTATATATTTCAAAGTGTAAGTATAGTTTGTAAATGTATGGAATTTCGGTAGACTACCACATAAGTCTAAGATCGTATTTGGATATCTATAAGAATGCTTTAATGAAACGTTGTCTCATAAAATTATAAATTTTTAGAACCAATTATGAGACAAAGGCCCGAAGTACGCAAAAAGTATTTCACTAAAATATAAAATTGTTATAATGAGTTTAGTTAGCTAACGATTACATTAAATCAAATTCAAAGGAGGAAAGCAAAATGAATGAAGAGTTAATAGTTATGGATATTATTGTGAATGCAGGTGAAGCTAAGGGATATCTTTATGAAGCACTTAGTAAGGCAAAGGAAGGTAAGTTTGATGAAGTTGATGGTTTATTTGAAAAAGCAGAAGAAGCACTTGGAAGGGCGCACGATGTTCAAACTTCATTAATAACAAGAGAAGCAAGTGGTGAGAAGTTAAATGTATCCATACTGTTTGTTCATTCACAAGACCACTTAATGACATGTATGTCAGAAAAGAATCTAATTAAAGAAATAATTGAAATGATAAGAGAAAGACAAGCATAGCAAAAGGTTTAAAATCAATTAAATTTTAGGGGGAATACATTAATTATAACTATTACACTATTCTGTGCAGCGGCAGCTTTGTGAATTGTTTGAAAACGTTTATGAAATTTTAATTATTAGCAAAGAAATTATATTTTTAGGAGGAATTATCATGTCATCATTTCAAGAAAATTTAAATGAAAAAGTAATACCTATTGTCATGAAGTTTGTTAATTTAAAAGGGGTTATTGCTTTAAAAGATGGTATTTTATACACATTGCCTTTAACACTAATAGGGTCAGTATTTCTACTACTTGCACAATTGCCATATCAGCCGTTAAATGATTGGTTAGCAGCTACATTAGGGACAGGCTGGACAGATCCATTATGGAAAGCTTTTGGAGCTACCTTCAACATAATAGCACTTATGGGAACAATGGGGATAGCATATACTTATGCCAAAAATGAAGGTCATGAACCATTTTCTGCAGGTGTAATATCATTTGTTGTATTTGTACTTACAACTAGTTCTTCAGTGGTAACAAAAGGCGGAGAAGCAGTAGGCGACGTTATTCCAACAGCATGGTGTGGCGGAAAAGGAATGGTAACTGCAATTATTTTGGGATTAATAGTTGGTGCAGTTTACTCATGGTTCATGGAAAAGAAGATTACAATAAAAATGCCAGCAGGTGTGCCACAAGGTGTTGCAAACTCATTTGCAGCATTAATACCAGCAGCAGTTATAATACTAGGAGCAACAGTAGTTTTTTCAGTATTCCATTGGGGATTACAAACAACATTAATTGAATTTATATATAAAGTAATACAAACACCATTACAAGGTATGACAGATTCATTGGGCGGAGTATTATTTATGGGATTTGCAATTCCATTCTTATGGTGGTTTGGAGTTCATGGTTCAACAATAGTGGGTGGTATAATGGGAAGCTTATTAACATCAAATACATTAGATAATGCAGCCATAATTACAAGTGGAAAAGAATTAACTATAGCAAATGGGGCACACATAGTAACACAACAATTTCTAGATCAATTCATGACAGTAACAGGAGCAGGTATGACAATAGGTCTTGTAACAGCTATGTTAGTATTTTCAAAATCAGCACAATGTAAGCAATTAGGTAAACTAGCAATATTACCAGCAGTATTTAATATAAACGAACCAGTTACATTTGGAACACCAATAGTAATGAATCCATTTATGGCTATTCCATTTATAATTACTCCAATGTTATCAGGATTAGTTCTTTACTTTGCAATTGCAACAGGATTAGTACCACCATTTGGAGGTGTAATGGTTCCATGGACAACTCCGCCAATAATTTCAGGACTTTTGGTAGGTGGAGTTAGAACAGCTATATTACAATTATTAGTGCTAGTAATGTCCTTCTTTATTTACTATCCATTCTTCAAGAGGCAGGATGCTATTAATTATAAGATGGAACAAGAAGCTGCTCAATAACAATAAAGATATATTTAAACTAGAACAAGTAAGTGCATAAATAATTGACATAACAATGATGCCAATGTATTAGTTGCAGTAATAAATGTAAACAGATTCTAATTAGTTTAGCAGTATAAGATAAAGGAGGAATTTTAATATGGCATTTAATAAAGATTTCTTATGGGGAGGAGCAGTTGCGGCCCATCAAATAGAAGGCGGATGGAATGAAGGAGGCAAAGGAATAAGTACTGCTGATGTAATGACAGCTGGAACACATGGAGTGCCAAGACAAATTACAGATGGAGTAATTGAAGGTTTGAATTATCCAAATCATGAAGCCGTTGATTTTTACCATAGATATAAAGAGGATATTAAATTATTTGCAGAAATGGGCTTCAAGTGTTTTAGAACTTCAATTTCATGGTCTAGAATTTTCCCGAGTGGTGATGAACTTGAGCCAAATGAAGAAGGTCTTAAATTTTATGATGATATGTTTGATGAAATGCTTAAATATGGGATTGAACCTGTAATTACATTATCACATTTTGAAATACCATATGGAATAGTTAAGAACTATGGTGGGTGGAGAAGTCGAAAAGTTATAGATTTTTTTGTTAGATATGCTACCACTGTAATGGAACGTTATAAAAATAAAGTTAAGTATTGGATGACCTTTAATGAAATAAATAATCAAACAGAAACGTCAGTTGATTTACTCGTATTTACTTGTTCAGGAATTGTATTTAACGAAGGCGAAAATAGAGCAGAAGTAACATATCAAGCTGTGCATCATGAATTGGTAGCTAGTGCATTAGTTGTTAAAAAAGGTCATGAAATAAATCCAAATTTCAAAATTGGATGCATGCTTGCATATGTACCAGCTTATCCTTATTCTTGCAATCCAGAGGATATTATGCTTTCTGTAGAATCGATGCAGGATAGATATCTTTTTGGCGATGTTCATAGCAGGGGATATTATCCAAGTTATGCTCTTAAAAATTGGGAAAGAAAAGGCTATAACATTGAGATGGAGGAAGGAGATGCTGAAATTTTAAGAGAAGGCTGTGTTGATTACATTGGATTTAGTTACTACATGTCAGTAGCAGTAAAATCGGGAAATGAAGAAACTAAAGATGACGGATCGGTATATTCAAAAGCAGTTAAAAACCCATATGTAAAGGAAAGTGATTGGGGATGGCAAATAGATCCAGTTGGATTACGATATGCTTTAAATTCACTATATGAACGATATCAAAAACCACTATTTATTGTTGAAAATGGGTTTGGGGCAATTGATGTAAAAGAAGAAGATGGTTCATGTAATGATGATTACAGAATTGATTATCTAACTCAGCATATTTTAGAAATGAAAAAAGCTGTTGAAATTGATGGTGTTGATTTAATGGGATATACACCATGGGGATGCATAGATTTAGTTTCTTTTGGAACTGGTGAAATGAAAAAACGTTATGGATTTATTTATGTTGATAAAGATAATGAAGGTAATGGAACATTAGAAAGAAGTAAGAAAAAATCATTTGATTGGTATAAGAAGGTTATTGAAACCAATGGTGAAGTACTTTAATTAACACCATAGCAAAAATATTTCTAATGTTGTTCTGGATGAAAAATCATCTGGAACAGCATTTTACTTTCTCAAGTAAACCATTTAAGCCATCTCCATAAGAGCCATCAGCGAATAATCCTAAAGAGAGAATTCCCCAAAGACCATTAACGCAGTGAACAGATATTGCACCAACTATAATTTGAATTAATACAGATTCTATGTTATACTTTTCTGAGAATTTATAGAATATTTTTAGCGGTTGGACAAGTTATAGCTTGATTCCAAGAAATTTGTTTCCAGGGTGGGAAACTCTTATTTGAGTTTTCCACTTTTTTTATTGGCATATTAAATTATAAATATTGTGATTAATTTAATATAATTTATGTCATAACTTAGTGCAGCTAAAATTCAAATGGGAATCAAACCATGGGCATATTCTTATTTACATATTTGCTAAATCTTAAGTGCATATCTTAACTAGAAACCATAAATATTTTTATGCAGAAAGCATTTGAAAATGAGTTGTTAAAGGTGCTTAGTTGTAGGTTGTTCCACTTTAGCTTGTCACACTGAAAGTGGGAGCATGCCAAAGTGGGTACAACCTGCAACTTAGAACCTTCAGCGATATTTTCATAGTCTTTCGAAATAAAAATATTTATGATTTCGGTAAGTTACCACATAGTTTGGATTATATGTTGTTTATCTATAGAAAGGCAGTGATAATATGTTTTATGTATTAACTTTACTTTTGATAATAACTTTTGTATTACCAATTGTTTCAAAGAAAGTGGAAAGTAATCTTGAACTTTTCCTATTTATTGTGGGGATGTCAGCATGTGTTACCTCAAACTCTATGAACAAAGAACTTTTTTTAAATATTGCACAAAATAAATTTATGTATACTATAGCCATTGCCGTATTAATAGGTGGATTTTTATTTAAAGCGATATCTACTCATATAGAAGGAGCACTAATGAATACCCTTAAATATATTCCATTAAAGCTGTTCGTATTTTTGTTAATTGTAATTATAGGACTTTTATCAAGTATAATAACTGCAATTATAGCAGCTCTTCTTCTAGTAGAAATAGTTAGTATACTTCCAATCAGCAGAAAAAACAAAATAAACATCGATGTAGTTGCCTGTTTTTCAATTGGGGTTGGGGCAGTATTAACTCCTATAGGTGAACCATTATCTACAATGATGGTTTCAAAGCTTAATGTGAACTTTTGGTATCTTTTAGAACACTTTGGTGTTTATATTATACCTGCAATATTCATTCTCGGAATTATTGGAGCATTTTATGGTATTCACGAAAAAGCTGAAATAGATAAGGATGAAGAAATCATTATAGAAGAAACAAATATAGAAATATTCATAAGAGCACTTAAAATTATTTTATTTATTATTGCTTTAGAATTACTTGGAGAAGGTTTTAAACCAATAATTGATACTTATATAATAAATCTGCATACTGGTTATTTATACTGGTTTAATATGTCCTCAGCAGTGCTGGATAATGCAACACTCGCAGCAGCTGAAGTAAGCACAAAAATGTCAGAAGTTCAAGTTAAGGCAGTGCTTATGGGACTTTTAATCAGTGGAGGAATGATGATTCCAGGTAATATACCTAATATTATTTCTGCTGGTAAATTAAAAATTAATAGTAAAGAATGGATGAGACTAGGGGTTCCACTTGGAATGACTATCATGTTGGTATATTATGTGATTTTATTTGTATAAAAATCTATAGGAGAGAGTAATTTATTCTTTATTGAAATAGAAGCAAACTTTATAATCACTGCCAACGAAATCGTGGGCAGTTAATCAAGCAAAATAAATGATTTTTTGGGTATTGCCGCTAAGCCTGTACCAGCTTTTTTGTTTTGCTGAATTTTTAGAATATTGCTCTTAAAGGCTTAAATCATTTATGTAATTTAAGCAGTTATCAATAATAATAAATGTCTCTGAAATTTAATCCAGGTCAGATATATTATATTTAAGAAAATTGTCTATAGCAATGGAGTCTTTTCTAATCTTATTAATTACTATATATATCTGTCTTGCAGGAGGCATTGAATCTTTAATTTGTGCACGTATTAGCTCACCATTTTCAAGCTCATTAATTACAGAAGATTTATTAACAAAGGCATATCCAAAACCATCCTTAACAAAATCAATCACATAGGAAGTTTCATCAACTGAAAGTCTTAGCAAAGGGCTGTCTCCAAATAAATCACTCAGCCATTTGAAAAAATATTCTCCTAAATCTGCATAAAGCAAAGGTAAAGCCATTAATTCTAAAGAGGAGATTTCTTGATTAACTGGTACTTTGCTTTTAGGACTTGCTACTAGAATTATTTCATCCTTTAAAAAATTAATTACTTCAAATTTATTAGACTTAGGCTTTGTATAAACAAAACCAACATCCAATATACCGTCATCTAATAATCTTATAATTTCCTCAGAGTTATTAACTTTAAGTTTCAATGCAATATTGGGGAAATCTTGAAAATACTTTTTTATGATTGGTGCAAGAAGGCCTTTATATATAGAATTCACTAATCCTAAAGCTAATCTATCCTCATACATTTCTGCTGATCTAGCTTTTATAATACCATTTTTTTTTAATAAGAGCATTCTTTTAGCATATGGTAAAAAAGCATATCCTGATTTCGTAAGTTTTACATTTTTATTGCTTCTTATAAATAATTCTTTTCCTACATATTTTTCAAGTTCATTTATTCTATTAGAAATTGTTGATTGAACTAAATACTGCATTTCAGCAGTTTTCGTAAAGTTCCCATTTTCCGCAAGAATTACAAAGGTTTCAAGTGACTCTATATTCATAAAGGCCTCCAGTTACTATTCATTATTTCGATTGCTGCAATTAATATAATTCGTTTTTAAAATTGAAAATCCTTCTATATACTGGATATAGAGTTTTTAATTGAGAGTTTGCATTATAACCATTTATTTGCGTTGTACAACCAGAAATAGAATTAGCGACAAAATTAAAAATCAAAGGAGATTTATTTATGGAATTATTCACTAAACCAGCAGCTTCTGCGATAATTGAAAAAACTATTGATGAAAAAAAGTATATTTTGATTCAAGAAAGATTTAAAGAAGGTGCTCCAAATGAAAATGGACTACTAGAAATACCAGGCGGTAAGATTAGAGAATTTGAAAATATATTTGATTGCTTGAGGAGAGAAGTTAGGGAAGAAACTGGTCTTGAAATTATCAAAATTGAAGGTGAAGATGAGGCAAGTATAACTGAAAATAAGAATTATAAGGTTTTGAATTATACCCCTTTTGCTTGTTCACAAAATACATATGGATATTACCCAATTATGACACATATATTTATATGTCATGCAAAAGGGGAGTTATTGAATCATACTGATGAAGCTAAAAATATGAGATGGATTTCTGTAGAAGAACTGTCACGCCTGCTACAGGAAAATGAGAATAAGGTATATCCTATGGAGGTGGCTGCTTTAAAGAGATATCTTGAAATTAATAGCTGATGTTGATTTTATTTGTATAAATGATGTTTCAAAAATAATGCAACGTCTTTATTGAAATAGCAGCTAACTTTAATAATCACTGCCCACGAAATCGTGGGCAGTGATTTATATTTTATGGACGGTAGTCAATCCTAATAATGCTTATTATTTTGGTAAGCGACCACATAAGTCTAAGTACACGTTGTTTATACATAAAAGCTATAACGTTAGGAGTAATAAATGTCAGTTATATTAAGTAAGTTATGTTATTGTTTTATATGTAAATCTGAGATATTATATAAATGGGATTTATTGTATGGATATAAAATAGATTTAAATAAAAATATATGTTGAGGAGTGTAAGGATGAAATATTTGGTTTTAGATATCGGGGGAAGTGCTATTAAATATGCACTCATGACAAGAGAATTAGAATTCATTGAAAAAGGAAATACACCAACGCCTAAGGAAAATATAGAGAGCTTCATTGAAACAGTTGGTAAGATATACGATAAATATAAAGATCAAATAGAGGGAATGGCTGTAAGCATGCCTGGAGTTTTAGATAGTGAGAAAGGTTATGCTTATACAGGAGGTTCTTTAGCTTATAATGGTGGAAAAGAAATTGTTAAAATTCTTCAAAAAAGATGTCCAACCAATATAACGATAGAAAATGATGGAAAATGTGCAGCATTAGCAGAAGTTTGGAAAGGCAGCTTAAAAAATTATAATGATGGAGTTGTTATTGTCCTTGGAACTGGTGTAGGTGGCGGAATCGTAAGAGATGGAAAAATACATAAAGGCAAAAACTTTTTTGCAGGTGAATTTAGTTTTATGGCTACCAATGTTAATGATACTCAAAAGATTGAAAACTGCTGGGGATCTGTAAATGGTTCCAAAGTATTAATAAATGCTGCTGCAAAAGTTAAAAACATACCATCAGAAGATCTAGATGGATATAAAGTATTTGAATATGCAAATAATGAGGATGAAGATATCCTTAAAGTATTAGATGATTTTACGTATAAATTGGCAGTTCAAATTTTCAACTTACAATGTGTGTTAGATCCGGAGGTTTTTGCAATTGGTGGAGGGATAAGTGCTCAAGATATATTGATAGAGTATATTCAAAAGAATGTAGATAAGTATCATAAAAGCTTTGAAAATCTTGATGGCTTTAATTTTTATATTCCAAAGCCAAAGGTGGTGCGATGTGAATTTAGAAATGATGCCAATCTTATAGGTGCATTATATAATTTTATAACTCATAATTAGGTATGTTAAAAATAGCAAGTCAGCATGGGAGTTTATATAAAATATATATAGCATAACTGACTTGTTATTTTTTATGATTTGGCAAAAATAAATTATGTTTCATAAGCATCAAAATTATGTTAAGTAGTTTTATGGGTTAACTGCAGTCTATACTGATTAGGTGATACTCCGTAGATCTTTTTAAAGGTTCTTATAAAATGGGTATCATTTTCATATCCGATAGTTTCACTTATATCACAAATCTTTAAATCTGTTGAAGATAAAAGTTCAATAGCTTTATTAAGCTTTAGTGTTTGAATTATTTCCTTAAAAGTATGTCCCGTGGTAGTTTTTATAAGTTTACTTAAATAAGGTATTGAAAAGTGAAATTCTTTTGATAAGTCTTCTAAGGTTACTGTTTTATAATTGCCTTGGACATATGAAAGTATTGATGCAAGCTGTTTATTGGTTTTTTGCAGCTCTTGAGGCAATTCAACTTTGTTAATATCATCCCTTAGCAAATTCGCAAAGAGTATCATTATAAGGTTATCTAAAATCTTATTGGAGTATTTTTTATTTTGAATATCTTCAATAATCATTTCACAAATAATTTTCCTAATATCAGGGTTATTATTTGTTCGGAATATAATGTAGTTATTATAATTTTTAGTATACAGAATTTTCGTAAAAAAAGAGGATAAAATGTTTTCTTCGCTGAGAACTTCTAAAAAAGTATCATTAAAGGTACTTCTTCTTATTAAAAAGTCAATCACAATTGTATCATCAAAAATGCCAACGGAATGCTCAACATCAGGAGGCAAGATACATATATCACCTTCATTAAAAACAATTTCATCTCCAGAAATTTTTTGTTTAAAGCTTCCAGAATACACGTAAGTCATTTCAAAAAATTTATGTTTATGAATAAATTCAGGAGTATACCTATAATGTTTTAAAGTTATAACATTATGATTTTTCTTTTGATCAAATAACGGTGCTTCTGCCATGAAAGAAATATCAACATCATGATCGACCCCAGGAATAAGAAGAACCATTTTTTTGATATAATCTATATCTAAATTTTCCATAAAAGCTTTATAGGTATCTGGATTTTTCGTGGCAAGATAATATTTTTTATAATATAGCTCATCTTCAGTGTATTCTTTCAAAAGCTTATCCAATTCAAGAATGTCCATTTTTTCACCTACTATTACTTATAAATTACTATGTAAAAACTATAATGCTTAGATTAAATAATGTCAATTAAAGTAATTAAGTTATGTTAGTTATAAATTTTAAATATTAATGATACTAGGGAAACACACATCTGTGAACTCGGGAGTTCCGGTCTATATAGTAAATGTAAAAAGTATCAGTATAATTTGATTAAAAAATGTCAGTTATATTAATTAAGTTATGTTATTGGTTTATGCATAAATTTGAAATATTATATAGGTGTAGTATTTGATTATAAAAAAGATTGAGCTCAACATGTAATCGATAACTCTATATTATTTTATTAATAAATACGGTTTTATAGGAGGATAAAGATGGATATAAATGCGAACACAAATATTAAGGCTTCAGCTAATCGTGCAAATGAAAAAGTAAGCTTAGGTGAAAAAATATCCTATGGGTTTGGAAATTTAGCAGGGAATCTCTTATTAACAACTGCAAATACGTTTATAAGTTTTTTCTATACAGATATTGCAGGAATAGCAGTAGCAACTGTTGGATTTATTTTACTAGCAGGAAGAATTCTTGATGGAGTTGCAGATTTAACTATGGGTGCAATTGTTGATAAAACGAAAACTAAACATGGAAAAGCTCGTCCATGGCTTTTATGGTTAGCAATACCATACGGTGTTTCGTTAGTTCTTATGTTTACAGCACCAAATTTGAGCAGCAGCGGTAAAATTGTTTATGCATTTATCACATATATTTTTGGAATGCTTATGTTTACAGGAACAGCTACTCCATATAATGTTTTAAGTGCCTTAGTAAGTCAAGATGCAAATGTAAGATCACAATTAAGTTCATTTAGAAGTATGTTTGGTTTTTTAGGTGCATTAATACTTAGTATAATTACAATGCCTTTAGTAAAGCGTTTTGGTGATGGAAAAAATGGATGGCTTATTCTTGCCATTGTATATGGTATAGCATCAGCGTTATTATATTTTATATGTTTTAAGAATACAAAAGAAAGAGTAACTGCACCAGTAGAAGAGTCTAACTTTTCTTTAAAAGATGGGTTAAAGACATTATTTAGAAATAAATATTGGGCAATTATTGTTGCTAGTATTGTGATCATATTCATATCTGCTGGACTTGGTGGAGTAAATGTTTATTATGCTCAATATGTACTTGGAAATCCAAATTTAGTTGGAGTAATTGGAACAGCATCTTTTCTGCCAATAATAGCAGGGTCATTCTTAGCAGCACCAATTCTTACGAAGTTTGGAAAGAGAAATACTGCTTTAGGTGGAATTATATTAACAATAGTTGGTTCAATACCTATGTTTTTAGCACCAACTAACATAACGATGATAATAGTTGGTTTAGTTATCAAAGGTTTAGGTTCAGCAGGTTTTCTAGTTTCAGCATTTGCAATGCTTGGCGATACAGTAGAGTATGGTCAATGGAAACATGGTATTCGTATTGAAGGGTTAACTTTTGCTGCAGAAGGTTTTGCAGAAAAAATAGGTACAGGTCTTGGAGGAGCAGTGCTCGGTGCAATTTTAGGAATTGGCGGATATATTGGTGGACAAGCAACTCAAAGTGCTTCGGCAATTTTTGCAATGAAAGTTTCATTTGCATATGCACCAATAGCTGCATCCATACTTACAGCAGTATTACTTTACTTTTATGACTTAGACAAGATATATCCTAAAATTGTTGCTGAATTAAAAGAAAGAAATAATAAAGCTTAGATATATTTGAAACTAGAATTATGTGGTGACTTACGAAATCAGAAGCATTGTTGTTTCGCAGGACCATGAAAGTTTACTATAATTATTGTCTTAACAAATATGAATTATAACCTTATATTGATTGCAACTAAAAATAATGAAGAAAAAATATTAACTTATATAAATAGGAGGAGTTTTAGTATGTTAGTTGTAAAAAACTTAAAATGTGAATATTTAGAAAATCCAATAGGAATAGATGTAGTAAATCCAAGATTAAGCTGGCAGATTGTCTCTGATAAAAGGAATGTAAAACAGCAGCAATTTCAAATTCAAGTTGCAGCAGATGAAGAATTTAATAACATTGTTTGGAACATGCATACCTACTCAGAAAATTCTATTCATATTCCTTATAATGGAGCACCCCTTGAATCTAGAAAGCGTTATTTTTATCGTGTAAAAGTATGGGTCAGCAAAGAAGAAGAATCTGAGTGGAGTGATGTTCATTTTTGGGAAATGGGGTTATTAAAGAGTTCAGAATGGACTGCAGAGTGGATTTCTGTAAAAGAACAGAAAATAAATGACGAATTTAATGCAAGAGCGCCTTTTAGTTGTTCAAAAGCTTTTGAAATAAATAAAAAGGTTAAAAAGGCTACAATATATGTTACTAGTCTTGGTTTATATGAGCTGAAGTTAAATGGAAAAAGGATTGGAGAAGATTATTTAACTCCAGGATGGACTGATTACAATTATCGTATCCAGTATCAAACTTATGATGTTTCAGATTTAATACAAGCTGATAGCAATAAGCTTCAAGCTACAGTGGGGGAAGGCTGGTATAGTGGATATCTTGGATGGACTAAGAGAAAAGATACTTATGGAAGTAAAAATGCTCTAATTCTTCAAATGCATATTTATTATGAAGATGGAAGCAGCGAAGTTATCTGCTCTGATGAATCCTGGAAAGAAGAAAGCTGTAAGATTCTTATGTCGGATATATATAATGGTGAGATTTATGATGCAAGGGAAATTAAAGAAGCTAATAAACCCAATAATTTAGTGATTTTGTCTTATCCAAAAACTCACTTAACTGCTCAAGAAAATGAACCAATTAGAATACAGCATGAACTTAAACCATTATCAATTTTAAAAACTCCAAAAGGTGAACTTGTTTTAGATATGGGACAAAATATGGCTGGCTTTGTTCGTTTTAAGGTTAATGGAGACAAGGGGCAAAAAGTAACACTAACTCATGGTGAAGTTTTAGATAAGGATGGAAATTTTTATAGGGATAACATTAGAGAGGCAGCTCAAAAAGTGACTTATATTTGCAGTGGAAATGGGGAAGAGGTATATGAACCTCATTTTACATTCCAAGGATTTCGCTATGTAAAGCTTGAAGGCTTCAAAGATGATATGAAACCTTCTGATTTTACAGGTGTAGTACTGCATTCGGATATGAAACCAATAGGAACTTTTGAAACATCTGATAAAAGAATTAATCAGCTTCAACATAATATCTTATGGGGGCAAAAGGGGAATTTCCTTGATGTACCAACAGATTGCCCTCAAAGAGATGAGCGTTTAGGATGGACAGGAGATGCACAAATCTTTGCAAGAACTGCTTGTTTTAATATGAATGCAGCGACCTTTTTCAGTAAATGGTTAAAGGATCTTTCATATAATCAAATGTCAGATGGTGCAGTACCATTTGTAGTTCCAGATATCCTTAAAGGAACATTTACTGATGGCGCTGGATATACTACTGCTGCATGGGGAGATGCTGCTGTAATCTGCCCTTGGACAATTTATCAGTGTTATGGAGATGAAAATATACTTAGACAGCAGTATGACAGTATGAAGAAATGGATTAATTATATAAGATGCCAGGGAGATAATGAATATCTTTGGGATACTGGACTTCAGCTTGCAGATTGGCTGGCTCTTGATAATGAAGAAGGCAGTTTCTTTGGAGCAACAGATGGATATTTAGTTTCAACTGCATATTATGCTTATTCTACAGGAATATTTGCAAGAATTGCTAAGATATTAGGCAACTTGGATGATTATAAGTTATATAGCCAGTTACATGATTCCATTAAAGAAGCTTTTATAAGTAAGTTTTTTGATGAAGAAGGTAACTTAACTAGTGAAACACAAACTGCGCAGGTGATATCTCTATATTTTGATTTAGTACCGGAGCAGTATAAGGAAAAGGTGGCAAAAAAATTAGTTGAACTAATTGAAAAGAAGAATATGCATTTGGATACTGGATTTGTAGGCACACCATATCTTTGTCATGTGTTATCCGATAATGGTTATAAGGATGTAGCTTACAAGCTGCTATTTAATACAGATTATCCTTCATGGTTATATCAAGTAGAAAAAGGAGCTACAACTATGTGGGAGCATTGGGACAGCATCAAAGTTGACGGATCTTTCTGGGATATAGGCATGAACTCATTCAACCATTATGCTTATGGTTCAGTCGGAGCATGGATGTACCAAAGCATTGGTGGTATTGATATGTTAGAAGCTGGATATAAGAAATCAAAGATAGCTCCAAAGTTAAGTCATCTTTTAAGTTATACGCAGGCTTCTCTAGAAACCATGTATGGCAAGATAGCTGTGAAGTGGGACATAGTAGATGAAAAGATTAATTTAAGAGTGGAAATTCCTCATAATACATCTTCTGTCATAAATCTTCCAAATGTTAAAGATGTAGAAATTGTAAAGAAGGAAATTACAGAAGCTTATAATGAAAAGACGTTACAAGTTGATATAGCTAATGGATTTTCAGAGACTTATACTGATACAGATTTTAGATTTAATTTATTAGCTGATGGTAGCTTGTCGTTTGAGATTGGTTCAGGTTTATATACATTTTCGTATGAGTATAGGAAATAATATAACTGCAAATCCAATAAGTTATAGTTTAAAAGTGCATAATAAATTTAAAGTATAAGTAAAAATACTACAATATTAAAAGATATAAGTGTAATCCCAATCCTATTCCAGCCTAGAATAGGATTGGGATTATTTTGTATATTACAAATTTATTTTGAAGTTATTAGTCAATAAATGTGACATCTAACGGATTTCTATCCACTAGTTTCTTATACTTATATTTTGGATACCCAACCATAACAGCTCCTGTTATAACATTATCTTCAGGAATATTAAATAGCTGCAGCAATGGCTGATAATTTGAAAAAGCACACATTTCAAATAATCCGGCCCAACATGAACCTAATCCAAGAGTTGGCGCAAATAATTCAAGATAAGAAAATGCTGAAATTGTATTTTTTATTCCGTTTTTAAAGTCTTTTGGGGAAGTTGCTAAAATCAGATGTGGTGCATTACGTAATACTGTATCTACACCAGTTTCTCTATAGGTTTTAACATGTCTTGGAAAACTCCAATGAGGCGAATTTTCAAGCTGTTGTTCCATCCATTGAATTATTATTTCAGTAGCTTGTTCTAATATTTTTTTATCTCTTACAACAATATATGAAAGTCCTTGTGTATTACTAGCTGTAGGTGCGAAACGTGCAATATTAACTAATGTTAATAAATTTTCTTTAGGCACCGGGGTATCTTTATAACAACGTATTGAGCGACGGGATCTAAGAAAATATTCAGCAGTACTTGAGTCTAGAACTGGAAAATCTTTTATATCTATTTGGTTAGCTAATGGTGTTTTAATATTGTCTATTGCACTATGGGGGCATATTGCAACACAGTGACCACAAGCAATGCAGTTATTTGGATTAATGGCTTTAGGACCATTTTCTTGTAAAGATAAAACTTTAGATGGACATACACTTGAACAAAGCCCACACTTAATACATTTTGATTCATTTACAGTAATTAATTCCATAATATCACTCCTAATTATATATATTTACTAAAATTCCAAATAAATTATGATAGAATAGTGTATAAAATATAATGTATATGTTAAAGGCAGTATTAGCAAGTACGCACTTTTTAGTAACGCAGTTACCATTTGTATACTGCACATAAAGAGAGCGTTGAAGTCTGAAAGAAATGTTTTCATGAGATTTTGTGCCTTAAGAAAGGAATGTAAATAAAAATGATGAAGTTTAGAGGAGTCGAATACAATTGTTCTATGGAATTAACTTTAGATATTATAGGAGGTAAATGGAAGCCTATTATTATCTGGCATTTAGGTAAAAAAACTATGCGTTTTAATGAGTTAAAAAGAAGTTTACCTAAAATTACACAAAAAATGTTAACTCAACAGCTTAGAGCTTTAGAAGAAAGTCAGTTAGTTAATAGGGTTATTTATAATCAAGTTCCACCTAAAGTGGAATATTCTCTTACTGATTACGGAAGAAGTCTTTTACCAATTCTGATGGAACTATGTGAATGGGCAGTTAACTATTCAAGTTTAATATAGATATGGGGGGATCAGAGTAGTTTAATTGGAAAAATAAGAGGAATATCCAAGCATTATGATAATCTTGGAGTTATTTGGTATGATGGACATGCTGATATAAATACACCTGAAACTACAATTACTGGCAGCATATATGGAATACCTTTAGCAGTAAATCTTGGTTATGGCTATTCTGATATAGTTAAAAAATTATAATCGTTAAAAATTGAATAATGTTGGGTTGGAATATATAATATGTTGGGATTATAATGTATAATATGTTATGATTTACATAAAACTTGTTAAAGTATAATTACTATATAAATTTAGTTGAACAAAGAGGGAAGCTACTAGTAAGCATTCACCTTTTTGTAGCAATGGAGGCAATATGGAAAAATGCGTAATGCAATAAGTGAATTTATAAGCTGGTATTGAGGGGGAACTATAAAAATGGTTAGCTTTAAGGAATTAATAAACATTGAGTCTTTGAAAAAAATTGCTGAAAATATTTATGAAATTGCAGGAATTAGCATGGCAATTACTGATGCTGATGGGAACATTCAGTTTAAACTTAATGGAGAGGAGATATGTAGTAGATATCACAGGAGACATCCAATCACTTGTAAACGTTGTTTAATTAGTGATAGATATATCAATGAGCATATCGGAGAAGACGAATACATAATATATAAATGTTTAAATAATATGTGGGATGTTGCAATACCCATTATTATATCAGGAATGCATGTAGCTACAATTTTTTTTGGTCAATTTTTTTATGATGATGAAGAAATAGATATAGAATATTTTCGTGCACAAGCATTAGAATTTGGATTTGATGAAAAAAAGTATTTGGAAGCTCTAAGCAAGGTGCCTATATTATCTAAAGATAAAGTTAAGCATATAGTAGAGTATTATAAAGGTCTTGTTATGACCCTAGCTGAAAGTGGATTTAGGCAGCTAGAATGTAAAAATTCTAGGAAAGAGCTTGAAAAAAGTCAAAAATATCTAAATGCAATTTTTAATTCAGTAAATGATGCTATATTAATTTGTCATGCTAATGGCAATATATTAGATGTAAATGAAACTGCCATCGCTATGTTTGGGTACAGTAGAAATGAATTGATGAACATGAATGTAGACGATTTAATTTCGAAAAATTCACCTGATTATAGTTTTAATAAAGAACAACTATTTAGTAAGATTAAAAAATCAAATCCACTAATTATTGAGGCGATTCATGTAGCGAAAAATGGTAATGAACTTTGGGTTGAAGCAAATCTTCGTATTGCAAATATAGATGGAGAAGAAAGAGTTATATCAGTTGTACGTAACATTACAGAAAGAAAACAAAATGAATTAAGATTACATAATGAAGCTCTTGAATTTGAAAAATTAAGAACTGAGTTCTTTGCTAACATTTCTCATGAACTAAGAACTCCCCTAAACATAATATTGGGAACAAATAAAATTATTGACATGAATCTTCAAAAAGAAAATATTAATAGAGAAAAAATTATTAACAATATTAGCATAGAGAGACAGAATTGTTTAAGATTGCTAAGATTAATTAATAATATTATTGATTCCACTAAATTAGATACAGGATATTTTGAACTTAACATGGTTAATTGCAATATTGTTAATATAGTAGAGGAAATTACTTTATCAGTCGCTGACTATATAGGCAGCAATAATTTAACCATAATATTTGATACTGAAGTAGAAGAAAAAATAATAGCTTGCGATTTAGATAAAATTGAAAGGATTGTGCTTAATATTCTTTCAAATTCTATAAAATTTTCAAAGCCTGGCGGAAATATATTTGTAAACATATCTGATGGTGAGGAATTTATCACTATATTAATCGAAGATACTGGTATAGGAATACCCGAGGACAAGCTAGATATAATATTTGATAGATTTAGACAGGTTGACAAATCATTTACAAGGAGCCATGAAGGGAGTGGGATAGGATTATCTCTTGTAAAATCACTGGTGGAGATGCAAGGAGGCAAAATTTATGTAGAAAGTGAATGTGGAGTTGGAACTAAGTTTTTAATAAAACTTCCAGTAAGGCTAATCGATGAAAATAATCATAAAGGTAATGCTAAGTTACTTGATAATAAATTAAACAGTTATATAGAAAAAATAAAAATTGAATTTTCAGATATATATACGTTATAATTAAGTATTTTATCTCTAAATCGGAAATTAGTTTGCTTTTTAGTTCTAAATATTCTTATAGTATATATAAGCAAAAATAAATAACAGATTTAAAATCGTATTATTCAGTATGATATGCTCCTTGTCAAGTAGACAGGGAGCATATCAGTAATGAATTTGCGATTTTTTTGTTATTTTGGACTCGTTATTTTCTTTCATGTGCCTTATGAGAAGCAGAAGTATGCGAGATGGCTGAAATGTATAATTAAAATAATGTGTTGCATTAGGTACCATAAGGGTGAAAATAATGCTGTTTAATACATAAACGTAGTGATATAATATTGTATAAATAGAACTAAATACGGGAGAATATGGGATAATTGTGTAATGGGGGATATTAGGATGATTAGTTTCGGGGAAGTAATAAATATCGAGTCAGTTAAAAAAATGGCTGAAAATATTTATGCAATCTCAGGGATTCCAATGGGAATAATTAATTCAGATGGAACAATTGAAGTTGCAGTTGGATGGCAGGATATCTGCACCAAATTTCATAGGGTAAATAAAATAACTTGCCAAAATTGTTTAATTAGTGATCTTTTTTTTGAAGAGCATATTAATGACAGCGACTGTATAGGATATAAATGTTTAAATAATATGTGGGATATTGCAATACCAATTATTATATCTGAAGTCCGTGTGGCTACGCTTTTCTTTGGCCAATTCTTTTATGATGATGAAATTATAGACATAGAATATTTTCGTAAGAAAGCATTAGAGTATGGATTTGATGAAAAAGAATATATAGAAGCGCTAAATAAGGTTCCTAGATTTTCAAAAGCTCAAGTTAATCATGTGATTCAGTATTACAATGGTCTTATTATGACGCTTGTAGAAAGTGGTTTAAGGCAGCTTGAATATAAAAAATCTGAAGAAAGATTTCAAAAAAGTCAAGAATATTTAAATACAATTTTTAATTCAGTGAATGATGCCATATTCATTTGTGATTTTAATGGTTACATAGTTGATGTGAATGAAACCGCACGTAACATGTTTATATATTCTATAAATGAATTTATAGGTAAGAATATTAGTGATATCATTTCTAGTAACTCTCCTCGCTATGAATTTGATTTACGTGAAGTAATTTCTAGGGTAAGGAGACAAAAGCAGCTAGTTCACGAATTGATTTGTAAAGATAAAAATAATGGTGAATTTTGGCTTGAAATTAATGTGCGTATTGCAAATATAAATGGAGAGGAAAGAATCTTAGGAACTGCTCGTAATATAACAGAAAGAAAGCAATCAGAATTGGCTTTGAAAAATCAAGCTTTAGAGTTAGAAAAAATAAGAACAGAGTTTTTTGCTAATATTTCTCATGAATTAAGGACACCATTAAATATACTATTATGCTCTAACAAAGTTATTAGTATGAATATTCGAAAAGAAATTATTGATAAAGAGAAGATTCTCGATAATGTTACTATTCAAACTCAAAATTGTTTTAGATTAATAAGATTAGTTAATAACCTAATAGATGTTACTAAGCTGGATTCTGGTTTTATTGAAACTAATTTGGTGAATTGTAATATTATTAATATAATAGAAGATATAATTTTATCGGTTGCAGATTATGTAAAAAACAATAATTTAAATCTCATATTTGATACAGAATTAGAGGAAAAAATAGTAGCATGTGATTTAGATAAAATGGAAAGAATAATGCTCAATCTATTATCCAATGCTGTAAAGTTTACAAAGCCTGGAGGAAATATATTAGTAAATATAGCTGATGGCGAGGAGTATATAACAATTTCAGTTGAAGATGATGGCATAGGAATACCAAAAGATAAGTTAGATATAATCTTTGATAGATTCAGACAAGTTGATAAGTCATTTACAAGAAATAATGAGGGTAGCGGAATAGGGTTATCCATTGTAAAACCACTAGTTGAAATGCAGGGAGGAAAGATTTTCGTAGAAAGTGAATACGGAGTTGGAACTAAATTTATAATAAAATTCTCTGTTAAAACTGTAGATTATGATAATAGCCTAGCAAATTATAAATTAACTAATAATAGCTTAAATAATCGAGTGGAAAAGATTAAAATAGAATTCTCAGATATATATGCAATTTAGACTTATGTGGTAACTTACCGAAATCAGAAATATTTTTGTTTCGCAGGACTATGAAAATGTCGCTGAAGGTTCTAAGTTGAAGGTTGTGCCCACTTTAGCTTGCTCCCACTTTCAGTGTGACAAGCTAAAGTGGAACAACCTCCAACTAAGAACCTTGGACAGCTCATTTTCAAATGCCTGCTGCACAAAAATATTTCTGATTTCTG
>JARLHR010000231.1 GCA_031292145.1 Clostridium sp. | reverse complement strand
CACTTATTTAGTCGGTGAAAACATTGATTTAGAATTAGAAATTAAAAATGTAAATAATTCATTAATCAAAGAAAATTTTGGTGGAAGTGTTAATATTTATATATATAATCAAAATGGAAAGGAAATTGATCAACGTCTAAGTGGAAACCATTTTTCACCCGATCAAATTGAATTTAAAAATAATGAAGAATCGTTTAAATGTATTCAACTCAATGATTTTTTTTGGTAAATTACTCAGTCCAATGGCTACTGATCAATATTTTGAGCCTGGAAAATACATTATAAAAATATTGTTTACGCCACCTCATTCTGAAAAAATTATGGATAATATTTCCTTTAATGTCATTAAACCAACTGGAGATGAAGCTATTGTATTTAATTCATTGTTACAGATTCTTGACAATGCTAAAAACGGGAAGTACAGAGGTCCTGAATATCCTGATGCGCTTTATTCCCTGCATGTTTCTCACTCCAACAGCGTTTATTCGCCGATATTGCTCGATATAAGTGGAGCGGTTTATGATATTTTCTTGGATGATAAGAATAAATCAGACCAGGTATATAAGGAACTTCTTGAAAAATACCCCTGGTCACCATTAGGTAGAGGAATGTTAAATATTATCCTAAAAAATATGTCTTCTAACAAAGAACGGAAAGATTATATTACTAAACTTCTTCCCGGCAGTAAAAATTATCCTATGCATAAAGTATTGGAAAATCAAATAAAGGACTTAAATGATAATACCTGGAAATAAAATTGGATATTTTGATAGTACTCATTTTATTAAGTATTATAACTCTATAACAATCGCTTACCTTCCTGATTTAATAAACTGAATATTTTGTTCAAGGTTTGTTTTAAATTGCTGCCACGGCACATTCGTCCCAAATTCCCAACCATTACCCTTATCTATAAGATTCCCGTTAATTATAGGGTATCTGCTATATTTATCAGAAAATCCTGAATCTCCTCTATATATGGTTCAAAAATGATTTGTTTGTCTGATGGTTTCCGGGTCTTCCTTTTTTGTAATTTATTAAATATATTTATTATATTTCATAGTGGTTATGTGAGTTATTAGCTCACATAACCAATATAAATAATAATATTATTGAGAGTTTATAGAAGTATAGTGAGCTAAGAACTCACAATTAAAATATGAATAAACATATCTCATATCGGTCATCAGAACTTCTTAGTTCTCTTAATGAAAGTGAAAAACAGTTTTTCACTATAAGTGATGCAATTAAATTTCTGCCTTCAAGTAGTTATTCTACTATTCGAAAATTACTTTCTGATATGACAAACAGAGGTCTGATTCTTCGAATAAACAAGGGTCTCTATAAACTGATTCCCTATGAAAAAAATAGTGAGGAATATTTTCCAAATTGGCATCTTGTCGCAGAAGCTATGGTGCAACCGCAATTATATTATATT
>JARLHR010000230.1 GCA_031292145.1 Clostridium sp. | reverse complement strand
GATTGTATAAAAGTAAATAAGTTATAATTGAATCCATAACAATGACCTTTCATTTTAGTGTTATTTTTGTTTGTGAGAATTCAATTATAACAAGAAATTAGGGGGGCATTGTTTTTTTGTACAAAAAAACGTTCGAACCCTGATATATATAGAAAATTTAAAAAGAAGTAGTGTAAATACTTTACACTAACATTTGTAGGATTCTGTAAATAATTTTATGGACAAAAAACAGCTTAAGCAAGCATTCGAAAATAATCATTTTAAGAATTCACAATATAAATCCTTAACTTTTGGGATAGCATCCATACATTATGGGACTAAATAAAGTAACAGGTATATATAATATATTAATTATAGAATAGCGTATATTAAGATAGATAAATTAAAATTTAATAAATAGTAAGAACAAAACAAGAGGAATACAATAAAATTGGTATTTCTCTTTTGTTTTATAACAAAATATATTGTGCAATCATATGTTAGTTATTAATAAAGTTCCAGGAGGAAAGTAATGAATAACATTCTAGAAAATTGTCCACTTACGCTAAATACTACAAGAATTTGTAGTATTAATCCTATAAATACAGCTGCAGAAGTATCTAAAATTGGCTTTAGTAATATGAAACCTAATGCAGTCATATTAGTTAATAAAAATGAGGTTTTTGATGCAATAGCGGCCACTTCATTGATTCATTTCCCAATTAATGCTTCTCTTCTATTTACTGATGGTAACAATTTAAATGAAGAAACATTAAAAGAAATTAAAAGATTGTCCCCTAAGGGCTACAATGGAATTCATGTGATTTTAGTTGGTAATATTTCAAAAAATGTATCTTCAGAATTAAAAGATTATGGATTTAGATCACACCATATTGCAGGTCGAAATTATTATGAAACTGCATGTATGATATCTAAAGTAAGGAAAGAATTTAAAAATATTCTTATAATGTCTGGTGAGGAATACTCTGAAGGAATTGTTACTGGCTATTGGTCAGCACATCACGGAGATCCTATACTGTTTGTAAAGAAAGATAAGATTCCTCAATGCACACTAGAAGCAATCAAAAAAATGGATGATATTAATATTTACATTGTAGGTTCAACTAAAACAGTATCAAGAGGTGTTGAAGATTATTTATCTAATCTAGATAACGTTAAAAACTCAGGTAGGATTGATGGTGAAAATCCTTATGAAATAGCAGTAAATTTTGCTAAGTATAAAGATCCAAAAACTGAATTTGGCTGGGGTAGAAATTATAGAGAAGGTCATGCTTTTACATTTGGAGTGCTTAATCAGCCAATGGATATTATAGCTGGTGTATTATTTGCTCATATGGGTAAACATTCTCCGTCTCTTTTAGTAGGAAAAGATAAAACTCCTGAAGTAGTAGAAAGATATGTTAAATCAGTTAAACCTATGCCGCTAAAAGATATGCCTAGACCTCCATTTATGCATGGATTTATTTTAGGATCTACTCAGAATATTAGTTATAATGAACAAATAATGATCGAAGAAATGCTTTCTATTGATCATGAAATGATGCATATGGAACATGAAATGACTGATATGCATGATAAAAAGATGGGGATGGAAGATGAAATGAGTAAGATGATGAGTATGCATCATCAAATGATGAATATGGAAACTTGTAATCATTGCTCAGATTGCATGAATATGCATAATATGAATCCTCAAGGCAAAATGAAGGAAATGGAACATGAGATGACTGATATGCATGATGAAAAGATGGAGATGGAAGGTGACATGAGTAAGATGATGAGTATGCATCATCAAATGATGAATATGGAAACTTGTAATCACTGCCCAGACTGCATGGATATGCACAATATGAATCCTCAAGGCAAAATGAAGGAAATGGAACATGAGATGACTGATATGCATGACGAAAAGATGGGTATGGAAGATGAAATGAGTAAAATGATGAGTATGCATCATCAAATGATGAATATGGAAACTTGTAATCACTGCTCAGACTGCATGGATATGCATAATATGAATCCTCAAGGCGAAATGAAGGAAATGGAACATGAGATGACTGATATGCATGACGAAAAGATGGGTATGGAAGATGAAATGAGTAAAATGATGAGTATGCATCATCAAATGATGAATATGGAAAATCATAAGCATGATACAGATTGTATGGGGATGCACCATATGGATTCATTAAATCATGTAATGAGTATGGAACATGGAATGGATGATATGAATAAAATTATGAGTATACACCATAAAATGATGGATATAAATGATGAAGATAATATGAAACATGAAAATTGTATGCACAACATGAACCAAAATAATGATGGAGAACATGAAATGAGTAAGATGGAAGAGGAAGAGAACATGGAATGTACACATGAAATATATATGCATGAAAAAGATGGCAAGAATTACGAAAAAAAGCCTTGTAGTTGTAAAAACAAAATTAATAGTAATGATAGTTTTGAACCGAGCAATATTAAGTATAAATTAGTTAGTATAGACTATATATTAGGATAAAAGCACATGATTTTCTCGACATAGTAGATATTTATTTTAACGACAACTTATTATAAATTAGAAAGATCCTTAATTTATTCATAATTCCTCCACAATTTATATGTATAATTAATTTATAAAAAAGAAAAGGCATATTCAAAATAATAAGTCAGGACTAATATTTTGTTTTATATGTCAGGATTTTAATCACAAGGAGGAATTATTTATGTTTTGTGGTTTTGGAGGATATGGTTATGGTCCTTTAAGTTCTATAGGATTAGGAGGAATGTTTTTATCTATGGGATTTAGAATGTTAATATTTATTGTATTAATAATTCTAGCAATTAAATTATTTAGAAACTATACTGATAAATCTAATGTTCCAATGAAAATCCTTAACGAAAAATTTGCAAGTGGAGAAATGAGTGAAGAAGAATATTTGAAGAGAAAAGCTATACTTTTACAAAAAAATTAAAGGATTTTTTGAATATGTTTTAAGATTAGAGTAAGATATATAATAAATCTTACTCTAATTTTTATAATAATGTATTAATAAATCAACTTTGGAGATGATGCAGATGAGTAACAAATTTAAAATATTAGTTGTAGATGATGAACAGAATATATTGGATGTAGTTAAAGCATATCTTGAGAAGGAAGATTTTGAAGTGATTACAGCAATGGATGGGGAGAGGGCATTAAATATATTTAATGAAGAAAATATTCATCTTATAGTTTTAGACTTAATGCTTCCTAAAATAACTGGTGAAGAAGTATGCAAAAGAATTAGAGCGAGCTCTAGTGTGCCTATAATTATGCTTACCGCTAAGGCCGATGAAGATGAAAAAATAGAAGGGATATCTATAGGAGCTGATGATTATTTAACTAAGCCTTTTAGCGTCAGAGAGCTTGTAGTAAGAGTTAGGGCACTGATTAGAAGATCATATAGAGATTTTATGCCTATGGCTGATATGTTAACATTCAATAATGGAGATTTAGAGGTTGATATTAAAAAGATGATTGTGAAAAAGCAAAGTAAGATTGTAAGTTTGACAACAAATGAATTTAGGATTTTAAAAATTTTACTTACTAATCCAGAACAAGTATTTTCTAGAGAAAAATTAGTAGAAAAAGCTTTCGACGTTAATTATGAAGGTTTTGATAGAACAGTAGATACTTATATAAAAAATATTCGTCAGAAAATAGAGAATAATCATAAGGAACCTTTATATATAGTAACTGTATATGGAATGGGCTATAAATTTATTCCGAATGCATATGAGGTGATTGGATGTTAAAAAGTTATTCAAAGTGTGGCAAAATCCACGAGCACAATTATATTTGTAAGGGAGAAAGCGTGGCAAGAGAGAAAGCCGATACCCTTGCAAATAAATTTAGAAATACACAAGCCTGGAAAAGAAAAAGAAATAATATAGTGATTAGAGATAAAGGATTATGTCGGTTATGTATAAGAAATTTATATGATCCTATTGAAAGAATATATAATCATAAACTAATTGAAGTTCATCACATAGAGCCGATAAATGAGAATTACGAAATGAGGTTGCAAGATTCTAACCTCATTTCTTTATGTACATATCATCACAAAAGAGCAGATCGAGGCGAGATATCAAGGGAAGTATTAAAAGATATAATTAAAAATAGAATTTATAAATAATAGTCTTTTAAATTTACATATTAATTGACACAAGTCAATAGAATTGTCATAAAACGTATATTTATAGGCATAAAAGGAATTATGCGTATAAATATACGTTTTATACCTGAATTTGTTCGTTTTGTGCAATTTGTATGTACGTGATTTGAGTATTGTGATAATATTCTAACAGTCTAATCAAACTAAAAAAAGTAGGGGGAACAAAAATGAAAAGAAATTATTTAAGAGGTATTACATGTGCAGCATTATTGTGTACAAGCGTGGCAATAGGAGGAAATTCCATAACAGCAAATGCTGCAACAGTAACAAGTAATAAAATTCAAGTGCAAACAGTAAAAGTTCATAATTTCAAGGAACTTGGAGAAAAAATCGATAAGAGTATTACTATTACTAAATCAAATATAATATTTGACAAGAATAAAGCAGCAAAAGCTGGTCTTACAAGTGAAGAAATCAACAAGTTGAATTCTTTATATGATGAAATGAATCAAATGGTTAAAGATGGTAAAGCATCTATTTTCGAAACAAGTAATGGTAAGTATGATATAAAAATGAATCAAACTAATGATCCACTAATGGAGCAAAAGTCAATAATTTCTCCACATTATTATGGAATTGATTTTTATTTTTCTGCTGGTGAATGTGCCGATGCAGCTGCATATTTAGCAGGAGGAAGTGTATCATTGGCGGTACTTTCTGGTCTATTAGGGCTATCTGGACCTGCTGGCGTTCCAGCAGCAGCAATGACACTTGTTGCATCAGGAATAGCTGGATTAGGTTCAGCTTATTTATGGTATTGTTCTAATCGTAATGGTCTTGATGCTACTTATAACTATGCAACAGGATTATCATTTCATAGAAATAATAATTAGGAATAATGATTACTGTGAAAAATAGAATAATATTTTTTTTAAATATATTACTTATAACTATAACGGGTATTATGCTTATTACTAATTATTTAAGGAATAGAATACCTAGTAACACTTTTGATAATTTAATGATTATATATGGAGTAATGTACTCTATTATAGTAATTATAGTAATTATAATATATATAAAGAAGCTTATTTAGAAGATTTATATACGAATATATTTTAATTATATGAACAGAATTTATAATAGAATAATTTAGAATCCCCCCTATTTCGGGGGATTTTTTGTTTGGAAGGCTGACACCACAAGCCCCATTTTTAACGCAATTTTTTCCCTAAATGAGATTTTGAAGATACATAATATGTAAATTATATAGTGTATATAATTAAGTGGTATTTATAGTAATTTAAGTATTAGTTTCATATAAAGATAAGATTATGATTACTTAATATATAGTTGAATAAATAACAATAGTTATAGTAATCTAAGTATAAGAATCTTAATATGGGAGTGCATTAAATGCGTACAACAATAATAATTACAGTAGGTCTTGTTTTAATTTTTGGTATACCAGTTATTTTATTGATAGATGCTAAGTATAAAGAAAAACGTAACTTTCAATGTACAAAATGTTTTCATATATTTGATATTTTTGGAAATCAACTTAATAGTTATAGAACTAATAGGAAGTTACATGTGAAATGCCCTAAATGTGGGAAATATTCAACTATAAAAATGATAAAAAAAGAATAACATTTATCTACGCACATTAAATAATTATAAAATGCATTGTTTATATGTAGTCTATGTACACCCTCCCATGACAAGGGGCTTAAAATACTTTGTACACGATATATTGTAGATTTGACGTAGTAATTAATATAAATTATGTTCTTAGAAATTTAATATTGTAATATTTATAATATAAGTTATTATGGATTCTTAATAGTAATTTCTTCTAAATAAAAGAGTATTTCTATACTTTGTATGGAAAGTTTGCTTGACATTTAAAAATGTATATTGTATTATTTGGATATGGAAAGTTAACTTTGCATAAAAGGGGAGCAATAAGGTGAAAAATCGTTTAGAAGAGATACGAAAACAACGTGGCATAAAGCAAGAAGATTTAGCAGCTGCACTTGAAGTTTCAAGGCAAACAATTGGATCACTTGAAAATGGTCGATATAATCCTTCAATTATATTGGCATTTAAGATTGCACGATATTTTGATATGAGTATTGAGGAAATATTTATTTATGAGGAGGGGTTATAGTGTTTTCATTGTCCGAGAAGTTTATAAGATTAATCAATAAGATGCCAAAACCAGTTGTTATTTCAATAGGTATTGTTATGATTATGAATTCAGATGTTGCTGGTAGATTTGTGAATGATATTATAGGTAAGGGAGGTAGGATTGCTGATATTTCAATTTGGGTTTTAGGTATGTACATTTTATTTTCTCCAAGTGAATATAAATTTTTGAAAACATCGCATGAAATTATAGATGATAAAGATGAAAGAATACAGATGATTAAAGGAAAAACTAGTGAAAAAGTGAGTGCAATTATGACAGTTATATTATGTATATTAATTCTAGTATTTATGCCAATTGAAAAAGGAGTCGCTGTATTGCTTGGTATCCTGCTAATTATTGAAAATACCTTAAAATATATTATTGAAAAAAAGTATATCAAAATAATGTGATTAGTAAAGATAATATAATTAAATACGACCTTATTATGTATCTAATAAATAATAAAAACTTAATAATAATCATGAATGCCGTAATATTTAGTAGTGGATTCTATGGCATTTTTTTAGTACACAATTCTAAAATACGGTGTATATAAATGAAATTATAGTTTGTCATATTACTGACATAATTATCTTGTAATATATAAATATAAAGTAGTTAAAACATTATTTACCCCTTATTAAATAAATAACAAGAGTTTAGAATGGTCTATTATCCCCTAATAGATCATTCTTTTTTATGGAGTTATTTAAATGTTAAAATAAATATTGGTAATATTGCAAACCAGATAAGATGAGAAATATTTATAAAAGCATATAAGATTATGGCACCATTAATAAAGAAGTTGGATTGTTTTAGTTGCTTGTCAGTTGCTTTTTTCATTCTAAAAAACATAATTATAAAAAGAGATGCAGGCAATACAATTTTTAATAAAAAACTAGCTGTATAGCTTTTAACAGCAGCAGACATTAAATTATTTGCTTCTATGTAAAAACCAGTATTTAAAAGAAAAAGAGTAAATATTATATCTGTAGCATTAAGTATATATAGAATTAAAAGTTTACTTTTCATATTTTCAAGGGTATGGTTCATTATAAAGTATATCAATTGAAGCACCTCCATTATAATTTTTGCCATAAACAAGGACAACTAATCATAAAAAGTGAATATGCACTTAAATGGTGTAAATATCACGATATATGTATAATGCTGTTTTTTGGGAGAGCAATTATACCAATAGAAAATAAATATTGTAAAGGGGAAAATTCGCTGCGCTCACCCCTTTACAATATTTATTTTCTATGGAGCTTAATTATTTGCACAAAAAACAACAAGGGCTTGTCCTATAATTTGAGTAGTTAATTTTTTAGGTTTTCAATGATTTACGTTTTGGTTTTAGTTTAGATTGGTATTAGAGTTTATGATAAATGTTTTTTATTTTATTAATGGAATTAAGTATATAAAATAATCCTGAAGAGGTGGACCTCTTCAGGATTATTTTAGCTTAAGTTCAAGTTGCTCTGGTTTGGTAGTAAGAAAATATTTGTATTTCTCTTTGTAATAAAGGCTTACTTTTCTTCTTGCTTCATAAGGTAAGGTATTTAAAAGGCAATCATATTGAGCTTTTGATGTGAATCCTTCTTCTTTTTTTAACCAGGTTGCAAAGGTCATTGTAACCAATCCTTTCGTTTTTACTAGGAGTTAGAGAAGAAATACCTCTAATCCCACTCAGTTTGCAAGTATTTTTGCCAATGAACATATTTTTCGTGGTAAAACATATCTGTCTTTTTAGCTTCATCATTAGAATTTTTAGAGATGATTTCTAGCCATTCTTTATAATGAGTCAATGAATCAAATCCTTCTTTAACTGTAAGCCATCTGGTGAATGAAAAGTATCTCATATATGTAAAATCCTTTCTTAACTTTATATTATAATTATTGCCAATTGTACGAACAAATATTCTGTATTGCTTGTACTAAAATGAAATGTTTTTTGTACAAAAAATGAATAGGAAAGTTATTTACTGGATAGAATATTTTACTAGGAAGGAGTGGTAAATAAGTGGAAGAAAACAAGAAAACTAAGATTAGAAAACCACCAACAAAACAAGTTCATTTAGAATGTGATATGGGATTATACAATAAGTTTGAGGAATACTGCTACAGAAACGGAAAGGATGTAAGCAAAGCTATAAGGGCATTTATGAAAATGTGTATAGGAGAATAAAATATATTATTTAAGGTGCCTAAAAAGGTACTTTTTTTGTACATAAAAATGTATTAAATTTCTATAAGAGGGAAGACTATAGATAGGGTAGGAGAAAGCAAAAAAAGAAAAGGTGGTTTTAAAATTGGATAAGAGAAAATATGAGTCAAAAACATTAATTGCAGAGTATCAATATTCTAGGGAAAGCGAGGATTTTAAATTAATTGAAATGGCCTATAGGCTTAAAGATGGAAAGATAATAATGGAATATGATGGAGGCAGATTAAGTGTTTATGGTCTAACTATTGCTTTTAATAAGCATATACCAAGAAAGGGTATATGTTCAGTAAATGAAGATGATTTTGAAATATGGAAACGAATTAGGAGCAAAGATAATGGTGTATTTACAGACTGGGAAAAAGAAAAGCAGGAACAATTTGAAGAATGGCAAAATGGATTATTTGATATTTATAATGATGAGCATGAAAATGTCTTAAAGTTAGTTAATAGTAATGAATTACCATTCTAAAGTACATAGGGGGAAGTGCTATATCCCCCAAAACAAACATTAAAAAATGGACAATCTATTGGGTTCCGATATTAATTCACCAATAAAAGGACAAGTTCTTCATCAGATACACAGAAAAACTTTAAGATAGCATGTCCCACCGAGCAGCATACTAAGACATAGATTTTTTCATAATGACCATATGATATTTATTTAAAATTATTGTCAAGATCATAAGCGTAGCGTATCTTTACAATAATTTTAAATAAATATACCATTTGTTATGGAAAAAACTGATTAGAAGAATTTTCTAGAGTTTTACCAGGGGGCGTTTTTGTGCAGGCTTAATTTATTTTTTCTATATTAAAATAATACAATAGCTTTAATGCCGAATAACTAAAAATAATTTCCATAAGATATATTTCATTATTTTTAGTTATTGGACATTAAAGCGGTAGTTATACAATACACCATAATAATACAAAGAACCAAGCCTGTACAAAATGGAATTGCCATCACCTTTCCAAACCATATAAAAGTATTGGTGATGGCAAGTCCAAGCCCCCCATAACCATTGCCAGCTTGTCTGGCCAATATACTTTTATTTCAGAGTTTACTAAGAAATAACCAGTATATTAGCAAATATAAAAAAGAATATGAATAAACTTAGGTTCGTACTGAATGCGCCCCACCGGGAACCCAAATAAAGGACTAGTCTAATGCATAGAGATACTTAGTTTATAAAAGGCTCCGATTTTGAGGAGACTTTTATAAACTAAGTATCTCATGCTGATGACCTGTCCTTTTTTGGGTGGTGGTTAAGGCGCCCAAATGATTATCCAATAAGATAACTTGTCCTTTAAAAAATACGTATATAGGAATAGATAGAATAGCTATACATTCTAGAATATTAAAATGTTATTATTCAGATATATAAATATTTTACTTAAATACTATATGTAGTCATATAACAAAAACTAATAGAGTGGCGCAGCCACAAGGAGCACGCAGTGCTTCTATATATTTATTCCTTGTTGCCGCAGGCCATGTAATCCATGAGAAGTGTAAGCTATATACCTATCACTGTCGTTTATATATACTTAATGAATACATTTAGAAATAATTAATAAAAACTATATGCAGCTTGTACTTCTCTTCCTTTGTCTGAGCATAAGCGAGTTATAATTTAAGGTAATAGAAAAGCTTTATTGTAGATATGTTTAATTTAGCTTACAACATCTCAACATACTTCTCTATAAATAAGCAAAATAAGATTATAAGCTTGTCTATTACTTCCTTTGACTTGAAGGCGAAGCCTTGAAGTCACTAGCTGCACTTTAAAATAATATGGGAAGAAAGTAACAATGCAATAGATTGAAGCGAAGCTTTAAGGTGTTGAGGATTGTTTCTTTCTGGTCCTTGAGTTTAGAAGTAAATTCAGAGTTAAGTGATAGCAAAAACATTAAAGTCCGAGCTATAGAGAATATTAATCAGAAGATATTAATTACTTCAAGCTGAGGATATAATATGTGAATGTGGAATTTTATCTTTTAAAATTCTAAAAATCGTAGATTTACTATGGCTTGAAGAGAATTAATATCTTCATTTTATGAATTAATAAGCAACAGGTTAATATTTTATATAAAAAAGTTGTAATAATAGTTATAATATGTATATGGTATTATACAGAAGAATCATTAATTATTTTATTAAGTATAAAAAGAGGGATCATATGAAAGTATTTATTATTGGAAATGGATTTGATAAAGGACATAAATTAAGAACTAGTTATTGGGATTTTAGAATGTTTTTAGAAAAATGTTATCCAGATTTTTTATATGCATTTGAGCTTAATTATGATATATATCCTGGCTTTTCAGAAGATGAAAAGAAAGAATTGTTATGGAATGAATTTGAAAGTAATTTAGCTAATATAGATGAAGACATAATAATAGAGAATGCAATTTCAATAGATATGGGATTGGAAAGTGGAGATATTGGAATTGAAGATAATTTGTATACATATTTTTCAGAGGAATTTAATTATATAAAAGAATTACCTTATTATCTTAAACTTTGGATACAAAGTATCAGAGTACGTGATTTACAGCCCAAAACAAAAATAATTGATGATAAAAACAATGATATGTATATAACTTTTAATTATACAAGTGTTTTAGAAAACGTATATAAAATAAGTGAAAATAGAATTATACATATTCATGGATCATTAAGAAGGCGTGATGGAAACCCAGTAATAGGTCATGGAAATTATACAAGAATGGAAAATATTAAAGAGATACATAGAAAAGCAGATGAAATTTTTGATGAAAAGGAATCAAGTATAAGTAGAGTTATAGAAGACTATTATAATAGTACACATAAAAATGTAAGTAGTTATATGCATAAATTGTATGATATAAAAGACAAAGATATAGATGAGGTAATTATTATTGGACATTCTTTATCAGGTGTAGATATGCCTTATTTTACTATGATTAACCATTATGTTAAAAATAAAGCAAAGTGGAAAGTATATTATTATGATAAAAGTGAAAAGAATCAAATGTATGAAAACTTAATAGAATGTGGTATTAAAGAAAATTAGATAGAAATGGAAGATTCTATTAAATTTTATGACATTCTATAAAACACATTGAGAGGAGTAGGCTTATGAGCATACCAAACAATACCAAGATTGAAACCAGAGCACTAAATGCTTTAGAAAATGTTATAGATGAACATACAACAATGGAACATGACTTTAATTATATGGATAAAGAAATGGCTTGGGATGGATACATATGGATTTATAAAGGCTATAATGTGAGCAATAAGAAGAATTTTGATGACAAGCTTCCAGTGCAAATAAAGGGACATGTTGATAATGAAAAGAAATATATTAATAAACAAAGAATAACTTATCCTGTTGATTTAGATGATTTAAATATATATTTCCATGATAGAGGTGTTTTGTATTTTCAGATATTTATATCAGGAGATGGTAAGAAAAAAGAAATATTTTATTCTTCTCTTTTCCCTTCAAAAATAAAGAGCTATTTGGAAGAAGCTAAACGAAGGAAAAATAGATCAACAATAAATATTCAATTTATCAAGCTAGAAAAGAAACCGGAAAAACTTGATATTGTGGCAAAGCAGTTCAGTAAAGAGAGCAGAATGCAAGGATTTGGTTCTGGGCAGATTGTGCAAAATACTATTATGCTAAAAGATATGGATAAAATTACTTCATTTACTGCAACAGCTGTTGGAGTAAGGAATGAATATGAATTTGTACAAAGAGTTTCGTCTGGAGATGTTTGCTTCTATGGAACAAAAGAAGGAAGTCCTTTTAAAGTACCACTGGAATGGCAGGAGAATGAAGAATTTTTTATATGTAAAGAAGTACATCAAAAGATAAGTATGGGGCAGACATTTTACTATGAAAAATATAAAGTACAAACTAGTTCTAATGGAGATACAATATTAGTCTTAAGTAAAAACTTAAATATTAATTTAACAAAAGGTAAATTTCATTTTGAAGTACAAACAGATATTAATGATTTAGCTAGGGATGCAAAGTTTATTCTAGCAATGATAAATAATTCTGAATTCAAAATAGATGGTATACCATTTAAATATCAGAATTTAAAAATGCCGAAGGAGTTAGAGGCTGAACTTAATTTTTTTATTGAATTAAGTGATACGTTAAGTATGATAGAATTTGATTATAATAAACCTTTTAGAGAATTATTATCTAAAACAAGGAAAGAATTAGTAGATATTGTTGATTTGAAAAATGGTATTCATAACAAGTATTTTACTAACCAAATTCATATATATAACTGGAAATTGGAAAATAAATATATTCCTGTAATAGCAATTCGTAATGAGAATGATGAAAAAAATAAGTTGATTAATGCTATATATAGCAAAGAAAATCAGATGTTTGTTAAGAATGAAAAGGATGAATATTTTAAGGTTCCAATTTTGAATAATATAGATGTCCAAGTATTAAGCAATCTATATTATTATAACTATAATTATTTTTATGAACAGATAGATAAAGCAGATATCAACGAATTTACTGTGAATAAATTAAATAATGTTGCACTTAGATTAGTACAAGCTTATGACAATAATCAAGATAAAAAGTTATTGGAAATAGCTTTGTATCAGTTAGATAAATTGAAAAATATAGAAGGCAAAAAGGCATATTATATTATTAATAAATTACAGATAAAGAAACGATTAAAAGAATTAACTGATGAAGATATTAGAGAAATAAAAAGTTTAGACGACAGTGATTTTCAGATTCTATGTGCAATAAATGTACTTTTGGAAAATAAAGAAAAAGCAAAATTTTATTATGATAAATTAGACAAGGAGACTCAGAAATTCTTTGCAGATTATCCTATTTACAATTTGTATAAAAAGCTTATAAATTAAATGGTGTTAAGTGAGATAGCAAAAATGTTGCATATATATTTTCAGAGGTCATAAAAGAATTATATTTTGCAAAAAACAGACGATGTTTTATAAATGATAAAATATGACAACTTGAATACTAAAGAAGAAATATAAAATTCTGATTTAAGGTAGAGTAATTTGAAAGTGATGATAAAGCTATGGACATAACTTGGATGAGGAATTACAATTTTTAATTAATCTTGGCAAAAATTGATATAATTCGATTGGATGAATGTTTATATAGCTGATATTTATAAATTTATTAAAAAAGAGGTTATAAAATGAAATTTTCTTATGAGCTATCTGGTATTGGTTGGGCAGAAGCTAATATTGAAATAAACGGATGTAATGGATATTTTTCTGTAAGCTATTTAAATGATGCGTTAAAAGAACTTTTAGAAGCTATAATGATATTATTGATGGAGTGTGTACCAAAAGATGAGGTGAAAAAGCAAAGCAAGTTTGAATGGCATGCTGAACCTGGTGGGGATGTATGGAACTTAACGTCAATAGATAATAATCAATTACATATTCTTATCGAATCATATACGGATTTATATAAGAAAAGTGATAAAAAAATAATATTAGATGAAGTCTGTGATACACGAGATTTCATTAAATGTATCATTGATGAAATGGATAATATAATAAAAAATTATGGATTTGTAGGATATAGAGAAACTTGGTACAACCATGACTTTCCTATAAGTGCATACTTAAAACTTAAGAATTATCTGATAACAAAGAAGAGATTTAATGTTGAGCATATTGAAAGATATCCTGGAAATGAGTATTCAAGAAGCGAATTACATGATGAATTAAAGTTATTTAATATTTAGGTTTGAATTTTAAATAAGAAAATGTTAGTTATTATATGTTTTCTTAATTTATGAATTAATAAGAAATTTAACTTGAGATTTAATTAGAAAATCAGAAACATAACTAAGTTTAAAGGCGATAAACATTTAAAAATTAATGTTTATCGCCTTTTTCTCATGCAACCTTATGAGAATCATCGGAATCATCAGTATCGATGGCAATTCCAAGTTTTGCTGATATTATGGTATTTAATTTATTAATTGAACTTGATAAGCTAACAATTTGTTTTTCTAAGCGAATGAGCAAATAAGCCGACACAGCAACAGGAAATCATACCAATAGGTAAGAATTTGAAGTTATCTCCATCTTTTCCCCTGGTTCACACCGTACGTGAGACTTTCACCTCATACGGCGTTCCAACAATATGTTATATTTTAATTAAATAACTGAATTTCCTACTAACTTTCTTAAAAAATTGACACGTTTTAATCCTTTTTCATCAAGAGACAATAATCCTATATATTTCTTAATGGTTTCTAGTTTGGTACAATGAATAAGTTTGTGCGCTTGTCCACATATCCAAACTAGATTTTTGTATTCATCAGTACCACCATCGCATTTCTGTTTTTTATGGTGACATTCCATATTACCTATTTCCAAATCTAATCCTGTAATATAACATTTACCTTGTTGTCCGGAAATCAGTGAAATTCTGTTATCGTCAAACTCAGCAGTGTTAATTTTATTTGTAGCTCTTAGTAAGTAGTCAAGTAGATGTTTGTAACCACTGAGATTTTTGTGAATTTTCTCTCTTCCAAGCTTTGTATAATTACAAGTCTCTTGGCTAAAACATATGACATTTTTTGTTCTGCAACCATATATTGGGAATATAGTAATATCATTAATAGTTCTGATTTTTCCATTGTATTTTCCATATAATCGTTTATAGGTTTCTGAAAACTTAGGCTTATTTGATATCCATTGCTTTAAGCGTGTTTCCAAGGTTTTGGTGACTAAGAAATGTATTTCGCTAACGTCTAATGATATATTTGTAGCACTATTATAGTAATTGTGACATCCTAATATCATTGAATTTAATATTGATACTTCTTTACTACTACCTTGCTTTTGGATTTTTTTAATTTGTTCCTTAAGCTTGTTAATAGTATTCTTTTTAGCTTTATCACACATTCTGCTTTGACAAACATATTTGCCCTTCTTAGGTTTTAGTGTTAGTTTGAATCCTAGAAATTCTGTATAATTCTTTCTTAGGTTAGTTATTTTAGATTTATCAGGACTTATATCTAACCCTAGCCTTTCTTTTAACCATAATCTTGTAGCATTATATATTTTTTGTGCAGTTTTATAATCTCTACAGTAGAGTTTAAAGTCATCAGCATATCTTACTAAGTATATTTCCTTCAAGTTAGCTGATTTTAATGCTTTGAATTTGTTAGATTGGCTCTTTCTTCCTTTCGTGATATATATATAATTACGCTTTGTTTCGAATGTTTCCCACTGAGAACTGATCCACCAGTCTAATTCGTTGAGAACTATGTTTGATAGATAGTAGTGGGCTAATTATTCCGCCTTGAGGTGTACCTTTTGAAGGAATTCCTATGCCTTGTATCTCTGATTTTAGAATCTTTCCAATTATACTAATCAGGTTTTTATCTTGAATACCTAAATTCCATAGTTGCTTTTTAAGTTTACTATGATTAACATTATCGAAGAAGCCTTTAATGTCTAAATCTACCACATAGTGAAGTTTTGTTATATTCATTAAACTCATGCACCTGGCAATAGCATGATCTGTTGACCTATTTGGTCTAAATCCATAACTATGCTTATGAAATTTTGCTTCGCATATAGGTTCTAAAACTTGCTTGATACATTGTTGGATTATTCTATCGACCATGCATGGTATTCCTAGTGGTCTGGTTTTACCATTTTGTTTAGGGATTTCAATTCTTTTAACACTTTTGGGCATATAGTTTTCTATTTTATTATGAATAAGCTTTACAAATTTCTTTGTTTCCATGTTCTTAAAATAATTTATATCAATGCCATCGGTTCCAACTGTTGTTGAACCTTTGTTTTTCTTGATATTTCTAAATGCCAACAAAATGTTATTTTCTGATATTATATATTGCATTAATTTCTTAAACTTTTTGTTGTTAATGGATTCATTATACAGGGTGTCAAATATATTTTCCATTGTGTAATATTCACTGTTTCTTAGTAACTGTCTTTTCTTTAATTTTAAGCTTTCCTCCAAGTCTGTTACTTCCTCCTTTGTGTATTTACAAATTTAGAATTCCATCTCTTAGTCTTACTCGAACCTTGAAATTATTCAGTATTTAATTATCAAATAACAATTGTCTAGTGGCTATTGCTAAATTATCATTACAATAATTATCGTAGCTTCATGCCACCACTCTCACTTAGATTAAGATAAGTTATAGAGATACTCTTTTCCTTATCAACATTTCATAGGTAGTAAAACCTCCCTGTTCCAAGCTTTCCTTGTTTCGTTATTATTATCTTTGCATATATCCTTAGGTCGTTAGTGTAAGCCTGTAAGCTTGATAGTGCCTGTAACACTATATGGATTTTCATAACAACGATTTTTACTCATCCACACTTACTACACATTTGTGTTATATCCATTTTTGGATATTTAGTTTTTAGACTCGTACATTCCTAACTTCGTCAGCTACTTAGTAGCATACTGACCATAGATATTTTATAGACACCCGGCCTATCACCACTCGACCACCTCTGGTTCGCTTTTCGTAGTGCATTTCTACACTTTACGGTGGCTCTCAGCCGACTTCACCGTGCTATTAACCCTTTGTTGTTTACTCAACAAAACGCTAAACGGAGTATTAGTGGAAACCCTTCAAGGCGTTACCCTATCATTTGATTTCTCATAATAACAATTCTAATCTCTGAATTTAATCAGTTAATTAGTCTAAGCTTTTCACTTAGAAACAAGTCGCACCATTATTAACAATAAGGTTCATTAATTGATTTATATCCATAAATTCATCACCTCCTATAAAGGATATATGAGGGAATATGGACAATTTTATTTTTAGAAGAAATAATTAAGTGAAAGTAATTAGAGAAAGATAATTATTGAGTGCCACCTTCATTTACAATGTAGTTATGATAATGGTCAATGGCAAGATCAACTATTGTGCTGACACATACATTTATATCAGGATGTAGATGTTTTAATTCATTTATTTTTCTTATGGTAGAGCTTCTAAGAGTATAGCTTCGCTTAATAGTTGGAGTTTCACCATCAATAGCAGGAGCAGCACCATTAGGAAGAGGAGTTCTTCTGTTATCAAATAGTTCTTTAGTAGAGCTTAAAGTATTTTTTATTGAAATAGAATTAGCAG